>CAZYTS010000048.1:0-21087 GCA_964649855.1 uncultured Gemmatimonadaceae bacterium
AAAGGTGCCACGCTCAAAGCCGTCAAAGAGGGGATGACTGCCGGCCGGCCACCCCTGGAGGCCGCGAATGTGAGGATAGTCGGGCCAATTCCTGAAGGATGCGTCCCACAGCGGGTCGGCGTCATCTGACCAGTTACGGCTCTCCCTGACCATTCGCGCGTCGCTCTCAAGTCCCAGTTGCGCTGAAAGGCTGACCGCTCTGAGCGAGAGTACCACGCCGCCACCTCTCGCTATCCAACTTCTGAGAGCCGCAATGCTCTCAGCAGAAAGCGCTGGTTCGTTGTCGCCATGAATCCAGACGGCGTCTATTCCTTCGGCTCGCTGCGCCATGCTCAATGCCGAAGCCACCTGCACCTCCCACCCTTTCTTCTCTCTCGCCCACTCCGCTCCCGCCACACCCTCGGCGTCGCTCGATACGACGACCAATAGCTTCATTCAGCGTGGGATCGTTACCGGAGTTCCCAGCCGACCCATGCGCAGGTCGTCATTGACTGTTACGGTCAGGAATCCACCGTCCAGTCTGACTGCAATGTCCATGTTGTCGATGCGCAGGTTCGTAAGCTCAAAGGCGTCGAGCTCCATTGGGAATGGATCAATGACCACTTTGTCGCGCTGGACGTCTACACCGGCGACGAGGCGGATGATCAGATCGGCTACCCAGGAGTGCTGGTAGTCGTCGACCCCGCGATAGGCAGAGGGCGTTCCAGTAAACGGGTTGTAGTGCTCAAAGCAGTTGGGACGTTGGAGGTCGCCGTTCTGGAACATCATGTGGACAAAGCGCTGCAGCAGCGCGCCGGTGCTGCGTCTAAGATGCGGTCTTTCGGGCGTCGCCCAGCGCATCATCGCTTCTATGACGTGGCTGTTGGTCATGGGCCATACCCGTCCGTTCCATGGGCAGACATGGCGCTTGCCCTTCCACTCGGCGGTAGCACTGAATAGCGGATCGTCGATCGGCGACGAAGGCACCGGATAGTTTGTCCAAAAGCGCGCCGGACTGAGGAGGTTCTCCTCCAGACCGGCAAGATGCTCTTCGGTTGCCAGGTCTGTGAAGTAGGGGTAAAAGCAAACAGCGGCGCTCACGCCTGTGCGTTTCATCGTGCGCGGATCGACGTCTGAGAACATCAGTGTATCAGGGTCCCACATTTTCTCCCGCACTGCCCGCGCGGTACGTGCAGCAAAGCCGCCCCAGTGGAGACCTTCGCCACGTGCGCCGACGCGTGGCGCCAGTCGTTCGAGCGCCCTAAAGAGGGCGTATGCATAGACCGTTACGTCGATGCCCTTAAGGCGGATGCGGTTCTCCCAGCCGTACGCGTCGGCGCGGGGATCCACGGCCTGGTAGCGAGACATGTACTCCTGCCCGGTTTCATACTGATCGAGCACGTCAAACATTCCCGTGCTGTCGCTATCCCGCGTTGACACCAGCCATTCGGCGTGACGAGACAGGAGCGGATACATCTCGCAGGCAAAGGTGTCGCTGGAATGGACCGCATCGAGTGCGTCAAACGCGTCGCCCCAATTGGCGTGGTAGAAGTCGGTGCCCTGGAGATGATTCACATAGATGCGCCCATGCAGCGCCCCATTTGGCTTTTGATGACCAAAGATCGTGCGCAGCACTCCTCGTGCGCGTTCCGGATCCTGCATCCAGCGCAGCTCCCTCACGTGGCACTGCGCGCTGTATGTGATGGGGACGTGGAAGAAGCCGATTCCCTCGCACACCGTGGGCCAGCGATAGTTCCCGGTTCCTGCTTTAATGCTGTTGAGTTCGAGGCCGTACCAGCGGTACCAGTAGTAGCGTTCGAGATAGGGGTCGGAGCAGGTAAAGTGCGGTACCTGGGAAAAGAGCTCGCGCCATCGGCGTCTGCTGGCACGCGCCAGGGGTTGAGTGGGTACCTGTCGTGCTGTGGCGATCGCGGCATTGCTCAGAGGAGTTTCGCTCCGCCCCTGTCGGATTGTGGCAGAACTCAGCGGCGTTGGCGCGCGTCCACCGCGTATAGAGTCGTCTGCGGGAGCGAGACGCATGGCAAAGGCTACGCTGCCCTTTCTTGTTTTAGGTGGCAGAACTGCATGCACTCCCGCGTACATCTGTCCGTCTGTAGTAATCCCTTCGAGACGGACTTCGGACGGGAGCCGCCCCCTGCTCCACATTTCGCCGAACGGTGCCAGACGCCAGTGCGGTTGCATGGCACTTCGCTCGCTCAGCATTGCAGACCAGCTCGCCGACTCTCCTACGACGGCAAGTTCGACGCGAACGTCCAGCGGTACCTCGCGGCGATCGATTACACGTTTGGTGAAGCCTAAAGCCCCGTTCCATGCAACGGAGCCGAGGTCGAGGGAGCGGGTGTCCTGCTGAGTCCAGGCGACGGCGTGGAGGGTGACGGGCTCGTCTGATTCAAAGGACCACTCCGAGGCGAAGATCCCCTTGGGTTGTACGGATCGGGTTTCGCGAGCGGTGATGCCGTGCCCGAGGTCGTAGTAGGCGGTGAGTTCGGCGGGGGTCCAGAGTCTGCGGGTGAGCCTGGCGGGTAGCTCACGGCCGTCGGCGTCGAGCCAGGAGACGGTAAAGAGTGGTCCGAACTGGTATTGGAATATGGTGGCGTCGTCCCAGAAGCCCGGGCTGTCGAGCCAGGTTGGGAATGGTGGGGCGAAGATGATGCCGTCTCCGCTCCCGAGGTACCATTTGTCGTCCCGGGCGAGGAGTTCGACGGGGTCCAAGACGGTAGGGTTGGCGTGGGAGGTTTCGGGACCGAGAAGCTATCTGGGGGTTCGTGGGGGTTCAAGGCGAGGGTTGGCCCGCCTCGATGGTGCGGGCCTGTCCGCCTGTTACTCGGTTAGAGGGCCATTCTGCAACACCTAACCACATCGGGCATCGCAAGTTGCTTAAAGGGTCTGGCGTTTGAGCAAGCTTCTCCGGAATGATTCGACGGACTCTCCCCCCAAAACTGTCTTCCCGGCCAAGCGCGCAAAGCGCGCGCGAGCCGGGATCCAGTGTAGTTATCACACTGCAAGGTGGAACGCTCCGATGCTTCGACGACACGACGGGCACTCGATTCGGCGAGGCGGCCGCGCTCGATGCTGACAATTTGCAGATGTAGTGTATATCATCCAAGACTAGCACTGCGGAACCTCGATGAGCATCCCAAACACACGCCCTTTGGAGCGTCGGCCGATTCATCCCGGAGAGATACTTCGCGAAGACTTCTTGCCGGAATACGGACTCACGGTAACGGCGCTTGCCGACGCCGCTGGAGTCTCGCGCCAGTCGGTAAACGAGTTGCTGCGTGAGCGGCGGGGACTAAGCGCAGAGATGGCGCTACGTCTTGGGAAGCTTTTTGGCAACTCCCCAGAGTTCTGGCTCAATCTGCAGCGCAATGTCGATCTTTGGGATGCTGCACAGGAACTAAAGCGTGAAATCGCGCAGATCAGTCCGCTGAAGGTTGCTTGAGCAACCATGATCGCAGCGGATGTCGTATGAGCGATCACTTTGGACTGCGAGCGAAGCTCACTCGATCGGCACAACTCGACCGCTAAGAGCCTCGCTTTCCAACCGGTCGCCTAACGAGCCCGGTAATACTTCGTCCAGATCATTACCACTCGGCGACACGAACCCCCGAGCGACGAAACACTCCGCTTGGGTGGCGTACCAGTGCTCAATGCTCCCACCGACTGCTTCTTAGGGGGAGGATCGCTCGGATCCTCGAGGACAAAGTCCTCATTCAAATGATCCGGCGACTTGAACGCCTCGATCACCTCGATGTCTTCGAGTCGGACAAAATCGCTCAAATGCGGAAATGGGGGCATCAGGAAAAAACTCGGCGGTGGCGTGCGTATTCCGTCCACATACACCAACGGTCCCCCACAGCTCGGTGGTGACCAAAGAGTCGTCCTGATCCGAGGATCAAAATCGAGTACGTCATCCACTGGCATCGCACCAAACTTCTTGAGGTCTTCGGCAAACCTCGTAACGCCAAGACCCTTTTCCATTCTCTCGTATACCCGCGGATACCTTTGACGCCGCGCTGTGACAGTGATCGGTGCCAGCATCGTCGATAGCGGGGTAAGCTCGACCCTTATCTCACTGGACCCCTCACTACCGATCGTGCCCACCCATTCGACCGGCGAAAACCCAAGTCTTCGCACTGTAATCTTGTAGGCACCTATCGTCACAAAACCAATATTGAATCGCCCTAGCGAATCGGTCAGCGCAACTCCCACAGGTGGTGCATAAACCTGCGCTCCCGCAATCGGCGAACCATCGTTACTCACTACAACGCCGGCAAGGCGACCCAGAGAACTGGTGGGATTCTGCGCACTCGCCGCGCGAGGTATCGCAACAGCGACGCACAATACCAGCATTACCAGCGAGCGCCCCCACCGCTGTCGGACCGCGCCACTGCGAACACAACAATACAATACAATGCAGGCATACTCACCTCCCTCGAGAGCTGCTTCCGCCTGGTTCTATGGATCGCGCCACACTACTTGAAACAACGCCAACTCGCCGGGCCCTACCTCTTTGACTCAATTCCGGGAGCAACGGTTCCAGCTAAACCGGCGTCCGTAGCCACTCCCCCGTCCCCGGCTCCATCGATTGGGAGCGGCCCGTCCGCAACAACCACGCGGAGTAGAGTGTCTCACGCGTGATTATCCGCCGGATCGTTATCGCAAACGCCACGGACAGCATGATCGGCAATATCATCTCGTGATCGTTTGTAATCTCAAACACCAGCAAGATCGCTGTAATCGGCGCCCCAGTCGCCGCAGCCACCAGACTCGCCATCCCCGCGAGCGCATACGCTCCGGGAGTGAGCGACAACGACGGAAAGAGCTGCACCAGCAACTGTGCCAGCGCAATCCCTACCATGGCCCCAATCACGAGCGAGGGAGCAAACACACCTCCGGATCCTCCCACGTTCAATGTCAACACAGTAGCTACCACCTTGCCGAGAGCCAACACTGCCAGCACCGTCCATGACAAACTCGTAAGTGCTTCAAAATCGATCGTAAAGTGCCCTCGGCTCGCCAGATGCCCTTGCCCCGCCACCATTATCAGGCCAACTGCAATTCCGCCTAACCAGGGTAGTAGCGGTGACGGAGTCATCGTACGCCACCTGGCACGCGCCACCCAATCTTCCATTCGCACAAAAAACCCTGCTACCAGGCCGGCAATAATGCCCAACAAGGGAAAGAAGAACAGTACTTCACGCTGCAGTTCATAACCAAACGTTAACCCACCCGGGAACGGTGCATCGGCCCCAAATACTGCCGCCGAAAATGCGTACGACGCCACACTCGCTACAACCACAGGTGCAAAGGCTGCCGTCGACGACGACTTGAGGATCTCCTCCAAAGCAAAGAACGCACCTGCCAGCGGTGCACCAAAGGTCGCCGAGATACCCGCGGCAGAGCCGGCACCGACCAGCACCTTGATGCGTTCGGGCCTTAGTCTCAGCGGCCCGGCAAACTTGGAGCCCAGTGCGGCACCGAGAACGGCAACCGGACCCTCGCTTCCGGCCGAGCCGCCACCACCAATAGTCACTGCGCTGGCAACCGACTTGGCTAACGACATCCGCCCTGGAATCCTGCCGTCACGACGCACAACGGCCCACGATACGTCAGGCACGTTCAAACCATCGTAACCGTTTCCAAAACGCCGCATGATCCACGCGGCGAGGGCCATTGCTCCACCCGTAAGCAACGGTACTACGATCCAACGACCTGACAGGACCTCGAGCCGCATGGGACGCACGACCAGAAAGTCGTTCGCCAGATCGATCAGGTTGAAGAAGAGCTGAACGCCGATCGCACCGAGTACGCCGACTATGGCGGCCAGCGAGAGGAAGATCGCATCTGCGCGCGGTCCGCGATGATTGGCGTATCGCGGGAGGAGCAGTACAATTTTTCGAATGAGCCGCGTTATCCGCGCGTTCCAGCCTTGTCTGATCGTGGCCTCGGCGGATTTGCGGACGGCATCTGTGGGTGTGCGGAGTCGCCGAGTCCAGCGCCGGGGCGCATCGTACCAGTCATTCACGCAGAAACTAATACTGCGCGCGCACGCCCTCGCGTAACCCCTGATTTCTCGCTGGTGACGAAGTGGTCAGCGCGTCTGGGTTGAGCCAGAGCCAGAAGCACGCTTTGCCAACTCAGAATCGGTCAGATTGAGTAGCGACAGCAACTCCAGGAAGCGGCGGTGTGCATGTAGCGCCTCGAATATCGGGGTGCCCATCGGCTCGGAGGCAAAGAAGGAGTCGTGTGTTTCACCGGCCGCGATCAGCGCTTCCACGGCCAGGTCAACTTCTCCAAGGCCGAAATGAATCTTTGCAATCGAGGGGAGAACGCCGTCGCTGACCTGCATCCTCCTCAGCGCTCCCAAAAGCTCTCGTGCCTGCGCTCCTTTGCCTGTGCGTGCGTAGGCGAAGCCCAGAGCACCCATTACGGCTGGTATGTTTGGTGCAAGCCGACGCGCCTCTTCGAGGTCAGCAATCGCACCCCCGTGGTCCCCTGCATAGATCCTCACAGTACCAGCCATATATCGTGCTACGGCAAATGAGGGGTCCGCGGCAATAGCAGCTTCGACCGAGGCGAGGGAGCGGGCGTGCTCGCCTGCCGCGCCTAGCGCCACGGCGTGGAGTACGCTGAGAAGGGGTGAATCGCGCTCCAGGTCGAGGGCGGCTTCGAACTCACGTGCTGCACCCTGCGGGTCCCCTGTTACGAGTAGGTTCTCGCCGAGCCATTGCCGTGCGGAAACGTCGTTAGGGTCGAGCGACACGGCACGCGACAACGATGCGTGACCTTGGCGCCAGCGCCAGGATGCGTTTTGTATGTAGCCCAGTGCAGCGTGGGCCGGAGCGAGGGTAGAGTCGAGCGCAATGGCCCTGTTGGCCGCGGCAAGTGCCCGGTCCTGAACGAGCCTCCCTTCTGAAGGAGCGTATAGCGGCAGCACCGCATAGGTTTGCGCCAACTCGGCGTACGCGCGCGCGAACATTGAATCGCGGGCCAGCGCCTGCTCAAAGTAAGTAGCGGCTTCGCGCAGGGTCGCGGCACCTCGCCGAGCAAGAAGATAGTGGCCACGCAAAAACGCGTCGTAAGCGGCGGGGTCGGGTGTTTCGTCGCGAGCCCTGCCTAACGCGCCGGTGAGCGCGTCGCGAGAGAGGTCCGCCCGCACAACAGACGAGATTGCCGTCGCTATCTCGTTTTGAACCGCAAAGAGGTCGCCCGATCCGCGTTCGTAGGTCTGGGTCCAGATGGCAAAGCCATCCGAAGCGCTCACCAAGCGCGCGGTAACACGAATCCGGTCGCCACGTCTCTGCACCGTGCCTTCGAGCGTCATGGTAACGCCGGCGGCACGCGCGGCCTGGGCAGGGTCGCCTCCAGCGCTTGCCAGCGAACGGGCCGTAAGTCGTGAGGCAATACGAACGCCGGGAATACGCGACAAGGCATTCATCAACTCGTCCGTGATCCCGGCGGCCAGGTACGCGTCGGCCGTATCGGGAGAAGCAAGGACGAGCGGCAGTACGGCGATTGACTGGATCACATCGGGATTGTCCCCATTGCCGCCAGACTGCCAGCGAGACAAAAAGAAGCCTGCTGCAACTACCAGAACGCCAACCGCAGCTATGGCAATCCACCGGCGGCCAGCAACTGATCGCGCAGGAGCGGGAATTGCCGGGAGGGAGGCAAGAGAAGGAACGGCTCCGCTGATTATCGCAGGGTCGTCGAGACGCTTTAGTATTTCATCGGCACTTGCCGGTCTGTGGTTCGGATCTTTTTCGAGGCACTGCATAACGAGTGCTTCGAGGATGGCAGGTACATCGGGTCTCAGAGAAGCGAGTCTCGGCGGCTCCTTGCTGAGATGCGCCGACATCAGCTCGCTGATAGACGCTTCGGCAAATGGCGTCCGTCCCGCCAGCATTTCGTAGGCAGTGATACCAAACGAATAAATGTCTACGCGTTGGTCCGCCGCGGGGTCGGCCACAACCTGCTCTGGGGCCATATAGGCTGGCGTGCCCAGAGAGACTCCGACGTGGGTGAGCGAGCCGCCACTCGTGCTCATCTCTGCGGTGACTCTGGCGCTTACCAGGGCCTTGGCCACGCCAAAGTCGGCTACCACGGCTGCACCGCCCGCCAGCAAGATGTTATCGGGCTTTATGTCACGGTGCACCACACCGCGGTCGTGTGCATAGGCCAGGGCACGGGCCACATCCCTGAGAACGGCAACCGTGGCGGCGATCCCAATCCTGCTTTCTCGCTGCAGACGGGCACGGACCGAGTCACCCTCCACCAGAGGCATGACAAAGTACGGAAGGTCAGCGGCTTCGCCTGCGGCTATGACTCCGACGATGTTGGGGTGCTGCAGATTCGCCGAGAGCATTATTTCGCGGCGGAACCGGTCCCTGGAAAGTCCTTCGCTGAGGGCGTCGGAGAGGACTTTAACGACAACAGGTCTGTCGAAGGCTACTTCGCGCGCGAGGAAGACACGCGCCATTCCACCACCGCCGAGTTCGCGCTCGATCTGGTAGGTTCCCGCAAGGGCCGTCCTGAGACGGGATTCCAGCGCGCCGGTATGTCCGGCCTCAGACGTGGACACGGCGCACTGTGAAAGGTGGAGAGTGGAGCGAACCGGGATCGAACCGGTGACCTCCTGGTTGCAAACCAGGCGCTCTCCCAACTGAGCTATCGCCCCCAGCTTTTAAAGATGGCCAAATCTCGCCCCCGGTGGTAGTGCGACCAGAAAGAAGTAACCGGCCCGACACCACTTGAATGCGCACTCGCATACTCTTATCGAATGAACTGTCCCTGCCAATCCGCATGATCACTCAAGCTCCTACGGTTACCCTTCGCTGCCAGTTTTGTGATACCTGGAACAGGATCGATCCCGCCCGCGCCAAGGACAGGCCAAAATGTGGCTCCTGCTCCCGCTTCCTGCTCATTGACCGCCCCTACCCTCTTTTTGAGGACTCCTTTGCCCGCACCATCTCTGACAGCGAGATCCCGATTCTAGTTGACTTCTACGCGGACTGGTGCGGTCCGTGCAAGATCATGGCCCCCGCGGTCGACGAACTCGCGGCTAACAACATGGGGAAAGCGCTGGTTGCCAAACTCAACACTGATATGGCACCCAAAACGAGTCAGTCGTTCAACGTGCGTGGAATTCCAACAACGATCGTGTTTAGCGGGGGCAAGGAGGTGGCGAGACAGACAGGGGCCATACCGCTAGCGGCACTTCAGGCGCTTTTGGACCGTGCGGTGTGACTACTGCGACAGTTTGACGCCGGCCCATGCGCTCAGCGCGTGACCTCTAATATCTCGCTACGCACAGCTTCTGCGACGCCCTGGGCAATCTCGGACTGCGAAGTAAGAAGATCGCTGCCAGTCCTGTCATAGACGTCAGACCAGATCGTAAAGCCGTCGACGGCGTTCACCAGGCGCACTGTTACGCGCAGCTGTTCCCCGCTCCGCTGCACAGTCCCCTCCATGTACATCGCAACTCCAAGCCGCTCCGCAATCGAATCCGCAGCCAGCCCCTGACGCTGCGCTGCTGCAGCTGCACTGCGCGAGGGGACGCGCACCCCGGGAATGGCTACCAGCGCGTTGGTCAGTGCCTCCGTGACACCCTCAGCGACAAATCTCTCACTGGAATCCGCTGAAAGACTTACCAAAGGAAAGACAGCGATGCCGGTGCCTGATGCAGCGGTTGGGTTGGTTGCAAGGGGCACCGTCTCCTCACCCATGCGGTACGCTGCGAACATCGCCACTGCAACGAGCAAGAGAGCCGCAGCAAGGATCGCGTAGTTGCGCCGTCGCCTCTGCGCGGGCAGCATCATGCTTGGACTGGCCGACGAAATGAGCTGTCCGCTTACCACAGCGGGGTCGTCCAGCCTGGCCAAAAGCTCCCCAGCATCTTGAGGGCGGCGGCCAGGGTTCTTTTCAAGACAACGGCTGACCAGCTCCTCGAGGGCCGGCGGTACCTCGGGCCTCAACTCAGATAAGCGTCTGGCCGGCTCTGTAAGATGCGCCGACATCTGCTCTGCTACCGATCTGTCGCCAAAGACGGGCTGACCAGTGAGTATTTCAAAGGCAGTCGCGCCAAACGAGTATATGTCCGCTCGGTAGTCCGTATCTGGGTCACCGGCGACCTGCTCTGGCGACATGTACGCGGGCGTGCCTAACGACATGCCTGCCCCGGTAAGCATTCTGCTGGCCTGGCTGTTGCCCTGTCGCGCCGACGCCAAAGCTTTGGCCACGCCAAAATCCGCGACCACCGCTGCACCACCTGCCAGGAGTACATTGTCCGGCTTAACGTCGCGGTGTACGATGCCACGCGAATGAGCAAAGGCGAGTGCGCGCGCTATGTCCCGCAAAATCGCAACTGCATTTGGTATAGAGAGTCGTCCTTCTCGCCTGAGCCGCGCCCTCAGAGATTCGCCCTCAACAAAGGGCATGACAAAGTACGGCAAGCCACCTGCATCACCTGCCGCCAGGACTCCAACGATGTTGGGATGCTGCAAGTTGGCGCTGAGTAGGATCTCGCGCCTGAAGCGCTCGCGGGAAATCCCTTCCACCACGTCCTCGTGCAGGACCTTCACCACAACCTGCCGCTCCAGCGAGGTATCGAAAGCCACAAAGACCCGTGACATCCCTCCGCCGCCAAGCTCCCTTTCCACACGATAGTTGTCGCCGAGTGCCGTCTGGAGGCGCCCGGAGAGGGTATCGGTGGAGGATGGAGTGTCGGAGGGTGCCATACAGCAATTTGACAGCGGTAAATGATCAAAGGATGCAGGGTGTCACCCCAAGACCGGTCTCGCAGAGGCCTGCGCCGCATCTTATCCTTGTGCCGGTGTATTGAGTACCGCGCACCACTATTTGAGACGTCACCAATCCCTGTCCGTTATCCATGACTGACAAAGATCTGACATTCGAGCGCCGCACTTTTGTTACTCGCCTGGGAGTCGGCATAGCTGCGGCTGCCACAATCGCTACACCGAGTTTAGCCTGCGCACAGGACACAGCCCAGCAGGCATGGAAGCCCGAACGCCACCCTCAGGATGATTGGTTCGACGAGGTTCCAGGTCGCCATCGATTTTTCTGGGACACGACTACTCCCGACGGAGTCGGCGAAGCACTGGCGTTTGCAACCAACTACTACGTTGCAAACCGTAGCGGCTACAACCTCTCCGACCGCGACCTGGCAGTGGTAATCTGCCTGCGACACTTCTCGACGCCCTTTGCATGGACCGACGAGATGTGGGCCAAGTACGGTGAGCCGATTGCGGGAAGAATCGGGTTTAACGACCCCAAGACACTTAAGCCGCCCACAACCAACGTCTATCTATCGCGCGAGTACGGCAACGATCTTCCTAACCGCGGAGTGACGTTAACGGCACTGATCGAACGAGGGGCGCATTTTGCGGTTTGTGACATGGCTACTCGCGCGTACGCAGGCGTTATCGCCCGCGCCCTCAACCTCTCGTCTGACGAGGTCTACAAGGACGTGACGACCCACAGCATCGCCAACTGCCACTACGTACCAGCAGGAATAGTTGCCGTGGCACGCGCTCAGGAGCGCGGCTACGCGGCGATCCAAATGGGTGTCTGAGCTAGAGGGGCTACGCTTGGAGGGGCCGAGTCTATTGGGGACTGAGCTTAGAGTGGCTGTGCTTAGAGGGGCAGAGTCTATTCGGGGCTGAGCTTAGAGGGGCTCAAACTAAAGGGGCTGAGCTCATACGCTCAGCCCCTCCTCACATCCAGCCACTCGCTCTTACTCGTGCGCCGGAAGCGGCTCCATGGTGCGCGGGTCCACCGGCACCTGCACCTCGTCACGATGCGGTGACGTCATGAGCACTACACGCATGCGCGGAAAGGCGTCCATAAAGGCCAGGTAGCTCCACGCAAAGAGACCCAGGAACCCGACCGTCACGCCGATCTCCCAAAGACCAAATGGAGCAGTCGCTGACTCCACATGCGCATTGGGATAGATCTCGATATAGCGATGTATCCACATGCCGATGATCGAGAGTGCTGCAATAGTCCCCATGATCGGGCTAACCAGTTTGGGCTTCTTACCGAGCAATCCGGCAAAAGGAATCACAAAGACCATGTAGACGACGGCCATGGTCCAGTTGAGCCACGGCGCAATCATGCGCAAGCGCATGTAGTGCGTCTCTTCGGCAAAGTTACCGTACCAGATAACGAGATACTGCGCAAAGGTCAGGTAACCCCAGAACGCGGTGAACGCAAAGCAGAGTTTGCCGATGTCATGGAAGTGAACATCAGTAATGATGTCGTGCACATCCATGTAGTTGCGCCACCATCGGACAATGATGGAAAAGACCATGAGGCTCGTGAGCCATCCGCCCATGAAGATCTGCCAGCCGTACATCGTGGACTGGAAGTGGTAGTCCATGGACATCGAGAGGTCCCAGGCCAGCATTGACCAGCCGAATCCAAAGATTATGGCCAGCACCACAGCGAGTTTGCCCTGCAATGAATGGGTCGAGTGCAGTTCACGGCGCTCTTCGCCAAATCCACGCCGCATCTTTTCGCGTATCCCGCTCGCCCAGCGTGCCCCCCACTCGGGAATCAGCCCTACGTCGAGACGGACCGAAGTGTAGACGAACCAGACACTCAAGGCGCTGATGATACCATACGTGAACAATGTCCTGACTGACCAGAAGCCGGGGTTTAGCCAGAACGCCTTCTCGGGAATAGCAATGTGCTCGTGCGTCCACGGGAAGATGCTCCCACGACCTATCACAACGGTGAGAACGAGCAGGATAAATGCAATCGGTAGCCAGGCCACGAACCCTTCTACCAGCCTTATGACGGGCCTGGACCAGCGAGCGGTCGTTATGCGCTGCACGGCCGCAAACATTACCGCCGAAGAAGCGGTGATCGTGAAGAACAGCCAGTTGACATGAAAGGCCTGCCAGGCGCGCGCCTCTCCGGTAAATACTCCAAAGACGAAGATCGCAAAGCCGATCGCCGCCAGCACAAGGCTTATCGTGCGCAGGCGTGCGGGGACCGGTTTGGATATCCGCTCGACAATCTCTTCGCGCGAAAGCGACGAGGCAGCTGAGTGAGCGCTCACTGGTTACCTCCCTGCGTTGACGCCGCGGCCGAGCGCGACGGAGCGTGCGGCACCCAGCGCGTAGGGCCGAGCTCCGTGGAGCCCGGCACGGCGTCGCCATTGACTCCGGGCATCGCCATGGGTCCGCTCGGCACCGTAATTCCAGTAACGAGTCCCTGGAGGGCACGAACGTAGTTCACTATGTCCCACCGGTCACTCTCTTCAATTCTGTTGTAGGTGGGCATGGCCCCTCTTCCGTTCCTGATAATGGCAAAGAGGTAGCCGTCCGACCTGGTTTTGGTCAGGTCGGTAACAATGGGCATCGGGATCATACCGTATTTCACCGCGGTTCCGTCGCCGGCACCGGCAGTACCGTGACAAACCGCGCAATTGATCTGATAGTATAGGCGTCCATTGGCGAGCGACGCTTCGGTGACCGGAGTCGGATTGCTGACGAGTGCCGCGATCGAATCGAGCGTGCCCGGCGCCGGCAGATACGACACCTGGAAGGCGGCCACGGCCGTTCCCGTAGTCGGAACGGAACCTTGTGGCGCTCCTCTCACCTTGAGAAGACTGTCGCTCTCCCACGTCGCCACCATGGGCGTACGCTTGAAGTCCGTAAACCACTCGCAAGCGGTAAGACCAGCAAGCAATGGGAGGACTGCAACGAGGCCGCGGAGCCTCAAAAAATCAGCTCTCACCGCGCACCTCCACTGCTCCAAAGCCACGCAACATGCCTTCGGCCTCCTTGAGCCGCTCAGGCGGAGCCTCGACGTAGATGCCGTAGTCTCCGGATGTGAACCTTGGATCCGCACCCACGGTTGTTGTGATCTTGGGAATTCGCGAGTTGATGAACATCCCGGCAACAGTCGCGAGTGCTCCAATCAAAACCATCACTTCGAATCCAATGATCGTGTAAGGAATCCAACTCGCAACCGCCTTACCGCCAACTACCAGCGGCCAGTATTCCGAGGTCCAGATCGCTATCCAATAGCCCCACGTGAGGCCGAGTGCTCCTCCAATGAGGGTGAAGACCCTAACGCGGCTCACCGGTGCATTTACGGCGTGCTCGATCTCATGTCGTGGCGCCGGCGTATAGACGGTGAACTGCTTGAAGTTGGCCTTCTTGAGCGCTTCGATTGCGTCGCAAGTGGCGTCTATCTCGCGAAACGCAGCTACAAGTCCGCGTCTCATCAGTCGAATTCTCCCGGAGTTTCAGTACCGTATGGCGTATGGTGCCCCGCCGTATCGATACCTTCGCCCCGCTTATGTGAACGCAGCCGCGGCGGCACGATTTCCTTGACTTCGGCTATCGCCACCACCGGCAGGTTTCTTATGAAGAGGAGGAACCACATGAAGAACCACCCAAACGAACCCGCCAGGATCGATGTATCGACCCAGCTCGGCATATAACCGGACCACTGCCACGGCTCGAACTCGTGCGACAGTGACGGCACGATGATCACAAACCTCTCGTACCACATGCCGAGGTTAATGAAGATCGAAAGAATGAAGAGCCAGGCAGGATTGCGTCGCAGCTTCTGGTTAAAGAGCGACAGCGGGAAGATCATATTGCAGGTGAGCATGATCCACGCAGCCCACCACCACTGACCAAAGACGCGATTCCAGAAAAATGCCTGCTCGTACATGTTGCCGCTGTACCAGGCAATCCAGAACTCGATGAGGTAAGCGCAACCCACCACCATCGAAGTAAAGAGGCAGAGCTTGGCCGCCGCGTCGAGGTGGTTGATCGTGACGTAGTGTTCGAGCTTGAAGAACTTTCTGATGGGGATGATGATCGTGAACACCATCCCGATTCCTGAGAAGATGGCGCCGGCAACGAAGTAAGGCGGGAAGATCGTGGCGTGCCAACCAGGAGCCAGGGCCATGGCAAAGTCGAACGACACGACCGAGTGCACCGAAAGCACGAGCGGTGTCGAGAACGCGGCGAGGAAGAGATACATCCTCGTGAAGTGACGCCATTCGGGCTCGGAGTTGCGCCAGCCCAGCGAGAGCACCGCCAGGATGCGTTTGCGAACCGGATTGGTTTCGCGATCACGCAGGACTGCAATGTCAGGAATAAGGCCTACATACAGGAACGTGGCGGAAACCGTGAGGTAGGTGAGAATCGCGAAAACGTCCCACACGAGCGGGCTCTTGAAGTTTGGCCAGAGCAACCGCCAGTTAGGATACGGCACCAGCCAGAAGAACTTCCATGGCCGGCCGAGGTGGAGAATCGGGAAAAGCCCAGCGGTCATGACCGCGAAAACGGTCATCGCTTCTGCGCAGCGATAAATCGTAGTACGGAAGCCCGCCCGGAAGAGGTAAAGGATGGCGGAGATCAGCGTCCCCGCGTGACCGATACCGACCCAGAAGACGAAGGTAATGACATACACCCCCCACATCACCGGCGGATTGTAGCCAGCGTTTCCAAGACCCCAGTAGATCTGATAGGTCCAGGCGCCAGCACCCCAGAGGAAGAAGAGGATCGAAATCCCGAGGGCTGCAAACCATCCCTTGCTCGGCTTGAGGGTGCCGGAGATCTCGCGGTCTACTTGCTCGTAGTCCTTGACCGCTGGCAGCTGTACATCTGCTGACGGGATGTTCGGGCGCATCGGCTCGGCGAAGGTGGCCATCAGCGTGCCCCTCCCGTTGTTGCCGGCGCTTCACCTGCCGGGTGATTGACCTTCTTTAGGTAGACCACCGCGGTATAGGTGTTGAGTTCCTCAAACACGTGGTATGCACGTCTGTCGTTGACCATACCGGCCACACTCCAGTTGTCATCTGCAGCGTCGCCAAAGACAATGGCTTTGGAAGGACAGGCCTGAGCGCATGCGGTAGTGAACTCGTCGGGGCGAAGTTCACGATCCTGAAGCTTGGCGAGGTTTTCTGCTTCACGTATGCGCTGGACACAGAAGGTGCACTTTTCCATGACCCCCTTGCCGCGTACCGTGACGTCCGGATTGAGCTGCAGATGCAACGGCTCGGGGAATGCGTACTGACGGCGCTCCTTTTCACCGTAACCGTGCCAATTGAAATAGCGCACCTTGTAAGGGCAGCCGTTGGAACAATACCGCGTTCCTACACACCTGTTGTAGACCTGAACGTTTAGACCGTCAGGAGAGTGGTATGTTGCATACACGGGACAGACGGATTCGCAGGGAGCGTTTCCGCAGTGCTGGCACATCATCGGAACGAAGCGCGTGTCGAACTCTCCGACACCGTCCTCGCCCCCCTCAAAGTAGCGCTCGATGCGCAACCAGCTCATCTCGCGACCCTTGAGGATGTTGGCGCCGGGACGCGAATCCCAACCGGATTCCGAATTGTGGAACGGCCTCAGTGAACGACCCTGCCAACGCGCCCCTACTGTCGGAATGTTGTTTTCCGCATAACAGGCGGTGACACAGGCAGAACATCCGGTGCATCGCGCCAGGTCAATCGTCATCGCCCAGCGACGCTTTGCCATCCCGCTCCAGTGCTCGGGATCGTACATCCCTTTGTCCTTGGAGGTCGGATCACCAAGATCACCCTGCGCATCGTTAGCCACGGGAGAACGAAGACCTGGCAGGAATTCGTGCGACCCATCTCCAGGAAGCGCGTGGTGTTCCTCCTGAACGTTTGCGATCAGTTCGGCTACAGTAACTGCTCGCCCAATCCCGCGACCATGCTGCCTCGCGGATCCTTCCTGCGTCACCAGTGGCGAGTGCTCACCCGTTCGCGCCACGGTCGCCTTTGCCTGCGCAAGTACAAGATCGCCACGAGCGTTGTAGACCGGAGCCAGCGCATCTAACGCATTGACCCCAACGTTTTCGGCGTATCTGCCATAGCGCGTATGACCCTGGCCGAGCGCCACCGCAACAGTGTCCTGACGAATGCCGAGATAGGTGTAGGCGGGCGCCGTTATGCTCCCTGCGGCGGTCGTAACAGTGACGTGATCCCCGAGTCCGATACCGAGTCGCTGAGCGGTCAGCGGGTGGATTTCAACCCACGACTGCCATGAGATCTTTGAAACGGGGTCAGCAATTTCCTGCAACCAAGGCTTGTTTGCGCCTTCTCCCCTGCCCAGCATTGCGTGCGGGTAGGTGACCAGGAAGTAGTCGCCCGTGCCACCGATGGGTGCGGCGGGCGTTGAAGGCGCGGTAGCTGGAGCCTGACGCGAAGGCAGTGAACCCGGTATGAGGGCGGTTGGCAGTGCCTGAGCAAGGGCGTTGTTGCCGTAGCGCGCCGAGAGTACCTCGCGGTAGTTGGTCTGCGGGAACCTGGTGGCGATTGCTGCGTCGGCCTTGGCCACTTGTAGCAGCACATCTGCCGTCGCACGGGTATCGAAGATCCGGTCCATCACCGGCTGCTGGAGACCAATCATCCCTGCAGCAGCAGCGGCATCGCCCCACGACTCGAGCGCGTGATCGTCTGGAAGAACCAGATCGCAGAGCTCACTCGTTTCGTCTGGATACGAGCTGAACGAGACCTTAAAGGGAATGCGCGCCATCGCTTCTGCAAACTGCATGGAGCGTGGCGTGTCATAGGCGGGGTTTACTCCCCTAAAGAAGGCGAGCGGAATCGATCCTGCATTGGCGCGCGTTACAACGTCAGCCAGAGCGGCCGCGCCTACGGTGCCTCCATGACCTGCTGGTCCGCGCTCCGGCTGGATGGTGACACCCACATTGCCAAGAGTACGGTTGATGGCGGCGACACCCGAGACAACGTCAAGGCCATCTGGCGTGGTTGCCGCAGCCAGTACCACGCTCGGCTTGGTATCGCGTATCTCGTTGGCGAGGCGCTGGAGTGTGGCCTCGGTGACGCCACTTGCCTGGGCGGCCGCCGCTATGGTTGTGGAACCACCTGCCCCAACTGCGGCCTGCAGCGCGGCAACGATGACCGACTCGCTGCCTGGAGTGCAGGCAATCCATTCATCCGCGTTGAGTCCCGTCAGCGAACGTCGCGCGCCTATATAAATGAAGCGCGGAGCGTTCTCGAGCTTTGCGCGCGCGTCAGCAAACGCCGTCTCCTGCGGAAGCGCCGCACCCCAGCCGTCCAGAAAGTTGGCCCCGATCGAAACGATGAGCCTGGCTGCAGAGAAGTTGTAGTACGGCATAGCGGAACCGTACTGCTGCGCGTTGACGGACTCGGCGACGTGATCCGCGGACGGATCGTACTGGATGTGCGCGGCGAATCCGTGTGCACTCAACCAGCTGTCGAGAAATCCTGCAAAGGATCCCGAGTCTGGGCCATTGATGAAAGTCACACCTGCTGCCCCTGACGTTCTCGCCTGCGAAATGCGCTGACCGAGCGTAGTGATGGCAGTTTCCCAGGTAGTCGGAACGAGGCGATCACCCTCGCGAATCATCGGCGTGCGATAGCGATCGGGATTGTAGAGCCCCTGAAGCGAGGCCTGGCCTTTGGAGCAGAGCGCACCTCGGTTGACCGGGTGGTCCGGATTTCCCTCAAGCTTGATGACTCGGCCGTCGCGTACTTCGGCAACGACTCCGCAGCCGGTGGCGCATTCGCGGCAGGTCGTGCTGTAGTAGGTGGAAACGCCAGGCACTGTCTGGTCTGGCGAGACCATATACGGAATCAATGCCTCGACCTGTTCGTTGGTGCAGCCAACCGCGGTGGTCGCTGCCCCAGCGGCACCCAGCACCTTGAGGAAGTCACGACGCTTGACGCCGTTCGCTCCCGGGTTGTGGCTCATTCAGTGCATCCTCGTGCAGAAGAAAGCCTGCAAACCAATCCGCGCGCCAAGTCGAGCGTCACGAGTGGCTGCAGGAAAATCAATGCTAGTAGTGGCAGACGGCGCAGTCGTAGCGCGCCTTCTTTGGTTCGACAGCGGCCATCTGTTGGGCCTGAACAGTGTCACCAGCTGCTGCAAGCCCCGCTTTGGGATCGTAGCCATTGACGTGACACTTGAGGCACCATCCCATGTTCAACGACGAATGCTGTTCGACCTGCGCCATGTCCTGGATGGGACCGTGGCAGCTCTGGCAGGTGACACCCGCGTCTACGTGGCGCATATGCGGAAAGCGCACGTATTCCGGGAGTTTGTGGATTCTGACCCAGGGGATCGGACGCCATTTATCTGGCTGACCTATGGGAGCATACTCCTGCAGTTTGCGGATCTCTTCGCTCGTTCGCGCGGGTTGTCCATCGATTGCCGGACGATTGGGACCAATGATGAGGTGGCAACCCATGCAAGTGCTTACCGCAGGAAGTCCTGGGTCAGGCGACTTGTTGGCGCTGTAGTGACAGTAGAGGCAGTTCAGCCCGAGGGTCTTTACGTGGACCGGGTGCGGAAATGCGATGGGCTGAACGGGCGAGAAACCTTGCGACGAAGACGCGCCGCTATAAGCGGAGAGCAGGGTGGCAGAAACTGCAATTGTGAGGAACGCTGGAAGGAGCGCCCACTTACTCCTGCTCGTCATCAGAGCCTTGGTGTGAGGTGAATCCGAGTAAAGCATTCGGGCTTGTGAACGATTTCACAAGCAGGTTCTTGGGATAAAATGGATAGGTGCAAGATAGGGCGCAAGTTAGACCGCTGATGGCCGCGGAAATGAGGGCCGCCGAAACTGCAAAAAGACACGCGGCCACGGATGTACGCGGAGTAGCAGCGGAAACTGCAAAAACGTTGGAGTCACAGCGTCGCAGCGCCCCCTACTCCACCGCCAACGCAATGTTGGCGCGCGCAACCTGCGCCAACCTCAGCGGCCACATCGTCCCCAGCACAAAGCGCTCTCGGCCAACAGTGCGCAGCAGGTGCGATAAATCGTCCGTCGGCGGCCCCCAGATCCAGGAGATGTCCCAACTGAGCTGGCGACGCTCATCTGGCGTGAGTCCCCAATGCACCTCTTCGATCATCTCGCGGCCACCGGCTGTCACGACGAGCGAAGCGCCAGTACGAGCACGAGCAAGTTCGCGGATGTGAGCAGCAGAAAGATCGGGGGCCTGGTCGATCGGATGACGTTGGCGCAGGTCCTCAAAGCGCACCGTAAGAAGGAGTGGCAGAGCACGTTCCGCACAGCTGCGCGCCAGGCTGGTCAGGCGCGAGTCACCCGGCGCCATACTCCAGAGCTGCGGGTATGCGCGCACCGCGGAAATGCCTGCATCTGCGAGCATGCCCAATGTGCTCTCCCAGCGCGGCCAGTCGGGCCGCACTACTGGCGCTGCAGCAAGTTTGTCTTTGAACGGTGCGAGCGCGGACAGGAGCTCATCGTTTCCATGCGCGGGGTCGCGATGAAAGGCAGACGGCAAGTGCCCCACCCAGGCCTTCGCAATTCCCTCCCGTTCCATAACGCGGACAAGAACTGCCGGCTCCGGATGCGGCAGGTATCGCCATGGATAGGGGCCGATGAAGGTGTTCACATCGACCATCTCGGGACGCCACGGTCCGGATTCAACCTTCATCGTGTGACTCCCCCTGCGGCTCTGGCCCTTATTGATAGTTCACCAAAGGCACCGGGTGGAAAGATCCTGGCGGCATTCCTCCAGCGTATGTTGCTCACGTCTTGAGAGGAGAGGTCGAGAGCGTCCAGCGCCCAGAGCTTAGCGAGACCGGTACACAAGGTGAGATCTGCTCCCCACAGGAGTCGCTCTGTTCCTACCGCAGTCAGCGCATCGTCGAGCATGCCGCGGTCCGCACCACTCCCCGAGATATCGAGGTATACGTTAGGCACCTCGCGCACCGCGGCAAAAGTGTGGGCGTAGTCCCCACCCCCTCCTATGTGAGCCAGAATGAAACTCACGTGTGGGTGCCGCACCGCAAGTGCGGCCAGATCGGCGCCGTCAGAGATATCCTGGCTCGGCCAATGCCGCCGGCGATGCTGCCAGATGTGATGAAGCACAGGCAACCCATGACGCCCGGCTCGCTCGATGACAGGATCGAGGAGCTTATCGTCAGCCCTTCTTGCTGCCGCCAGTTTGAGACCCACCGCACCTTTCCCAACACACCGACCAATCTCCTCAATGGCAAACTCAGTGTCGTTTGGGTTTACGGCCACGTAGCTCCGCACCCGAGAGTCGTTCGCCTGAAT
>CAZYTS010000049.1:0-19729 GCA_964649855.1 uncultured Gemmatimonadaceae bacterium
GGTAGTCGTAATTTATCACCTGTTCCGCGAGAATGGGCGGAGTTCAGGGTCACATTTTGAACGTGATAGCCCGTATTCCACTCGTAGGGCGGGCCTACGCATACCAAAGTGAGGTGTGTTTCGAACTGTTGCCAGCCGGAGCCCTGGGCTGCATTACACCGCGGTTGAGAGCGTCGCCTAGGTGTGGATAGCTGGACACAATCGCTGCTCGTGAGCACTTCGGAGGGCGTTCGCTGGCCTGACGCTTGGCTTGTTGTGAGATGGAGTTGTGTATGTTCCCTGCCCTGAATCCAATCAACGCTGGACCGTCAAGATTTCGAAGATGTACGGAACGCGAACCTCGATGCGAACGAGGTCTTGCTCGCTTCGGTTCTCATACACTGTGCTATTCACTTTTGGGTACGGTAGGTGTAGCGCAGTGTCTGGCTGCGTCTGCACTGCGACCTGAAGCGTCGTATCATTCGGCAGGAATCCGGGCCAGAAGACAACGACGTCTCGCACGTTGTAGTCGGTTCCGGTTGCCGCACCCACACCGTGTACAGGTGCCTCAAGCCTGAGTCGCCAGTGACCAGAATGCACACTGATCGGGTCCGGTCGTTGCTCCGCAACTCGCTGCCAGAACTCAGGGACTTCGCTTATGCGCCTACCAGTTTGGCGATAGGCAAACGCAACCGCTGCCTCGGGTTCTAAAGGGAATGCTCGCGTTCTCGGAGTTCCCCGAGGAACGGCGGCTGAGCGGAACTCATTACCGATTTGCGCAGGAAATGGAGGTAGTTTGAGCTGTCCGTCCCCCACGGAGAGCTCGGAGGTTTCTGCTACAGCGACTACGATCGGAATCTCTCCATCTGGTGAACAGAGCCGAACGACCCAATAGGAGCCAAACGCGTTTAACATCGGTTGCGGTAGCGTGTCTGGCAGTGGTTTGTACGCCGACTGAGCGTACAAGGCTCGGCCGCAATCCGTGAGTTTGGCAAAGGGTATCGGACCGCCGTGGTCCCGTTCAAGAAACCTAAATCCGGGCAACGCGCCGTCTGGACCAGCGCTTACTGCTCGAGCCCAAGCAACCGCCTGCTTCCTGGCTTCAGCTTCCGTAATCGCGTAGGAGCGAGGGGCGGGAGCCGGGAACACGAAGCGACCGTCCGGGCCAAGTGCAGCAGCCGCGGCACCGGTGACCCATTCGCGCGACACCGCCGGCGGCTCGGGTACTGTCGGACCACCATTCGACGCGCAGGCAGGGAGTCCGATGAGTGTTAAAAGAGTCAGGAACGTCAGCGGACTAAAATGACAATGTCCACCAACTCTGCGACTCAGGTGAGAAGCTTCGGTAGCTTTCATGGATACGTAGTGACGCGTGCAGCCATATTCTGCTAGCATGAATAGGATAGCAGCAAAGCTTCTCTTGACAACCTCTCAAAGCTCGTGCCGCAACGCCTCCCCTAGGCGCGGATAGCGGAACGCAAACCCTTCGCGCGTGAGCACTTGCGGCAGCACACGCTGCCCCGCAACAACCGTTTCCATCCCCATTTCACCATACAAAAGCCGGATTCCAAACGCCGGCACTACCGCCAGCGCAGGCCTCTTGAGTGCACCTGCCAGTTCGCGGGTGAACTCGCTGTTGCGCACCGGCTCCGGCGCAGTGAGGTTGACCGGACCTTCCAGATGAGGCGAACTCATCAGGAAGCCAAGAGCGCGCACAACGTCCGTTAGCGCTATCCAGCTCATCCACTGGCGTCCCGAGCCGACCCGACCGCCAAGCCCCAGCGAGAAAAACGGCAGCATGCGATCGAGCGCTCCCCCTTCGCGATTGATCACCACTCCGGTACGTGCATGAATCACGCGAATTCCGGCTTCACGTGCCGGGTCGGCGGCGTCCTCCCAGGCGCGCCCTGTATCGGCGAGAAAACCGGTTCCCGGACCACTGGACTCCGTGAGAGTTTCGTCACCTCGATCCCCATAGATCCCGATTGCAGAACCACTCACCAGCACCGCCGGCCTTGGATCGAGCGACGCCGACACACGCGCAATAAGATCGGTGCCTCGCACACGGCTCTCGCGGATCTCACGCTTTACATCTGTTGTCCAGCGCTGGGCCAGATTCTCTCCAGCGAGATTGATGATGGCCTCCGGTGTGCCCAAGGCTGAGCGGTCGATCCAGCCATCGTCAGGATTCCACCCCACGTCTGGCTGACGTTTGCCGGGCGTGCTCCGACCGATGGAGACCACGTGGTGCCCTTCGGCCCGCAAGTATTCCGAGAGAGGGCGTCCGATGAATCCGCTGGCACCTGTTATCGCCACCCGCATGATCTACCAGTATACCCTAAAGTGCGTCAGCATCTATTGACCGCCAGAGATACCAGGATGCCACCGAGCGCCATGGCGCCCACTTGGCCCCTATCTTCTGCAGACGCTCAGGTGTGGGAAGCTTGCGTAACCGATAAGCCCTTTGCACCGCCTTCTGCACCCCCAGGTCGAGTTCCGGCAGAACGTCGGGTCTGCCGAGTCGAAACATCAAAAACATCTGTGCCGTCCAGCGACCTATACCCTTTACACGAGTGAGGTGTGTAATCACGTCGGCGTCATCCATTTCATGAAGCGAGTCTATGGGCACCTCTCCCGCTGTGACCCGCGTCGCGAGGTCCTTGAGGTAGAGCGTCTTTTGACGCGAGAGCCCGGCTGATCGTAGTTTGTCATCGTTAAGCGACAGGAGTGTTTTTGCATCTGGCCTTTTTCCACCAAAGAGACCCTCTACTCTGCCATAAATGGTCGCGGCAGCCTTGTTGGAGAGCTGCTGGTACACGATTGAACGGGCAACAGACTCAAAGTGGGAGAGGTGTGTTGCCACGTCCATGCGATATGGACCTACCCGCTCGATGATGCCGGCCATTACGGGATCACAACTCCGCAGATGACGCAGGGCCTTGCGATGCACGGTATTTGTCTGTGAGAGGCTCAAACTGATCGCGGCCGCTTTGGGCCTACCAAACGCAAAACCACGCCCGCGGTTGCCGCAAGGCGTGGCCTACCTCTCGCTTTCTAGAGTACGCCGTCCTGCGCCAGGCGCCGAGCCCGGTTGAGCGTCGGAAGAGTCACCTCGTAACGCAAACGGTTTTGCGGTGCACTGGGGAGCATTTCCGTGTCGGCCGTCCCGTGAGCGTGTGCCAGCGCGCTTCGCACCGCGTACACCAGGCTGCCGTCTCCCGTGAAAAGCAGCGTGCCTTCGGGAGCCGGGCCCTCCATACGCACGACTACAAACTCGCCATCGCCGTGACAGGTGAGGTCTATGCGAGCCAGCGGAGTTGCCGAGCGCAGGGCGTTACCTGCGCTGCTTTCGAGGAGCACCAGAAGGCATCGAAGAAGAGCGGATGGCCTGACCAGGACCGGTGCGAGATCATTGGGCGCAGTGTAGTCGACTTTGATTGTGCTGAGGTCTACGTGGTGGGAGTGCATGTCCACCACTCGCGGAATGATGTCCTGCAACCGGACAGCCTCCGTCGTAACAAAGGGCTCGGCAGGCATGAGCCTGAAGAGCTGGAGGACCTTGCCAAGTTTGGCGATTTCGGCTGAGAGCGAAGTGCCGCTGGGGCTCTCACCCGTCCGCTCCAGGTGGTTGGCGAGTGCTTCGAGGGTGGCAACTCGGTCGGTGAGCTCGATGCTGAGGCCCTTGATGACCTTTTCGGATACGCGCAGCCACTGATCTCCCCAGAGGCGGGCGGGCGTGGGCCCTTCCGTCTGCAGTTCTGAACTCTCGGGTCTTGGATCGGCTAACCGGGTGATCATGGCCGCGCTCCGTCGCGAGTCTTACAAGGTCTGACGACCCAGAGTCGCGTCAGGGCACGCGGAGCGCCTCGTGGAATCCGATGCCTCCGTCGGGAGGGGGTTGGTGTGGAGCCGGTCGGGAGCGTATTCTCGGTCTCGTCAAACTTTTGGGAGACCAGAATGTCGGTTGCGTCTGTAAGGCACTTCAGGTGGAGCGAGGTGGAGCTTGAGAACGTGACGCCAGTGCTCGATCGCAGGTTGATCACCGGTGATGGGATGATGCTGGCACATGTGTATCTAAAGCGCGGTTGCATCGTGCCGCGCCATCAGCATCACAACGAACAGTTCACCTACATACTTGAAGGCGCATTGCGCTTTTGGATCGGGGAGAACGAAGACGAGGTAATCGACGTCCGTGCTGGAGAAGTGTTGCATATACCGTCGATGGTATTCCACAAGGCAGAGGCGTTGGAGGACACTCTGGACGTGGACATTTTCAACCCGCCTCGTGAGGACTGGTTGCAGAAGACGGACGCGTATCTGAGGTCGGCGCCGCAAAGCGCTCGCTGATGAACTTGAGAAGTCGACGTGGAGGCTCTCAGTCCGCGACACTATCTCCTGCTCCAGGCACTGGACGGGGAACTCGCTGCACGTCTCGCGCCGCCGAGTTGTAGTTGTACCGGCCGTCGGTCACGAGGTTCATCGGATGACCAAGACTGCTACCTGCGCATCGCTGACGCGCCATCTTGACGCATATGTATAGAATGCCCATATTCATACATATGAAAACGACGCTCAACATCAATGACGCTTTGCTCGAAGAGGCACGCCGCCTGACCGGCGTCGAGGAGAAAACGGCCCTCGTGCACGCCGGGCTCGAAGCGCTGATCGCCAGGGAAAGCGCCCGCCGGCTCGCCGCGCTTGGGGGAAGTCAGCCCGCCCTGCAGCCAACACGCCGACGGCGCAGTCCTTCGGCTAAGAAATGATCCTCGTCGATACCTCGGTCTGGGTCGATCACTTCCGCCGAGGAAACACTGCCTTGCGCGAGGCACTCGACGAGGGGGCGGTAGCGAGCCACGCGTTCGTGATCGGTGAGCTGGCCTGTGGCAACCTCAGGTCACGACGCGAAATCCTGGATCTGCTCGCCCACCTTCCCTCGGTGCCGGTCGCCGCTGACCACGAGATCCATCAAATCATCGAGTCGCACAGGCTGATGGGGCGCGGCATCGGTTGGGTGGATGTTCACCTGCTCGGAGCCGCCGCAATCGCCAGCGCTGAACTCTGGACTCTGGACCGCGCGCTGCGTGAAGCCGCAAGACGCATCGGACTCAGGGTCGTGCACTGAGTCGTCGGGAGTAGGTACCTCATGCGCCATCCCAGCGCATCACGCAGTTCCCGGACCCGCGTGTCGAGCGCCGATGCATGAAACTCCTGCCCCGCGTCATACCAGGCAGCTCCCCGCTTCTCCCACGAAAATCGCCGCCCGGCTCGTCTCAAAATCTCAGGATCTACCCACTGAAACCGACTACGACCAAAAAGCCTCCTTTTAGTTTCCGCGTTCTTCCGCGTCAGTTGTTGTTATTTCCGCAACTTCCGCGACTTGGCTTTCGCGCTATTTGGAGTATTTCCGCGGCCTCAGGCGGTAACGCGATGCGGCGGCCACACCCGCTACCAGTCCTGCCCCTATGAGCCAGAGACCTGTGCGCGTCTGTCCATCGTAGCGCTCGGCAATCGTTACCATGCTCACGCCTTCCTGGCGTTGAAAGTCGCCGGAGGCCAAACGAGTGAGTGACGAGCGTCCGGCAGCAAAGAAAATGACTCCAACTGCCAATAGCAGCAAGGCAGCCGAATCAAAAATGCGATCCGAAAGCCGGACCACACGACTGCCCGGCTGTGCAATATTCTCAAGTGACATCTGGCGCTCCAGGTTAATTCGTGGCCGGTCTGGCGGCCCGACTTCAGGACGACGCGACTCCGGGTTCGGCACACCAACGGTGGGTGACCCACGGCCCCTTACCTACCCCCTCCAGCTCACACAACTCGCCTGGGAGAAGAGTTGCCAGATCGAGCCTCAAGTCGTCCCACATAGGTATGGCATCTCAGATACCTGTTCGCGGCATTCTCTCGGCACTTTTCATCACCATCGCGGTCGCCTTTGGCGCCAAGGTGGTGCTCGGCAAAGAGGTGCGCGGCCGCTCAGACTTGAGAGAAGGCAAAGGCGCAGTCCACGCCGAACTGGTGAACATTCCATCGGCTGCAAGTTCCAGCAGCGCGTACCGCATTGACTTTGACTCCCTCATGGGACGCAGCGGCCAGCTGAGGGCACGCATCCTCGAAACGGTCGAAGTCGATTTTTACCCAGGCATCAGGCGCCGTTTTGGTTCGGCGATGCGTTCGCCGGGCATCCGACGCATCGATACTGGGCGCTACGGCAACGACGCATCGTTTGCCTTTGTGACTATGGCGCCCTGGAGACTCAAGGTCGGGAACCGGATCAACGGATACAACGTCGGCTATTGGCCGGGTGAACAAAAGATGACTAGCGGGGCCTACGACAACCCCGTTGGCTTTATCGAAGTCACCAGGGACAACGCAGACACACCACTCTCCACGCATTTCGCACTTCGCGACTTCATTACGCACGACCAGCACGATGTCTGGCCTAAATACGTCGTGCTTCGCGAAGAGTTGCTGGACAAGCTCGAGCTCATTCTTTCGGCGCTCGAATCATTTGGCGTTCAGACTCGGCACGTCGTTGTGCTCTCGGGATTCAGGTCGCCGCAATACAACGCGCGAGGTGCGAGCGAAGGAATGGCGCGATCCAGCAGGCATCAGTTTGGAGACGCGGCCGACATAATCATCGACGCCAATCGCGACGGTCGAATGGACGACCTAAATCACGACGGCAGAGTCACCTTTGCCGACCTCGAAGTAGTCGACCGCGCCGTGCAGCTCATCGAAAAACAGTATCCGGAGCTCACCGGCGGTCTGGGCCTCTACCACGAGATGGGACCCAGTGGGCCCTTTGCCCACGTGGACGTGCGCGGTACACGCGCCCGCTGGACCAACTCCGTAGCACGCAAACGAACCCCCACCGCGCGCAGCGCTGCCGGATCAGGCCCAACGCAGCCATCCAAACGATGTATTGCGGAAGGCGAAATGGCGATCCTCTGCGCCGGAGTGCGCTAGAGTCTCAGCGCGGGCTCACGCCGCCCAAGGCCGATCGAAGGCAAAGAGGTCGGCATGACGGTGGCGCTTACCAAGCAGCCCGTCGCGTATGATCTCTGCAGCAAGGATCGCGTAGGTTATGCCATTGCCGCCATAGCAGAGCGCGAACCAGGCATGGCTCCACTCCGGAGTCTGGCCAATGTAGGCCAGCCCATCAGGCGTTACGCCAAAAGTTCCCGTCCAGCTGAACGCCACTTCCAGTGGATTATCGGGAAAGAGCCTGGCAAACTTTTCGCGCAATCGCTTTGCCTTGCGTCCGATAAGACGATCGCGCGCCACTGGATTCCTGAACTTCTCGTCTTCACCGCCGATCATGACGCGACCGTCAGCTGTGCCGCGCATGTAGAAGTACGGATCAGCACACTCCCAGATCAGGGGTCGGTCGTACCAGCCCTTGATCGGCCCCATCGGTTCGCTCACGATCGCGTAGGTACTTATGAGCTTTGCTGGCGGCGGCTGCAGATACGAGAGCGACTCATACCCCGCGGCAAAGACCAGATTCCTGGCGCGCACCACGGCCTTTCGCAAAGTCGTAACTGTTACCCCGCTTTTGTCAGTCGTGATGCCGGTGACCTCGCTGCGGTCAAAAACACGCAGGCCGGAACCGCGCGCAGCACTGAGTGTGGCATGCGTAAGGCGATATGCATCCACTGCGGCGGCGTCATATGACAGAAGCGCAGAGGGCCGAGTAAAGTGAAATCGCGCCGCGATATCGCGCTTTTCCAGAAGATCCACCCGAATCCCCAACTGGCTCCGCAGCCGGTATTCCTCCTCAAAGAGTTTCCGCTGGCCACGTCTTGTAGCCAGAAAGAGACTCTCATGTCGCCTGATCAGATCTTCGCCCTGTCCGAGCTCCACCGAGTGCTCAGCCAGCAACCCTAGAGCTTCAAGGCAGGCGAGATAGGCACGCGCTGCGTGCTCCTTGCCGACCATGCCGCCGAGTTCGGAAAGAGGGGTGTCTATCTCATACTGAAGGAGCCCCGTGGACGCAGCAGTGCTTCCCGTACCGATCTCGCGCTTGTCGATGACGATGGTGTCAAACCCAGCCGCTACGAGGTGGTGCGCAACGAGTGCGCCTGTTATTCCGCCCCCAAGTACAAGCACATCGCAGGACGTATCCGCCTCCAGCGGCGGATACGTCTCCAGCAATCCGTTTTTGACGGGCCACCAGGGGTAGCCGGACGTGAGGTCCATGTTTTCAGCGGTTCGCCACGTGGGACTCCACAACCGGCCCTGGTGCCGCATACGAACCGTACACGCGCACCAACTCCCGAGACAAACTTATTTTTGCAGGTGCGCTTCGAGGAACCAAAGATACTTGTCGACGTCTCGTGACATGTCGGTAAACATGTCAGCGGTGTCCTTGTCGCCGGCATCGTCGGCCGTGTTTATAGCTTCGCGTATTGCGGAGCCCAACGCGGCGTAGCGTTCGCTCAAAGCCTTGACGTGTGCCAATCCGTCTGTCACGCTCACAGGGTACTCGTCGATGTGCGATGCAGATGCCGCCATGCGCACCGTGCCGTACACAAAACCACCCAGGGCCGTAGCCCTCTCTGCAATCGTATCGAGATGACCTTCGAGACCCTCGGCCAGGTCATCGAACATTTCATGCAGGCCGATAAAGTGTGGCCCCTTGCAGTTCCAGTGGGCATGCTTGGTCTGGCTCATGAGATCGAGCGTGCCAGCCACCTGTTGGTTGATCAGCGCCACCATCTCATGACGCGTTCCTTCGTCCAGATCGTTGCGCGTTGGAAAAGTTTGCGCTTTTGTTTTGCCGTTGTGGCGACTTGCCAAAGTTCGGGTTGCCATGGGAATTCTGCCTGGTAAAAGGTTGGAGCGCTTTGCTTATGTCACTAGTCCTCGCAGTTGCTCTCGGATTGGGCCTCGCAACCGCCGCCGGTTTGAGAGTCTTTGTTCCCGTATTCGGCGCGGGACTCGCGGCCTGGTTTGGTTTCGTCGAGCTGTCACCAGCATTCGAGTGGCTTCGCCAGCCAATTGCTCTTGTGGCGCTAGGCACAGCCACCGCTGCAGAGATACTAGGGTACTATATCCCTTGGTTCGATCATCTGCTTGATACTATCGCTACGCCAACTGCCGTGCTGTCGGGGATTCTGGCGAGCGCGGCCGTTTTGGTCGACATGCCTCCGATTCTGCAGTGGTCTATCGCGATCCTTGGCGGCGGCACCGCCGCCGGCCTCATGCAAATCCTGACAGTTGGCCTTCGACTGAAGTCGACCGTAACGACCGGGTCGCTAGCCAACCCCCTCGTCTCCACAGCTGAAACATTTGGTTCGGCACTTCTGGTAGTGCTTGCTGTGTTCGTTCCGCTCGTCTGCCTCTTGCTTCTCGCTGTGATAGGGATAGTCATCTACAGAGGTGCGGGCAGTCTGTTCCGGCGGGCGACGCACCCACGGCAGTAGCGGCGGACCGACTTCACGGTTCTCGCCGTGTGCACCCAATTTTTCAGGAGCGGTGAATGATGGCTCTGATCTGGATGTGCATTATGGGACTCGTTGCCGGCGCGATCGCACGATTCGTCTTTCCCGGCACGCAACAAATGTCCTGGCTCAAGACAATGCTCTTGGGCGTGGGAGGCGCTTTACTCGCTGGCTTTCTGGGACGAGCTGTGGGGTGGTATGCGGCTGGAGAAGGCGCGGGGCTCATTGCCTCAGTGCTCGGCGCCCTTTTGATCATCTTCATCATCGGGCGCCTGCGCACGAGAACCACCTGAGCGGCTGAGCGCGGGAGGAGCTGAGCGCGGGGTCAGCCCCGCAGCCCCTCCCGCTCGCAGTCGCTTACCCTACCGCTTCACAAAGGGCGCCGTAACCGCGTCGGGCGCGGTTACGTTTGCCTTGGAGCGCGCTACCATCTTTTCCACTTCTTCCATCAGGCGCGCGTTGTTCATCACCACGCCGTCCTTGATGGTGTGCACTATGCCTTTAGTGCGATACATCTTGCCCTCTTTGTCCAGCGCAAGATCCCCAAAGGAATAGAGGTACTTGAGGTTATAGGCGGGATTCCCGTCAACCAACAGGAGGTCAGCTTTATAGCCCGGCCTCACGAGCCCCAGCGTTGGCTCACCAAGTGTGAGCGCGCTGTTGCGGGTAGCCGCCTTAATGACTTCGAGCGTATGCATTCCCGTTTCGCGTGTTAACTGAAGTTCACGGATCGACGAAAATCCGGGTGTCGCCCAGATGTAGTTGTCGTCGGTTCCAAAGGCGACGCGGCCACCTCGCTTGTTGAATTCGTAGATCAGGTCGCCCCAAAGACGGAAAGCTGTGGTCCAGTAGTACTCGTCGTCACTCGTCCAGTCATAGTGGAACGAGCCGTGATAGGCGGGATTTGGAAGGTTCCAACCCCACAACGCCTGGTGCGTGTACTTCTCGTGCCACGGCAGCGACATCGCCCGCAGAAAGTCGCGATTCGCCTCGTACACGACACGCGTTGGCAGCATCGTTACACCACACTTGACGAGGGAGTCAGCCACCTCGGTGAGAAGTCTCTCCTTGTTGGTGTACGTCCACACCCTCCCGGCTTCGCGGAAACGATCGTTCTCGTTGTTGTAGTTGTACGTCCTCACAAAGTCCTGCGTGTTGTTGTCCAGCGCGGACTCGGCGTAACCATAGTGGTGCTCGATCATCGTGATTCCCGCGCACGCCGCGCGCACCGCCTGCGTTACCGCCGTGTTGGAAGGCTGCAGGTGAAAGGACGTGATCATGCCGTTCTCTTTTGCGGCTTTGGCTATTGCCGTCACCAGTTCGAGCGACCAGCCAAGAGGATCCATTGAAATGACCCTGAGTCCGGCGTCCTTCATGGCCTTGACGATCCGCGGTGCCATCTCGGGATTGTCACGGTCCAACCGCGAAAAGCCAGTAGTCCCGCTTCCGTAACCCGACAGAGGAAACATCCGCGGCGCGATGATCTCGTTGCGATCGCTCTTTGCCTTTTCCTGCATCGCATTCTCGATTCCGCGATCTGCCGCGTTGACCATGGTCGTAACCCCCATGGCCAGCTTGAGATAGTAGACGTACTCAATCTCTTCGGGCAGCGTGCGAAGGTGTGTGTGCAGGTCGATCATACCCGGCATCACGTACATGCCGTTTGCCTCGATCACGCGGTCTCCCGTGAGCCGCTGCTGGTTCCCGCGTCGCTCCGAAGCCACGGGGTCAAAGGGCACCATCTGCGTTATCGTGTTCCCTTCGATCAGGATGTCGTAAGGACCTGCCGGCGGCCCTCCGTGGCCAGGAATCACCATCGCATTCCTGATAACCAGCCTGTTGTAGGGTCCCGCGGCTAGGTCGCCAAACTGCCTAGTAGTTATGTTGGCTGGAGTCGCCACGCGCTGAGCTCCGGCGACCAAAGGAGCCGCTAGCGCTACAGCCGCCAGAATTGACGAAATGCGAAACATGTTGTGTGGAGGAAGAGTTCGGTGATTGAACTGCCAGCGCAAAACATGGCTCGGTGTGCATCACGTGCGGAACCCCATCAACGCCAATCGTGTTGTCCGCTCGACACAATTGACGGCGCAAAACGTGCGGCGTAGCTGTTTGAATCGCACGCATCCGCCACACAAGGTTTTTCGAGAGAACCCAGCCTTTGATTCCGCGCGAAATTAAGGAGCAGTTCCCCGAACAGGTGCGCATGCGCGGTGAGTCATACCGCGCCGAGGGACGCGTGAGCCTCATGAACGTGAGCGAGAACCTCGTCACGGCCGAAGTTAGGGGCTCTACTTTGTATCGCGTCTCGGTACGACGGACCCGAAAAGGGGAACTGCGTTTCTCATGCACCTGTCCCTACGGCGCGGTCGACGGACTCTGCAAACACGTCTGGGCAACTCTGCTTGAAGCTGGAGCCGTAGTTGGACTCCCGGGCGAAGGTCGCGACAAAATAGCCGCACCATGGCAGACGCAGGTCAAGACTCTCGCTGAACTTATGTCGCATGAACCGGCCAGCGTGCCCGAACAGGCCGCAACGTGGTCGGCGTCCAGGCGACTCGCCTATGTGCTCGACGTTCACGCCACGTCGCTTCAGCCAAGCGGCCTGGTCGTAGAGATCGCCATGCAAAAGCGTGACGAACATGGCGAATGGGGCGAGCCGAGGCCCTCTCGCTTGAGTCACGACACCTGGCTCACCGCTCCCGAAATCGTCGATCGCGAAATCGCTCAGATGCTGGTTGGTACGCAATCCGAACATGGCTATTACTCCCCCGGCGCAAGTTCGCGTCGTTACGTAGTCTCGCCAAATGCCTTTGACACGATTCTCAGGCGTATGGTGGAGAGTGGCCGTGCGTACCTGCGCGTGCTCCAGGAAAGCCGTGTGCATCCACTTACTTGGGACGATGGCGCTCCCTGGGTGTTCAGGCTCAAGCTCGATCGGCTGCATGAAAAAAAGGTACGCCGGTACGAGTTGAGAGGCTGTTTTGTGCGCGGAGACCAGGAACTCGGCGTCAACGATCCCAGCGTTGTAATTCGAGGCGGGCTTCTCATTGTGGCCGACACAGTCCATCGTTTTGTGGACGACCTCGTTTTTCCTGCTATCGCGTCACTGCGCACTTCGATGCAAGTGAGAGTTGGGGCAGACGAGGCACTGGAGCTGATCCACGAGCTCTATCGACTGCCACGCATCCCCCTCATAGAGCTCCCTGAGGACTTTGGCATTGTCGAAGCACATGGTGTTCCGCGCAATGTTCTCGAACTGAAGTTTCTGCCGCGACAGCAATCTGGTGCGGCCAGAGCTCAGGCAGTGCTTTCCTTTCAGTACGGGGACGTGCGTGTAGGTGCCCTGCAGCGTGAAGGTCACCAGACGCACGTTTTTGACAAGGAATCGCGACGTGTGTTGCACCGCGACATTGTGGCCGAGATGCAGGCGCAGATTCAGTTGCTCGCCATGGGTTTCAAACTCGACCAGGGTGAACCACCGAATCAGCCGGTCTACGTCATTAGTGCAGGCAAAGCGGAGCGCGCGGGGCTGGAGCTTTCGCGCGCGGGCTGGGAAGTCCTTATGGATGATCAGCGGCTGCGCGATTTGTCGTCCTTCGCGCTGAAACTTGAAGACGGCATCGATTGGTTTGAGCTCCAAGGCAGAATTGAGTTTGGCGACGCCCACGCAGGCATGCCCGAACTCCTGGCGGCAGTAAAAAGCGGTACCCGCCGACTCAAACTTTCAGATGGATCTGCCGGGGTGCTTCCCGAAGAGCTCTACGACCGGCTGGCCGTGCTTGCCACAGCTGGCTCGGCTACCAGTGACCGGCTTCGCTATTCCAGGCCACAGGCGGCACTGCTTGGAAGTCTCCTCGAAACGATCCCAGCCGTCGAACTCAGCGAGGAGTTTGAGCGGATCCGGCTGGAGTTGTCGCGCTTTGATGGTATCAGGCCCGCCGAGCCTCCGGCCGGATTTGTTGGCCAACTGCGCGACTACCAGAAGGAAGGACTGGGCTGGCTTCACTTTCTCAGACGTTTTGGTTTTGGAGGCGTTCTCGCCGACGACATGGGCCTGGGCAAAACCGTGCAAGCCCTCGCACTCCTGGAGCAACGCCGCGCCGAAGGAGCTGGTACCTCACTGGTAGTCGTGCCAAACTCGCTGGTGTTCAACTGGGAGCAGGAGGCCGCGCGCTTTGCTCCCCAGCTCAGGGTACTGGTTCACACCGGTATCAAGCGAAAACGCGGGGTGACTCACTACGACGAGTACGACGTGGTTCTCACTACGTACGGCACGCTGAGGCGCGACGCCGTGGAACTGGCGCGCTTTGAGTTTGACTATGTGATTCTCGATGAGTCGCAGGCTATCAAGAATGCGACTACGCGGTCCGCACGTGCTGCACATCGTTTGAAAGCGCGGCATCGCCTTGCCATGACTGGCACGCCGATCGAGAATCGCCTCGCAGAGCTTTGGAGTGTGCTCGATTTCCTCAACCCTGGAGTCCTGGGCAGTGCCGCCGCATTTGGAAGGCTGGCCAGAGAGTCAGAGGCTGACGCGAATGGCCAGAGCGAAGAAGGTGGCTCGTCGCGCGAACTCGTAGCACGTGCAATCAGGCCCTACATCCTCAGGAGAACTAAAGAGCAGGTAGCAAAGGATCTCCCAGAGAAACTCGAACAGACGCTCTTTGTGGATCTCGATAAGGATGAACGTCGTCGCTACAACGAACTCAGGGATCACTTCCGACAGCAACTCCTGGGCAACCTGGCTGCGAGAGATTTTTCAAAGGCCAAAGTGCATGTCCTCGAAGCGTTGCTGCGACTGAGACAGGCAGCCTGCCACCCAGGATTGATCGATCTGAGTCGCGCGGGCGAGGGGAGTAGCAAACTTGAGGTTCTGCGCAATAGCGTGCGCGAAGTGGTTGACGAAGGACACAAGGTTCTCGTCTTTTCGCAATTCACTTCGCTCCTCGCAATCGTGCGCCGCGCGCTCGATGAATCGCAGATCGTGTATGAATACCTCGATGGCCAGACAAAGGACCGAGGGGCGCGCGTTGAACGTTTTCAGACGGACCCCAATTGCCCGGTTTTTCTCATCAGCCTCAAGGCAGGAGGTCTTGGGCTCAACCTGACTGCAGCGGACTACGTGTTCCTGCTCGACCCCTGGTGGAACCCAGCAGTTGAGTCCCAGGCAATTGATCGCACGCACCGCATTGGGCAGACGCGCAGGGTTTTTGCAACAAGACTGATTGCCCGCGATACCGTGGAAGAAAAAGTGCTCCTGCTCCAGGACCGCAAGCGTGACCTCGCCGATGCCATTATCAGAGCCGACGGCGGGCCATTGTCAGACCTGACGCGCGAAGAGCTGGAGCAACTCCTGAGTTAGGGGTTGCTCCATCGGCGGCCTTCCAAATCCCAAAAAGACGTCGACCAATCCCGGGGGGCGCTTTAGGCCGATCGCATTAAGGATCTTGTGCGACCATAAGAAAACTTGTGAAAACACAAGAAAGTTTATGATTCCTCTGGGGAGTCGGACCTCTCTTATCCCTTGCGCAGCGCCACCATCGGATCCACAGAAGCTGCTCGCCGTGCCGGAATCCAGGTTGCCACCAGCGCAGCGATACCGAGCAACACAACCGTGCCAATGTAGGTCCGCGGATCTGTGGTGGCGGTCTCAAAGAGGAAGCCTTTGAGAATCCGTGTCACTGCAAATGCAGCAGCAAGTCCCGCAACTATCCCGATAAAGCCGAGCAAGGCTCCTTCGCGCAGTACATAACCGAGCACTCGCCCTTTGTCTGCGCCAAGCGCCATCCTGACGCCGATCTCTCTCGTGCGCTCGGCGACTGCAAAGCTCATTACTCCGTGGATGCCCATCACCGCCAGCGACAAGGCGACTACACCAAAGAGGGACAGCAGCACGGCGCTGAATCGGGATTGAGCCGTTGCACTAGCCACCCGGGAGCTCATTGGTTGGATGTCGTAGATCGGATTCCGGGGACTATGTGCTCTTATGGCAGCTCGCACCGAAGGCACCATTGCCGACGGATCCCCAGCAGTTCGAACAAAGATCATCATGCGAGAAAGCCGTGCCTGTCCGTATGAGATGTAGGCATCAGCGCCTGCAGTTGAATCAACGGTTCCATAGCGCACGTCTCCCACGATTCCTATCACCTCCGCGCCGCTGTCGAAGCCGCCCTGGTAAACTCCGACTCTCCTCCCGATCGGATCCTCACCGGGAAAATATCGGCGGGCCGCTTCTTCATTGATGAGCACTACCTTGGGAGTGCCGATTCTGTCCTGCTCCGTGAACATCCTGCCGCGCTTGAGTGGAACGCGCATAGTCTCGAACCAATCAGGCGAGACCCAGTGCACACCAATAACCTTGTTGCCTGTGGCGGATTGTTCGCGGTCGGGGAACGTAAAGATCGTGCCGTTGCAGCCGTTGTTCAGGGGCGGGCAATCGGCAAGACTCGCCTTTTCTACGCCTGGTACAGCAGCGATAGCCGCGAGCAGTCCGTCGTAATAGCCAGGCATAGAGTCCGGAGCCACCTGCCCTGGCGTAACGCTCATGCGCAGCGTGAGTACGTTCGACGACTCAAAACCCGGGTCTACATTCAATAGTTTGCCGAGGCTGCGTAGAGTGAGTCCGGCCGCAACCAGAAGGACGAGAGCAAGAGCCACTTCGGAGACAACAAGCGTTCGCCTGCTGACTCCCAGATGCCTGGACGCGCCAGCTGCGGCGCTTCCGTCCTTGAGCACAGCTGCTACGTCTGTGCGTGCCGCTTTGAGTGCTGGCGCCAGACCAAAGAGAATGCCAACGACGACCGTTGTACCAAAGGCAAAGAGCAGCGCGCTTGTATCGAGCCTTATCTGTTCAAAACCCACGGCCCCAATACCTCCCTGAAGGCCTTGCACCCTGAGCGTATCCTGTGGATTCATGGCACTGAGGATTAGTGTGCCGCCCCACGCTACAGCGAGGCCAGCCAGGCCTCCAAGCATCGCAAGCACCAGGCTCTCTGTAACCAGAAGCCTGGCCAGCCTGCCTTTACCTGCTCCGATCGCGAGCCGCACACCGATCTCCTGACGCCTGGCTATCGCGCGTGCGATCAACAGGTTCGCCAGGTTCACGCACGCGATAAGTAGAACGAGTCCGACTGCCCCAAAGAGAATCAGCAACGAAGTCCTGAGTCCATCGGCCACGCGAATCGTATCCAGAGGACGCGCGTCCGCCGTCCACTGCTGCGGCCGGGAGCTGGAGGTCAGCATCCCCTTCTCCATTGGATACGCCTCATAGATGCGCGGACCGAGAGCGCGAGCTTCGGCAGTGGCCTGTTCAGGTGTAACCCCTTCCTTGAGACGGCCAATCATCCTGAACTCAAGCGACCACGGTTCTATCAGATCGTCTGCAGGGCGCGCGGTGAGGTTGACTATCACGTCTGCCTGACCTGACAACCCGCGAAAGCCAGGAGGCAAGACTCCAACGATTTCCCATGGCTCGCTGTTGATGCTGATGGCTTTACCTACTGTCGCGGGGTCAGCATTAAAGCGCCGCTGCCAGAGAGCGTCGGTAATCAAGGCCACTTTGCGCGCGCCAGGCCCCGCGTCCACCTCAGCTGGCATATCGCTGCCAACAATTGGCGCAATGCCCAGCGTGCCGAGATATGGAGAGGTGACTTCTTCTATTACAGCTCGTTCCGGATCTGTCCCAGTGAGCGTTACCGGTCGGTCCGTGCGTAGCGCGATCGATGCGAAGCTTTGCTGCGCATCCTTGTAGAAGGTGTACTTAGGATACGACCAGGGGTTCGAGAAGAACTCCGTAGGATTGGCCTCGGATGGCACGGATTGAACTATGTCCATCAAGCGACCGGGTTCTCTGTACGGCAGACTCCGCAGCAAAAGTGCATCTACTGCCGAGTAGATCGCTGTGTTTGCGCCAATGCCGAGTGCGAGGGTAAGGATTGCAGTTGCAGCAAAGCCGGGGCGTTTGACCAGCCCACGCACGGCAAACTGGATATCACTGACGATACTGTGCAGGCGGTCCATGGCTTCGAGTCTCTTTTCCTTGTGGGTTGCTGAGGCGCCGAGTGATGCAGATGCGTCGTCGAGCGCATTTCCGAGCCGTTTGATTGCTTCGGTGCGGGCCTCGTGTGGCGACATGCCGCGGGCAATCAGCTGCCGCGTGCGTTCCTCGATGTGGAACTCGAGCTCTTCTCGCATTTCAGAGCGTGCTTTGTCGGCGCGATGCTGTTCGAGATTCACCAGTCGTTTTGGCGGCGTCATTGTATCAGGCTCGTTTTGCGGCGAGGATTGCTGAAAGCGCTTTGGCGTAGCGCTCCAGCTTTGCTCCCTGTGCTCTCAGGTGAGCTCGGCCCGTTTGGGTTAGCCGGTAATAGCGCGCGCGCCGATTGTTATCGGTGAGGCGCCACTCCGAGGCAATGAGATTTCGCTCCTCCATGCGGTGGAGGGCGTAGTAGAGAGCGCCGTCGTCTATATCGAGCGAGCCGTCGGATCGTTGTTCAAGCCACGAGGTGATCTCGAAGCCGTGCATGGCGCCCCAGGAGAGCGCTTTGAGTACGAGTATGTCGAGCGTGCCCTTGAGCAGCGGAAGCGGTTCGGTCATGTGAATTCCCCCCAGAGTCTTGCCCTTAGACACTGGGGGGAATGGAAAGGGTTGCACCTCTTCGGGGACGGTGCGAGTCCTCGCGGTGGCGGGCCGATAGAATCGCTACGACGCTGCGAGGCTTCGGATATGCAGCCGCTGCTGGCGAGCCTTGTGACTAAGGCGTCAACTGCACCTCCCGCTCTGCCTCGCCACCACGAGTGCTGAGCGCGCGAACTACAACTGTCCGGTCATTCGCGCCGGTACCGGCTTTCACCCTTACGGTCACCACTCTCGTTTCGCCACCATTCAACCAGAACTCAGGTGGCCGGCCGACCAATCTGGTGCTGCTGCCCCTGGTTTTGGGCGCAACAGTCACTTCGTCGGGACGCACGATCTTTACACGCTTGGCCTGTTCGAGAGCTGTAGGTAATCGTCCACTGTTTCGTACCGTCACACGCACTTCATGTGTAGCAGAATCCCGTCCCGCGCGAGCACGGGAGACAGCCACATCTGTGATTTCAATACGGGGGAGTGAAAGGGCCATGTACAGGTTGAACATCGCCTGGTTCCGCGCCCACTTCTCGAGCACCTCAGGCGGACCGTTCTGACTCCAGAACTTGGGATTGAAGCCTCCGATCTCGACTTCTCCAAGCTGCGGGTGCTGATACTTCTCCCACGCCTTGAAGCAGCTTCCGCCAAAGTTTTCGTCACAGTAGCGCATTACTTCCCACTGTTCGACTGTGCCGTCGCCATCGTAGTCGCGCTCACGACCTCCGTTCCACACTTCGTCGCCGTACCAGATAGCGCCGAGTGCAAAGTAACCGAAATCGGGACCATGACCAAAGAGCGCTTGCGGACGCGATGAGTCACCCGTGAATGGATTGATCTTTTGCCGCGTGGCGTAAGTGCGGTATACATCGCCCGCCCACGGATAGTTTGTCTTTGAAACGCCGACTGAATCAAAGTGACGGTACCACTTGAGATCCGATGGATACATGCACTCGGTCTCTTCGCAGCTCGACGGACCGCGCAGGTGCATGGGGACCGCTGTATCCATGGAGTTGGCCACGGCGATGTTGGGATGGGTTAGCACCCACATCACAACAGCGCGCGTTTCGGGCTCGGAGAGCGGGAACTCTCCCGCACCATTCTGCGTATTCCCTCGTCCCGTAGCATCTCGGCCCGGTTCCGGCCTCCAGTTGTACGGATAGTTGCGATGCAGGTCGAGCCCGCCGATTCCGTCTTCGTTGTAGCGGCCGTCGAGGTCGTTGTCCACGCCTTCGCTATAGACCATCCAGTCGCCGGTGTTGTTAGGCACCCGGCGCATGAGCCGTCCACGAGGATCCATTGAATCAACGACAAAGTTGCCCTTGCCAGCGCCCACGTGCTTACGCATGTCCCTTACAAAACCGTCGTTGTCCAGATCTTCGCCCGGGTCCTCGTCGAGCAGGCCGTCGCGATCCGTATCGTGGGGACGCACGGTGCTGCGGTTGGTCTGAGCGGTGAGACGGTACATGTCTGAACCGTCGGGGTTGTTGAGCGGCCGGATGTAGACCGTGTTTTGATCAATCAGCCGCGTTACTGCGGTGTCTTTGCCGTAATTCTCAACCAGATACCAGGCGAGATAGAAGGCGCTTTCTGTGGCGGAGATCTCACCTGAGTGCCTCCCTCCTTCAAAGAAGGCAGCAGGCTTGGTGGTATGCGCGCCCGTGCTCTTTTTGGTGAACGT
>CAZYTS010000050.1:0-19666 GCA_964649855.1 uncultured Gemmatimonadaceae bacterium
TCGCACCCCGACCATGCCATTGCAGCGAATACGCTGAGCGGTTTTGGCGGGATGCTGGGCCTGGTGCTCAAGGGCGGCAGCGCCAGTGTGGAGCGCTTTCTCTCGCGGCTGGTGTTGTTCAAGCACGCTCCTTCGCTTGGTGGAGTGGAGTCCCTGGTTTCCGAGCCGCGTTTTTCTTCGCATGCGCGGCTCTCGCAGGCCGAGCTCACGGCTTCTGGTATTCCGGAGGGATTTCTGCGGATCAGTGTGGGGATCGAGGACGCTGGAGACCTGATCGCGGACTTGCAGCGGGCGTTGTAGGAGGGCGAGGAAGGCGAAGAGGGCGAGGAGGGCGAGGATAGCCCAACTAAGAACAGCTATTTGCTCCTCGGCTTCGTCGCACTCCTCGCTAACGTTGCCATCATCGCCATCATTGCCATCCTACCATCCTCGCCATCCTACGATCCTCGCCATCGTCGCCATCCTCGCCATCTTGTTACCTTTGCTTCGGTCAAAGTGTCCGATAGGTTGAGGGTACGTGTTGGGTCGATTGCACGAGCCCGCCAGGGCACCCAACGCTCCTGGAGTTTGTCACACAACTGAGACCCGAACCTCAGATCCAAGACAAGTGATTCGGTTCGCCAACGTTTACAAGGAATATCCGCGCACGGGGCTCGCCCTAAACGACGTGTCCTTCTCCGTCGCCAAGGGGGAGCTTGTCTTTCTTACAGGGCCGAGCGGCGCGGGCAAGAGCTCGATTCTCAAGCTCATCTACATGGATGAGCTTCCAACACGCGGAGATGTGTGGGTCAGTGGCACACGCGCCCGCGGGGTAAAGCGACGCGACATCAGCAAGCTACGGCGCAGACTCGGTGTTGTCTTTCAGGATTTTCGGCTCCTCGAAGACAGAACAGTAGAAGCCAATGTTGCTTTCGCACTTGAGGTCATTGACACTCCCGTCGAGAAGATCCGGCCCAAGGTCTCGCGCCTGCTCGCGCAAGTTGGTCTTGCCTCCAAGGCCACCAACTATCCGCGCGAGTTGAGCGGCGGTGAACAGCAGAGAGTGGCTATCGCCCGTGCTCTGGTCAATGATCCTTTTGTGCTGGTTGCGGACGAGCCCACGGGGAACCTCGATGACCGAGCAACTCGCGGGGTCTTTCAGCTCCTCCGTGACATCAATACAGCGGGGACGGCCGTGATCATGGCCACGCACAATCTTGAGCTGGTAAAGCGCTCAGACTTCCGAGTGCTTGAAATCAACCGTGGCCAGGTGGTTTTTGACTCGGCAGAGGAGCGGCTGCGCAGCGCCGTCATCACCCCATGAGGCTGGCTGCCCGCGAAGCGATGATCGGTTTCAGGCGCGCACCCATGCTGAGCGCGCTTTCGATCACGACCATAGCATTTTCGCTTTTTGCATTTGGACTCTTTTCTCTTGTCGCGATCAACCTGCGCAATGCTCTCAGGCAGGTAGAGTCACGCGTGGAGATTCGTGGCTTTCTCCACGAGGATGCATCGCCAGAATCCATTGCTGAAGCGATGCAGATCATCGGCAGTTACCCCGAAGTGGCCCGCGTCGAGTACGTGTCGCCGGAACAGGCGCTGGAGCGCGCAAGAACCGAGCTAAATGAGTTTCAGGACGTCTTTGAGGCGGGCTTCTTACCGGCCTCGCTCGACATAAGACTACACGAAGGATACCGCGACCCTGCCACGGTCGAAGCAGTGGCCGACAAGATCCGCGGCTTCACTTTTGTCAATGACGTGCGTTTTGGCGCGGAATGGATACAAAAGCTCTACACCATTCGAAACGTCGCTACCGCGGCAGGTGTAGTACTCGGACTGGCGTTTGCAGGAGTTGCAGTCATCATCATAAGTGCCACCATCCGTATGGCCGTCATGGCGCGCTCACGCGAGATCTCCATCATGAGACTCGTGGGTGCTACCGACTCGTTCATCCGGCGGCCCTTCCTCATCGAGGGCTTCATCAAGGGAGTACTGGGCGGCGCGCTGGCTCTTCTCCTCACCTGGATCGCCAGCCGCGTGATCAGCGAGTACTTCATCCAGACGGAGTTCTTTGACGCACGACTCGCCTCGTTAGGCCTCCTTGGCGGAGCCATTATCGGTGTGCTGGGAAGCGCGGCGTCCGTTGGCCGCCAGATACGCAAAGTGTCATGAGTATCGGATCGGTTCGAACCCTGGTGTGCGCCAGCATTCTGCTCCTCTCCGCACTGCCTCCGCGTCACGTGCAGGCGCAGTCAGCGGAACAGCGCCTGCGACAGCAGCAACAGGAGCTGGAGGCAATCAGGAGGGAACGAGACGAACTGCAGCGCAGGCTCAACGAGCTGCAGGGCGAGGCACATGACCTGACAGAGGAGACGACAAACCTCAGACGACAGGCAGATGCAACGGCTCGCTTGGTGCGAACTCTCGACTCGCAACTCGAATCAATCACCAAGGACGTGGACGCCACGTCGGAATCCCTGGCGCGCGCCGAGTCGGACGTAAGTTCGAGAAGGCGTGCACTGCGCCAGCGACTCGTGGACATTTACAAGCGCGGTCCACTCTTTACCACCGAGGCCCTGCTTTCCGCACGCACCTTTGGAGAGTTGGTTGGCCGCTATAAGTACCTGCACGAACTGGCACTCCACGACCGCGCAGTAGTGGCACAGGTAGAGCATCTTTACAACGAGATCGACCGTCAGCGCTCTCTCCTCGTGCGCCTGCAGGACGAAATCGAGCGAAACAAACTGGAAAAAGCGGCTGAAGTGGCGCGTCTACGCACGCTCGAAGGCCAGCGTACCAGAAGCCTGGCGCGCGTCAAACGTTCCGAAAGCGATGTGCGCGACAGGCTCAATCGCATTCGGCGCGACGAGCAACGGATCGCGCAATTGCTGGCATCCATGGAAGAAGCGCGTCGCAGGGCCGAAGCCGCGCCTAACGCCGAAGCCTCGGTGAGTTCGCTGAGAACGGCCGACCTGGGACGGCTCGACTGGCCCGTTGAAGGCAGCATCCTCTACAACTTCGGCCGGGCAGTAAATCCCAATAACACGACCATTCGCTGGAACGGCGTCGGAATAGCAGCGCCGAGTGGGACTCCTGTGAGGTCCGTCGCCACAGGAGAAGTCACCTTCGTCAGTCAGATCGGCACCTATGGGCTGACGGTGATTCTGCAGCACGGCAACGGAGACTATTCCGTGTACGGATCGCTAAGCCGCGCCGATGTGCGTGTTGGGCAGGACGTGGAAAAGGGACAGGTTATTGGTGCGGTTGGCAGCGCTGACCCCGACCTCGATCCTCACCTTCACTTTGAGATCAGGCCCAAAGGTCGCGCCACTGATCCGTTGACCTGGCTCCGCGGTCGCAGGTAGTAGATTGAACCGCGCCGCAACGCGGCGCGCGATTCAACTTCTTAATCGAGCACGATCTTGCTACTTGGCGCGCACACGTCGACCGCGGGCGGCGTGGCTAGGGCACTTCCGCGCGCGGCGGCAATTGGCGCCACCGCGATGCAGATTTTTACCAAAACGGGAAACCAGTGGCGCGAACCGGCTATCGAAGCCGAAGAACGGGCCGCATTTCGCGCGGGCGTAGCTGCCTCGGAGCTTAAGGTTACCAACTCTCACGATAGCTACCTCATCAACCTCGCATCTCCCGATCACGTACTCTGGATGCGATCACTTTTATCGTTTGTCTCCGAGTTGCGCCGCTCTGCGGCGCTGGGACTCGATTACGTCGTTTCGCATCCTGGCAACTATATCGACGACAGACACGAGGGCATTGCGAGAAACGCAGCGGCAATCACAATCGCGCTGGAAACGGTACCGGACTCCCCCATGCTGCTCATGGAAATGACAGCGGGCAGCGGCACAGCACTCGGCGCGGGATTCGAAGACATGGCGACGCTGCTTGGAGTGATTCCAGACCAGCTGCAGGCACGAGTTGGGGTCTGCGTGGACACCGCCCACGTGCACGCAGCCGGCTACGACCTTGCAGGAGATTTTGACGGCGTCTGGAGCGAGTTCGATGACCGATTGGGGCTGGATCGCCTGCGCATGATGCACCTGAACGATTCGGCAGCGGCGATGGGTTCGCGCCGCGATCGGCACGCACTGATCGGAGAAGGAGCGATAGGCGAAGGGGCATTCAGAAGGATCATGACCGACGAGCGATTCGCGCGAGTCCCCAAGATCATCGAGACGCCCAAAGGTGACGACGCGATAGCCAATGACTCGCGTATGCTTGGTTTGCTGCGGTCGTTCGCCAGGGGGTAAGGGGCTTCGACGCTTCGAGGCTGCGACGCTTGGAGGCTGCGACGCTTCGAGGCGGCGACGCAACGGGGCTGCGAAATTTCGACGCTTCGGGCATCGGCCTTTCGGGACGGGATGGGTCTATTGCCGCCGCTGTCGCTTCTGGGGCCCAGCCTTAGATTCGTGGTCCCCGAATTGCGGGGGTAGGACCAGCCCCAGCAACCCTCCATTTGCGACAGCGACCCCTAATCACCGAGCGAGCGGTACGTGAGGCCTCACGGAGCGGCCTCAAATCTCTTGAGGTGCGTGGCGCCATCGTGACCCCCAGTGCTCGCGATGTGGCACGCGCATTGGGAGTGACCCTTTCGGGGGCCGCCGCTGAACGTGTCGGAGCGACGGTGGCCACGTCCAGGAGCACCCCGGAGTCGGTACGCGCACAGTCGCGATCCTTTTCCAGACGCAGCGTGGTGATCGGAGCCGACCATGGTGGCGTGGCCATGAAGGACGCGATCGCAAAGGAACTCCGAGGCCAGGGTTATACCGTTGAGGACGTGGGCACGACTGGGAGCGATCCCGTTGACTATCCCGACTTTGCCTACGCCGTAGCGCGCGAGGTTGCCGCGGGTCGTGTAGATGCTGGGATAATGATCGACGGCGCCGGAATTGGGAGCTGCATGGCCGCGAACAAGGTTCCGGGTGTGAGAGCGGCGATGTGTTATGACGTTACGACTGCGACTAACGCCCGGGAGCACAACAACGCGAATGTTCTAACGTTAGGCGCATCGCTCATCGGACCTCGCCTTGCGCTTGAAATCGTCAAGGTCTTTCTAAGCACCGAGTTTGCCGGCGGGCGTCACGAGCGCAGAGTTGCAAAGCTGATGGGTTGAGGGCTTGGAAGTTGGGGAGCTGGGAAGTTGGGAAGCTGGGACGTTAAGAAGTTGGGAAGTTAGGACGTTAAGAAGTTGGGAAGCTGGGAAGTTGGGAAGCGGGGACGAACGTCGGTCGCACACCCGCCTTCCCGGCCAAGCGCGCGCAGCGCGCGCGAGCCTGGATCAAGTGTCGTTCTCACGGTGCATGCACGAGACAAGTTGGGACGTTGGGAAGTTGGGAAGCGGGGACGAACGTCGCTTGCACACACGCCTTCCTCGCTGTTTGCAGTTTCCGCGGGCGTCCCCGGCCGCAGCCGTATGAATAGCCCGCCACAAGCGGTATTTTCCGCTGCATGAAGCGAAACGACGCACTGGAATACCACGCCAGCCCCAAGCCGGGGAAAATCGCCGTAGTCCCCACCAAACCACTCACCAACCAGCGCGACCTCTCCCTCGCCTACTCGCCAGGCGTGGCCGAGCCGTGTCTCGAAATCGCAAAGAACCCTAACGAGGCCTACCGCTACACCGCCAAAGGCAACCTCGTTGCTGTCGTTACAAATGGCACGGCCGTCCTCGGACTCGGTAACATCGGTCCACTCGCCGGCAAGCCGGTCATGGAAGGCAAGGGTAACCTCTTCAAACAGTTTGCCGACCTCGACGTCTTTGACCTCGAGGTCGGTTCACAAAACCCCGACGACCTCATCCGATTCTGCCAGCTCCTTGAACCAACCGTAGGCGGCATCAACCTCGAAGACGTGCGAGCGCCAGACTGCTTCTACATCGAAGAACAGCTCCGCGCCACCATGAAGATCCCGGTCTTTCATGACGACCAGCACGGCACTGCCATCATCACCGGAGCAGCCCTCCTCAACGCGCTCGAAATCGTCGGCAAAAAGATCGAAGAGGTCAAAGTCATTTTCTCCGGAGCAGGTGCCGCAGCCCTCGCCACTGCATCGCACTACGTGCGACTCGGCGTCAAACGCGAGAACATCGTAATGTGCGACATAGCAGGTGTAGTCTACCAAGGTCGCACCGAAGAGATGGACCCATACAAAGCGCGCTTTGCATCTCCAACGACAGCGCGCACCCTCTCCGAAGCACTGGAAGGAGCAGACGTCCTTGTAGGCCTCTCCGTCGCAGGCGCCGTTACACGGCAGATGCTGAGCGCGATGGCACGAGACCCGATCATCTTTGCTCTCGCCAATCCCGTTCCGGAAATCATGCCAGACGAGGTCGTTGCGGCGCGACCCGACGCGATCGTTGCCACCGGCCGCAGCGACTACCCCAACCAGATCAACAACGTCCTCTGCTTCCCCTTCATCTTCCGCGGCGCCATCGACGCACGTGCAACAGAAGTCAACGAAGAAATGAAGATGGCGGCAACACGGGCGCTGGCCGCACTCGCGCGTCAGAACGTCCCTGAGAGCGTCGCTGCGCTCTATGGGCTCCGTAACGTCAGCTTCGGTCGCAACTACATCATTCCCTTCCCCTTCGACCCCCGCGTCCTCCTGTGGGTCGCGCCGGCCGTGGCCTGGGCCGCTGTGGCAAGCGGCGTTGCCGACGAGTTCATTGAACTCGAAGAGTATCGCCAGACGCTCGAAGCAAGACTCGGCAGGGCACAAGGAATCATGCGCGGCATCATCAATCGTGCCATGCAGGACCCGCGACGCCTCGTATTTCCCGAAGGAGAAGAACTCCGCATCATGCGCGCGGCCCGCATTGTCGCTGACGAGGGCATCGGACAGCCGATCCTGCTCGGAAATCCCGAGATCATTAAGAGGCGAGCACAAGCAGCGTCGATTTCACTCGAAGAAATCCAGATCGTGGACCCGGCGTCGTCTCAAAGCCGCGAATCGTACGCTCTGTACCTGTGGGAGAGGCGGCAGAGAAAGGGACTCTCGCTCGGAGAGGCGCAGCGCAGGCTCTTTAACGGCAACTACTTCGGATGCATGATGGTAGCTCGAGGCGATGCCGACGCGCTCCTCACCGGGACGACCACGACCTATCCAGAAGCCCTCAGGCCGGCGCTCGAAGTCATCGGCGCCAACCCGCGCGCAGGGCTCGTGGCCGGTATGTACATGCTGGTCTTTGAAAAACAGGTCGTCTTCTGTGGCGACACCACGGTCAATATTCAGCCGACTTCTGAGCAGCTCGCACAGGTGGCCGCGGCAGCAGGCCGCATGGTCCGGGCACTCGGACAGGAACCGCGGATCGCGATGCTGTCGTTCTCGGATTTTGGCTCCGTCCGCCATCCGGAAGCCGAGCGGGTTGCCAGGGCGGTGACATTGCTGAGGGAGCTGGACCCGTCGATTGTGGTGGACGGTGAGATGCAGGCAGACACTGCGGTTGAGGGGCGAATGCTCGCCGAGCTCTTTCCGTTCAGTGCGCTCAAAGAGCCTGCCAACGTGTTGATATTCCCGAACTTGAGCGCGGGCAACATTGCCTACAAGTTGTTACATCACCTGGGAGGGGCAACCGCGGTCGGCCCAATCCTCGTGGGAATGGCACAGTCGGTCCACATCCTTGAAATCGGGGCTGATGTGCAAGAGATAGTGAACATGGCCGCGGTTGCGGTTATGGACGCCCAGGATCGCACCCGTCCCGCCGACCGGCGAGACACATCACCCAATGGCGCTCGGGCGTTCTCTTTCTTGTAAGTGCCTGGCGCGACGCACGAGAGAGGGCGTTGAGAGGAAACGGGGTTGGCGAGGGGTGACTGGAGTGGGGGCCAGGGAATCGCCGGTTCAACTACAACAAACGTTTACCGTCACACAGCATGACTTCGACTTCTACACCTACATCGACTGGCCTCGAGGGTCAGGGCCTTTCACCGAGCGGCAAGGTACACTGGAACCTCCTGGGTCCGGTTCTGATCGAGGCAGCGGTTCTCCGAGGCGAGGGTACCCTGGCCGACGGTGGCCCATTTGCAGCCGTCACCGCGCCGCACACGGGGCGATCTCCCAACGACAAGTTTGTGGTGAAGGAGAGCGCGACCGAGGGCGACGTGGACTGGGGCAAGGTCAACCAGCCGTATTCGGAGGAGAAGTTCGACGTTCTGCTGGCCGACGTTCAGTCATATCTGAACGGCCTCAGCGAGCTGTATGTGCAGGATCTTTACTGCGGCGCCAATCCGCGTCACCGCCTGAGCGTGCGCTACGTTCTGCCTAACGCCTGGCACGCGGGCTTTGTGCGCAACATGTTCATCCGGCCCGAGGCGACCGAGCTACCGACGTTCTCGCCTAACTTTACGGTGCTGCACGCACCGGAGTTCCAGGCCAGCCCCGAGCGCCATGGCACGCGAACGGGCACGTTTATCGTGCTCCATCTGTCGCGTCGCATGATCCTCATTGGAGGCACGCGCTACGCCGGCGAGCTCAAGAAGTCGATGTTTACGGTGATGAATTATCTGATGCCAAAGGAGGGCGTGCTTTCCATGCACTGCTCGGCCAACGTCGGACCAAAGGATGATGTTGCGCTTTTCTTTGGTTTGTCAGGAACAGGCAAGACGACGCTTTCGGCCGACCCTGAGCGCGGACTCATTGGAGACGACGAACACGGCTGGGCCGAAGATGGCGTATTCAATTTTGAGGGAGGGTGCTATGCCAAGGTCATCAACCTCTCCCCCGAAGCGGAACCGGACATCTACGCCACAACGCGGATGTTCGGCACGGTGCTCGAAAACGTCGTGCTGGATCCCGACACCAGGCAGGTAAAGTTCGAGGATCAGTCGATCACCGAAAACACGCGTGCTTCGTATCCCCTCCCCTTCATCCGTAACCACGTGCCGTCGGGGCGCGCCGGACACCCACGCAACATCGTGCTCCTCACAGCCGATGCATTTGGTGTGTTGCCCCCAATCGCGCGGCTCACGCGCGACCAGGCGATGTACTACTTCATGTCCGGCTACACCGCCAAGGTTGCCGGAACAGAGCGTGGCGTCACCGAACCCCAGGCCACCTTCTCCTCGTGCTTTGGTGCGGTATTCCTGGTCTGGCACCCGACTCGTTATGCAGACATGCTCGGCAAGCTCATCGACGAGCATGGATCGCGCGTCTGGCTCGTCAACACCGGATGGAGCGGCGGAGCGTACGGCACAGGTTCGCGAATGAAACTGAGCTACACCCGAGCCATGGTCCGTGCACTCCTGGCCGGCAAGCTCGACAACGTGGCTACCGCTACTGACCCGATCTTCGGACTCAACATTCCAGCATCCGTCCCCGACGTACCGACGGAAATCCTGACGCCTCGCAGCACCTGGAAAGACGCAGCAGCCTACGACGCGCAGGCGTCAAAGCTGGCCGAAATGTTCCGCAAGAACTTTGAAAAGTTCGGAGACGTTCCTGGCACCATTAAGGAGGCTGGTCCAAAAGGCTGACGCATCCCGTACGCGATCATTTCATCGATCGTCTGCACAACCGCATGTACCTTCGCGATCCAATCTGGAATAACATCCGTGTCGACGAGCGCGCACTCCGCCTTGTCGACACGCCCGTATTCCAGCGACTCAGGTACGTGCGACAACTTGGCTGGGCCTACCTCGTTTACCCCGGTGCGACGCATGCACGCTTTGAGCACGCGCTTGGCACCTATCATCTCGCCGGTATCACTCTCCAGCGTTTCGCACGGGACGGCCTGCTTGAGGGACTGCCTCCCGAAGAACCCGAGATCGTAAGGACAGCTCTCCTCCTCCACGACGTCGGGCACTACCCGTTCTCACACGCGCTCGAAGAACTCGGCGCTCCACACCACGAGGACCTCGCGCGTCCCCTGATCACGACCGGGATTGTGGCCGAAGTCCTGCGCGAGATTGCACCTGATGCTCCGGAACGCGTTCTGGCGCTCATACGCGGTCGGTCTGAGAGCGCACTCCAGGGACTGGTCTCAGGATCGCTGGACCTCGACAAAATCGAGTATCTCAAGCGCGACGCTTTTATGTGCGGCGTTCCCTATGGACAGATCGACGTCGATCGTCTGCTCAATGCCATGACCCTTGCCGATGACCCCACAATCGGAAGGCGCGCACTGGCGGTGGGCGAAAAGGGGTTATCTGCGCTCGAATCGCTCCTTTTTGCGAAGTATCAGATGTATCGCAATGTCTACTGGCATCATGCGGTGAGAAGCGCGACTGCCATGTACAAGCGCCTCGTCGAAGACGCGTTGCGCGCCGGTTTGATTCGCCTCAAGGAGCTGGCAGCCTACAACGATGAAGCGCTACTGCACGCTCTGGAAGCGCGCGGCTCCCTCACACTACTCGGCGCGCTCAGACAAAGACGTCTCTACAAGCGAGCCTTTGAGTGCCCAGCCGCTGAACTGCCTGAGGAAATGGGTGAGTGGATTTCATCAGACCGCGCCCGCGCTCTCGCTGTAGAGGATGCGCTCGCGCGTGACCTCGGCCTGGCGCCCGGCCAGCTGCTGCTGGACTATCCGGAAAAGACGCAGATGCTGGGTCTCGACATACCACTCGTGAGGCACGACGGTGCTGTGTTGCGACTGACTGCGACTGGGCTCCGTGGAGCAATCAACCTTCCGGTCCTGGCGGAGGAGTTCTACAAGTCAGCGCGCTGGCTCAGAGTCTTCACGGCCGAACGACGCGTTCTGAGTAAGTCCAAGGTATTTGAAGCGATCGAGAGGGGATAACACGCTGGGAGGTTGCGACGCTGCTACGCGGCGACGCTTCAACGCTGCGAAGGTACAACACGAGTCCAGCGGAGGCGGGGTATTCGAAGCATCGAAACGTCAAAACGTTCAAGCGTCGAAACGCCTATCCCTCCTTCTCCTTGCCTCGGGCTTCTGCCAGCTTTCTCGCGATTCCCCGGTAGAACGCTGCGTGTTCGGCTTTCCCCTCCTTGTCAAATCCCATCGCAGTTGCTTCTAATGCGTAGAGGATGTTGCCGAGGTAGAGCGCAGACAGCGAAGCTACGGTATCGCGGGCTTCCGGGTTATCAGACTGCATCGCCATGCTTGGGCGTCGGTCGTTCGGATGCGTCCTGATCCTCCGGTCGACCAGTCGCCGTTATCTGCACAACTATTGCCGTGATGTTGTCCAGCCCACCGCGATAGTTTGCCTCCGCAATCAATGCGTCGACGACCCTCCCTGCACTAGCGCGGGATAGCAACAGTTGCTGCAAACGACGATCGTCTACCATTCCCGTGAGCCCGTCGCTCGCTACCAGAAAAACATCGCCAATCTTGAGTGTGCCGCTGTACATGTCCGGCTCAACCGCATCGCTCGCACCTACACAGCGCGTGATAACGTTGCTGTAGGGATGGTAGCGAGCCTGTTCCGGAGTCAGCAGCCCGGCGTCGACCTGCTCCTGCACATAAGAGTGATCCTTCGTCAGCTGCTTGAGCGCGCCATCGCGCAGCAGGTAAATCCTCGAATCGCCCACCTGTCCAATCAGGTAATGATCCCCAGAAACCAGCAGCACCGATGCTGTGGTGCCCATTCCCTGCTTGTCAGACTCCTGAATCGTGCGTTCATACACCGCCCGGTTTGCCAACCTGATCGAGTCACTCAATCGCTCCTCTGCAGGCGGGCCCGCGTCCTTGAGATCCTGCAGCTCGCGCGAAATGATCTGTACCGTCATTTCGCTGGCCACTTCTCCTGCGGCATGGCCCCCCATTCCATCCGCCACTATAAAAATCCCCCGCTCACGAGTGGCGTGCGCAAAGAACGCATCCTCGTTTCCAGAACGAATCATCCCGACGTCGGTGCGGGCGGCTACGGTGAGATCCACTAGCGCAGACCTCCGCGTACTAACGTGTACACCGCAAAACCAAGGGCCGCCGCGAGTAGCAACAGCAGAAAGCGCGACACACCTCTCGACGATCCGGCCTCACTCGGCGGCTGCTTCTCGGCTGCCTGCGTAAACCGGGGAGTCGCGGCACTGGCGCGCTTGGGATCCGGGGCACGCAGGCCTGCGATCACTCGAGTGCTCCCCGAGATTCTAGGAGCTGCGTCAGACGGCCTGAAGACCATTTTGACGCCGCCAAAGCGGATTTCCGTACCCGCAGTCAAGCGCACTTCCTCGCTCAACCGCCGACCCCCAGCGTAGGTGCCGTTGGTTGAATCAAGGTCGATGAGAAACCAGGTGCCATCGCGGCGCTGGAGTTTGGCGTGGGCCTCGGAGACGCTCTCGTCGGCAATAACGACGTCGTTGTGCTCAGCCCTGCCAACATGCACCAGTGGAAACGAAATGCTGTGACGCATTCCCTTTGTTGGCCCTTCGTTGGTTACTTCGAGCTCTGCGAGCACCGGAACTTCGCTGCGATCCCGATCTTCGCTAGTGGTTTCGGCCAGAACGGGCCGTTTCATTGCGCGAATCACACCGGTCGTCTGCAAACCCGGCACCGACGAAAGGTCGAGCTGCTCTCCCGAGGGCTCGCTCGAAGCGTAAAAGCGAAAATCCTCGGTACCCACCCGGACAGTGTCGCCATTAGAGAGCGCCAGCTCACCACCCACCCTGCGGTCATTCACAAAAACGCCATTTCGGCTCGAATCGACCAGGAGGTAGCCGCGTGGCGTGGCACTCAGTGTCGCGTGCTGTCGCGAGACGGTTGGGGCCGAGAGGACCACGTCACAGCTAACCTCACGACCAATCGTGAGGCCCGTGCTTGGGATGCGAAACTCGCGACCATCGACCAACGAGACGAGCCGCCCCTTGGAGCGAGCCTCCGAGGCCCCCGGCGAGGGTTCAGCTGTCGACGCGCTCGTCACTGCGGGCAGCTCGACCGTATCCCCCAGTTCAGCCTCATTTGCATAGAGGAGTTCCGCGCCGTCGACGGCAAGGCGATCCCCGTGCAACAGGGGAGCCGCCTCAGGACCAAGCTGCATTCCATTCAGCAGGACAGAGCCCGCGTTTCCGGACCTACTGACCATTGTAGCTGAATCTGGTACCAGTGTTACTACAGCGATTGCGCCTTCGCCTCCATCCCCGCCATTGGGGATCTTTATGTCCACCGCGTTGCTCCTGCCGATCCGATTCTCCCCGGACATAAGCGGGTATCGGTAATCTCGGAACTGGAGGTAGGGCATTCGTCGCGCGCTGACGCTCTTTTGTAGTAGAGATCGGACTCGGCGATGGACGGCGCGGCCGGAGCGCCCTTGTGTGGGAAGTGCGGAAACTATCGGGGCCACCGTTGGGGCCGCAAGCTGTGGCGTGGCATGATTATGCACCGCTTGAGACCGCTGACTGAAGGCGGTGCAGACGGGCGTACAAACCGTCCATCACCAGTAGCTCCCGGTGCGTCCCTCGCTCACGTATTTCGCCATGGTGGAGCACCACGATTTCGTCGGCATTCTGGATCGTACTGAGCCTGTGGGCGATGGCAATTGTCGTCCTGTTGACCATCAGGGCTTCTAACGCGGTCTGGATTTCTTCCTCGATCTCGCTGTCCATGGCGCTCGTAGCCTCGTCCAGGACGAGGATCGCGGGGTCAGCTGCAATTGCGCGGGCAAAGGACAGAAGCTGTCGCTCCCCAACGCTGAGCGCCGATCCTCGCTCGCCGAGCGCGTAGGAATAGCCTCCTGGCAACCTTTCGATGAAACGGTGGACACCGCTTCGGACCGCCGCTCCACGCACATCCTCGTCGCTCAAGTCAGACGTAAGTCGGATGTTGCTCGCTACGTCCCCGGCAAAGAGAAAAATGTCCTGCTGGACGTACCCAATCAGCTGCCTCACCTGATCCAGAGGGATTTCCTTCATGTCACGCCCACCAATCAGAATCCGGCCCCGCTGCGGTTTGTAGAAGCCAAGCAGCAGCGAAACGATCGTGCTCTTACCAGCACCGGTATGGCCGACCAGCGCCAGCGTTTGGTCTGGACGCGCAACAAAGGATACATCGCGCAGGACCCACTCGGGTTCTGCAGGTGGTGTGGCACCATGGGCAAGGTGCGCAAGGTCGTAAGCGAACCAGACGTTTTCAAACTCGACCTCGACCGGCCCCGGCTTCCATTCCAGCGAGCGATTCGCGCTGCCTTGTCTCGCTCCTTCGGCGCGAGCGGCTTCGACAGGCTCATCGATGAGCTTGAAGATTCTCTCACTCGACGCAATCGCCTGTTGCAGGATGTTGTACTTGTCCGAGAGGTCCTGAAGTGGATCAAAGAACCTCCGCACCAGTTGCAGGAACGCAGCTACGGTTCCAACAGTGGCCACGCCGAGTCCCACTCTCTGTGCTCCCACTACGATCAAGCCAGCAAAGGCGATCGTGGTGAGAATCTCGATTATCGGAAAGTAGAGAGCGTAGATCGTGATCGATCGCAACTGAGCGTCGCGATGTGTACGGTTGAGTGCTTCAAAACGTGCATCTTCGGCGTCCTCTCTGCCGAAGAGCTGTACCACTCGTATGCCAGAAAGCCGTTCCTGCAGATAGGCGTTGATTCGGGCAATGCGCGTGCGGATTGCTCTATACGCTTCGCGCACGTGGACGCGAAAGAGGTTTGACGCAATGACTACAAAGGGGATTACAAAAAACGACGCGAGCGCGAGCTTCCAATCGATCACGAGCATCAATACGCTGATTGCTGCTAACGTGAAAATGTCGCCAAGTCCGGCGACGACCCCGGCGGTAAAGAGTTCGTTGAGGGCTTCAACGTCTGTAGTTACCCTCGTAACAAGGCGCCCCACAGGATTGCGATCAAAAAAGGTGATCGGCAGGCGCTGAAGGTGCGCAAATATCTCGGTGCGCAGGTCATGCATGATCCGCTGGCCGAGTGTGGTTGTGAGCATCGTCTCGCCGTAGCTGCAGAACAGCTGCACAACAAGAGCAGCAGCAAAAGCAGCGACGGCGATCAGGATGAGTTTGCTGTCACGAGCCGGGATTGCCTCGTCGATCACGACCTTGGTCATGAGCGGACCGACAAGAGCGAGCGCGCCGTGTACCAGCAGCAGACCAACAGAGGCCGATACGAGCTTGCGGTAGGGCCAGGCGTATGTGAGCAGTCTTTTTGCCAGCTTGCTGTCGTAGGCTTTTCCCAGAGCCTCTTCTTCGTGCAGTTCAGCCGCCGGCGCCGTCATGTTGTTGAAACTAATGCGCTTCTGTTCTCGGCGAAGAGCCAGTGCACGCACTGCGTCGATGCGTTCCCAGGACATACCTCGAAGGCTGCGGTTCTGTGCGTCCCAACGTCCCAACCTCCCGACCTCCAAGCGTCCCAACTTCGCAACCTCCCAACTTGTTAGCTTTCTCTGAGTGAAGGACGCAATCATTGTTCGCGGTGCCCGTCAGCACAATCTGCGCAACGTTACGGTAAGTATCCCTCGGCGCGCCGTGACTGTTGTGACCGGACCCTCAGGCTCCGGCAAGTCGTCGTTGGCTTTCGATACCGTCTACGCCGAGGGCCAGCGCCGATATGTCGAATCCCTCTCATCTTATGCTCGTCAATTTCTCGAGCGGATGGAGAAGCCCGACGTGGATTCAATTGAGGGGATCTCTCCCGCAGTGGCGATCGAGCAGAAAAATCCTACGCGATCGTCGCGATCGACCGTCGGGACCGCCACGGAGATCTACGATTACCTGAGGCTCCTATGGGCTCGGATTGGGCGGACCTACTGTCCAGTCTGCGGCCGTGAGCTCAAGCCTGACACGGTCGACTCCGCTACGACGCGTCTCCTCGAACTCGAGGTGGGCACACGATTCCTGGTAGCCTTTCCTTTAAAGGCGTCCAAGCGTGTAAGGAGCGCTGTTATCGTGGAGAACCTGCGTTCGCAGGGATTCTTGCGCGTGGTCGTAGATGGTGAGACCGTGCACCTCGACGACATCACAACGCGCGGCATCGATCTGTCCAAAGTTCCAGAGCTACTGGTGGTGGTCGATCGTCTGGCGTCGGATCAGTCACAGCGCGCGCGAATCGCCGAATCGGTAGCCGCGGCATTTCGCGAAGGGGACGGCGATTGCATAGTGGTAATCGACCGGCGTGGCGATCTCACACAGGGCACTAACGATCGTCTGCTGCGTTTTACTGAGCGTTTTGAGTGCCCTTTCGACGGCACACGCGCCCCAGCGCCAACACCTCGTCTCTTTTCGTTCAACAACCCGCGGGGAGCGTGCAACACATGCAACGGCTTTGGCGCGGTGCTGGAATATGACGAGGGCCTGATTATCCCTGATCAGGAGCGCAGCCTGCGAGACGGGGCTATCGACCCGTGGACGATGCCGCGATACGACGGGCGGCGCCGTACTCTGCTCGATTTTGCCAGGAAAGAAGGCATCCCGATCGATCGGCCGTGGCGCGTGCTTTCGGCCGCGCAGCGTGAAAGACTGCTGCGGCACAGTGGCAGGGGGTACAAGGGCATCTTTCCGTTCCTTAAGGACCTCGAAGAAAAGCGTTACAAGCAGTACATCCGCGTCTTCCTGCGGCGCTACCAGCGCGCGGTCGAGTGTACCACGTGCCACGGTACGCGACTCTCCGCGGATGCTCTTAACGTCCGAATTGCTGGTCGTACCATCGCAGAAGTCAGTGCCCTAACTATCGATCATCTGAAAGAATGGGCCGACACCCTGGAGCTGTCGCCTTTTGAGTCGGCAATAGCGTCGCATGTGCTGGCTGAAGCCAGGAGCCGCGTGCGCTTTCTGCATGACGTCGGCCTGACGTATCTGACGCTCGACCGCGCAATGCGCACGCTCTCAGGAGGAGAAGCGCAGCGCATCGCTCTTTCCAACTCGTTAGGCGCTTCACTGGTGGATACGCTCTACGTGCTGGACGAGCCGTCTATCGGTCTTCATTCGCGCGACCTTGACCGACTGCTCGGCCTGCTGGGGCGACTCCGTGACGGCGGCAACACGGTGATCATGGTAGAGCACGACCTCGACGCCATTCGGAGCGCCGACCACATGATAGAGCTGGGTCCTGGCAGCGGAGAAGCAGGCGGGAGTGTTGTGTTTTCGGGACCTGTACCGTTGGCAGGCGACTCCCTTACGGGCAAGTATCTGAGCGGCGCGCTCAGCATACAGGTACCAAGGCGACGGCGGCCCGTAAACGGGCGTCAACTGGTCCTCACTGGTGCCAGAGAACACAACCTCAAAGGAGTCGATATCAGGATTCCTTTAGGTACATTGACTGCGGTAACCGGTGTATCCGGGTCCGGAAAGAGCACGCTTGTGCACGACGTGCTCTACCGAGCCCTCGAGATGAAGCTCGCCGGCGAGCACAGCGCCCGGCTTCACCTGGGAGAAAAGGTCGGAGCGTACGAGTCGTTGCGCGGTGAGGAGGCTTTGGATCAGGTCGTTCTGGTAACACAGGAGCCCATAGGCCGCTCTCCTCGCTCCAACCCGGTGACCTACATCAAGGCCTACGACGAGATTCGCAGGATCTTTGCGGCGCAGGCTCTTTCAAAGAAGCGCAACTACACCGCCTCGACTTTTTCTTTCAACGTGCGCGGCGGGCGCTGTGACCGTTGCGAGGGTGCCGGCTATCTCCAGGTAGAGATGGTCTTTATGGCTGATGTCTTTGTGCCGTGTGACGAGTGCGCCGGCAAGCGCTTCAAGGCTGAGGTGCTGGAAGTCGAAGTTCGCGGTCGGAACATCCATCAGGTGCTCGATCTCACGGTTGACCAGGCCATTCGCTTCTTCCCGCACGAGGAAAAGCTGGGGCAGTCGCTCTGGCAATTGCAGCAGGTGGGGCTCGGCTATCTACATTTAGGGCAGCCTGCAACAACGCTGTCGGGTGGAGAGGCGCAGCGCGTCAAGATTGCGCGGGAACTGGCCTTTGCGGCGCGTACCGGCAGCCGCAAGCTCTATATTATGGACGAGCCTACAACGGGCCTGCATGTAGATGACGTACGACGTCTCGTTGGTGTGCTGGACCGGCTTGTGCAGGCTGGCAACACTGTGCTCGTCATCGAGCACAACATGGATGTAATCAAACTGGCCGACTGGATCATAGACCTCGGGCCCGAGGGTGGACCCGGCGGCGGGACTATTGTTGCCATGGGACGACCCGAAACAGTAGCAGCGTCGGCGGCGTCCCAAACGGGCCGTTTTCTCAAAGCCCAGCTTTCAGCCGCCGCATCTGAATCTCGCGAACCAGTCGCGCACTGACCGTCCGCGGAGCAAAGCGTCCGATTGCCGCGGCCACACGATTGCGAAATCCGGTAACTACCACGCGTTTGCCTGCCATAGCCCCGTCGAGCGCCATGCGTGCCACGGTTGGCGAATCCATAGCTGGTGCACCACCGGCAGGAGCTTTTGGAGAAATGCCGGCCGAACGGGCAAATCCTGTACGCGTCGGTCCGGGGCAGACGGCTGTCACCGTAACCCCCTTCCCCTCGCACTCGTTATGCAACGCCTCAGACAACGAGAGGACGTATGCCTTGGACGCATAGTACGTGGCCATCAGCGGACCAGGTTGAAACGACGCCACTGAGGCCATGTTCATAATGTGACCTCTACCGTTTTGCAGAAGCCATGGGAGAGTGCCCCACGCGATATGCGTGAGCGCTCCAACATTCACGTGGATCAGAGCGAGCTGACGTTCGAGCGGCACCTCGTGGAACCAGCCTAGCGTTCCAAAGCCGGCGTTGTTTACGACTGCCCGGAGCCGGGTTTTTACGGCAGCTGTCGCTTCCAGAACCCTGCCGCACTCGCTGGCCAGGGAGAGGTCGGCATCGAGCACCGTGCAGTTGATACCGTGGCTTGAGGTCAGCTCCACGGCGAGTTCCTCCAGGAGCAGCTTCCTTCTGGCCACCAGGATGAGATCGAATCCGGCTTTCGCGTAGCACTCTGCAAGGTCGCGACCCAGACCTTCGGACGCACCGGTGATCAGGGCTACACCTCTGTCTCCATCGTGCAAGTTTTTCATCCTGTAAGGCTACTTCGGGTTTGCGTGAATGCCTACCACTGTTATCGATTCCAGAGCCGCCGCCGACCGCTCAACTGTCATCACCCCTTCATCAAACACTCGGTGTTCTCCTCGCTCAGGCTTTTGCGTATCCCGCTGCTGTCGTTGGCGCTGCTTCTCCACGCGTGCGCCCCCGCTCTCTCGGTCCGGAATGCTGCTTCAACAGGAGAAGCGCGCGTTACGATCGTGCACTTCAATGACGTTTACGAGATCACGCCCATAGAAGGTGGGCGAGCAGGTGGACTCGCCAGAGTGGCGACAATTCGGAAGCAACTGCTCGCCAGCAACACGCCCGTTATAACCACACTAGGCGGCGACTTTCTGTCTCCGTCGGCGCTCGGCACCGCCCTTGTCGACGGCGCCGCACTCGCCGGTAGGCAGATGGTAGCGGTACTGAACGCAACAGGTCTCGACTGGGCAACGTTAGGGAATCACGAGTTTGATATTCCCGAGCAACTGTTTCGCGCGCGGCTTGCCGAGTCACGCTTTGGGTACGTTGTGAGCAACGTGACCGACACCCTTGGAGGACTCTTTCCCGGGACCCTTACGCACGCCATCGTGCAGGTCGGAGGAGCCGGGCGCAGCCTTCGGCTTGGACTGGTTGGAGCGGTCATCCCGGCTAACCGTGTTCCGTGGGTGCGCTATGAGGATCCTGTCCAGGCTGTAAGACGCCACGCCTCAATGATCCGCGATTCCGTTGACGTGCTGATTGCAATTACGCACCTCTACTACTACCAGGA
>CAZYTS010000051.1:0-19344 GCA_964649855.1 uncultured Gemmatimonadaceae bacterium
CGGAAGTACGAGGAAAAGCTCGGATGGACGCGGAAACAACCTTAGCGCTTCGGCGATTTAGTTATTTCTTCCCGTCCTTTTGGAGGACTCCCAACCGCCACTCAGAGTGCGCTCGGTTCAACTCCGCGCTCATCCGCGGCCTGAAAGACCCTTCAAGGCCCCTCGTCGGCTTCTGCTAGCGCCGCGCGTACACCCGAGTGTTCAGGCAGCAACTCGTCGCCAGCCAGCGTTGCTCCAGCACCCAAAAGAGCGCGTGCAACACCTGCATAGTCACCGGTCGCATCAGCTATATGATCGGCTCCAAAGAAACACCAACCCAACGGAGTGGCGTTGTGCTCCGGATCGCGCACGGTGATGTCAGCCTCCGCGGCCAGGAGTGCCTCAGCCACGGCAACGTTGCCATGGATGGCGGCGTGGTGAAGCGGTGTGCCGCCGTCGTCCGCGGCTTCGTTTACTGGAAAGCCAGCTCCAATAAAGGCCAGCGCCACCGCACTCCGGCCTTCGGACACCGCCTCAGCCAGAAGCTTGAGGTCGCGTTCGTTAAGCTGTGCCAAAACTTCCGGAGTAGCCAGCGCCCGGGCCCTGTCCCTTTCACCGCGTCCGCATGCTTCCAGGAGTTGGTCAACGACATTGAGGGGCCGCGGCTGAGCACCCGAACGTTCGAGCGCTTCGACAACATGGGCAAAGCCGCTTCGCGTGGCCAGAAGCCATGGAGTACGACCGTCGCCGCGCTCTGCATTCACGTCTGCACCGTGTTCAACCAGTCGCTGAATCACCTCCGCGGACTGCCCGCGCCTCGCCGCCACGTGCAGCGAATCCTCCTGTTCCTTGCCACATTTAACCCTAGGATCAGCGCCGTGCGCCAGCAGCCAGTTCATCCCACGCTCCACAGTCGAACCTGGCTCGATCCTCCAGTACCGCAACAGGAAGTAGAGCGGCGTGTTTCCCCAATCACCGACATAGTTGAGGTCGGCTCCAGCGCTCAACAGTAGATCCAGCGCTTCGAGATGGTAGTGCTCCGCGGCATGGAAAACCGACTCACCATCATCTGGAGTCGCACCCGCCTCAAGAAGCAGTCTTGCGATGGGCAAAACACTCTTCATCCCTGTAACAAAGTAGAGCGCCGACACCCCGTAGCGGCTCTCTTTGGCGTTAGGATCGGCACCCCTTTCAAGCAACAAACGGGCGCACTCCAACAACCGCCGGTCTCGTTCCTCGCTCTCGCCGTGAAACGGTGAGGAACAAAGATGGATCAGCGGCTCTCCCGCGGGATTGCCAGCCCTCTGCGAGACGGCTGCAGGGTCAGCATCCAGTAGCTGCAACACAGTGGTAGTGTCGCCCAGCGTTGCCGCTACGTGAATACTCGAGCTGGCAATACGCGGTTCAGCAGCGAGGAGACGCCTGGCGCTGGACAGATTCTGCTGGTTTGCCGCAGAGAGAAATGCCAAGGCTGCTTCGTCCACACCTCGGCTCGATTGGACATGACTCCGCAACGCGGCCCACGTTGGGAATCCGTATTCGCGAGCAATCACCCGCTGAGCGTCGGTGAGCTTGTGCTCGTGTCGGGTGCCGAGCGCAGCGCTAAACCTTTCCAACGCTGCAACGTTGCCGCTGATGCCGGATTTGTGTAGAGCCTTGGCCTCGTTCTTGAGGTGCTCCAGGCTCGGGCGCGCGGGAAGCCGACGATGATCCATAAAACCTCCTTTCGTGGATGCCCGCCGTCCGCGAGTTCGGGCTGAAAGAAGGTCACTGTCAACCAAACAGATGACTCAGGTGGGCTTGGCCCTTTCCACGGACGGATGCGCCCCGAAGCGCTGGTACAAAGTACCAACAGCCAGAGGATTTGAGAAGCCGATGGGCTTTCTATATTCATTCGAGTCAGGCTCCGCTGCGTCGACGCTCCAGTCCGGCCTATACCAGAAATCGCCTTTTTTGCACATGACCGCATTCACAGGAACCAAGTGTAAAGCAGCAGTACTCGCTTTCTGTCTGACCATAGTCCTACCACTGTCGCTGAGTGGTCAGAGCGCTCGCACAGGAAATCAGGCGCAATCGCAGAATTGCCCGCCCGCGTGTCCAGAGTGGAATCAGCCAAGAGAGCCCCTTAAGATCTTCGGAAACACCTGGTTCGTCGGAACGCAGGGTATCAGTGCAATTCTCATCACATCCGACGCCGGACATGTGCTCATTGATGCTGGCACGGCCGCAGCAGCTGGTTCGGTGATTGCAAGCATTAAATCGTTAGGGCTGGACTTGAGAGACGTTAGACTCATTCTGAACTCTCACGCGCACTACGATCACAGCGGCGGTATCGCGAGGATCCAGCAGGTTTCTGGTGCAAGGGTTGACGCGAGTCCCTGGAGCGCTGCGACTCTTGAGCGAGGAACATCATCGAGGGAGGATCCGCTCTACCTCGAAGCCGATTCCTTTCCCAGGGTCGAGAACGTTCGTGTCATTACCGATGGCGAGAAAGTTACGATTGGCGGCGTCACACTCACCGCGCATTTTACGCCCGGACACACGCCAGGCAGCACAAGCTGGACCTGGCAGTCGTGCGAAGGTGACCGATGTCTCAACCTCGTGTATGCCGACAGCCAGACGCCGGTCTCGGACAGTTCCTTTCGATACAGCGGTAACGAGAGGTACCCAAATGTGCTGCGCGATTTTGAGCGGGGTTTTGCCCTGCTCGAACAATTGCCTTGCGACATTCTGCTGACGCCACATCCGGGGGCCTCGCAGATGTGGCAAAGGCTGTCGTCGGGCTCTGTAAATCAGGGTCCGTCGCTTGTGGATACCACTGCCTGCCAGCGCTATGCGGCGAATGCGAGGCAACAACTGGCACGTAAAGTGGCGTCGGAGAAATAGTCCGCAGTCCTACCACCTTGGAGCAGGGCCTCGCCTCGCACTAACTTGTCAGGCAGGCCCAAGGGCTCGGCGCGAGCGCGTCTCCTGTCGACACGCTCCAATATGCCAGAGAGGCGCCACGGCAGAGCACCACCAACTGGAAAAAGCAGAATGACGCGGAGTCTGGAGTATTCACCCGCAGAGATGACCGCCATGGCAAATGCCGTAGCGGCGCGTTGCATTGAGCATCTTGCGCAACTTCCCGATGCACCGGTTCGCGGCAACGTGGATGCAGGCGAACTGGCGAGGTCGCTCAGAGAACCAGTACCCGAGAACGGCACGCCGCTCAACGGTCTGCTCGATTCGATCTTCAACGATTGGGTACCTCGTTCATTTGGTACCCCGCATCCGGGTTACCTCGCCTACATACCCGGTGGAGGACTCTACCCGGCAGCGCTCGCTGATTTCATTTCGAACACGACCAACCGGTTTACCGGCGTCTGGCAGGCAGCACCCGCACTGGTTCAGCTCGAAGCAAATGCGCTCGACTGGTTGAGGGATTGGATGGGCTTTCCGCAAAGCGCTCGGGGGCTTTTTACCACTGGTGGTTCGATGGCCAACTTCAACGCCATCGTCTGCGCCAGGGAAAAGCACCTCGGCAACAGGCTCCGTGAAGGGGTGCTCTACGCTTCTGACCAGGCGCACCACTCGATCCTCAAAAGCGCCAGGCTCGCGGGAATTATGCCAGACCGAGTCCGCTCCATCAGTAGCGATGCTCATTATCGTTTGTCTCTTGACGAACTCGCACGCGCGGTCGAGCAGGATCGCAAAGCTGGACTCGTTCCCTTCATCGTCGTGTCAAACGCCGGAACAACCAACACGGGAGCTGTAGATCCGATCGATGCAATCGCAGACTTCTGCCAACGACAAAGTCTCTGGCACCACGTAGACGGTGCATACGGTGCCTTCTTCTACCTGGCGGATGAACTCAAGTCGGTACTAAAGGGTCTTGAGCGCGCCGATTCGCTCACGCTGGATCCCCACAAGGGCATGTTCCTCCCCTATGGAACCGGCGCACTGCTTGTGCGCGACGGAGCCGCACTCCGCGCGGCGCACGCGGCCACGGCAGACTACCTGCCGTCCATGCCGCATCCAGATGACTTCTACGATCCTAGCCAGCACGGTCCTGAGCTTTCCCGCGGGTTCCCCGGACTCAGAGTCTGGCTTTCAATCAAACTCTTTGGTGCAGCTGCCTTTAGAAGCGCCATTGAAGAGAAACGAGCACTGACCGTCGACGCATTCGGGCGTATCGAAAAGCTGAACAACGTTGCGATAGATGCGTCCCCCGACTTGTCGCTCTTTGCTTTTCATCTCACCTGGCCGGGAGCCTCGCGCGCACAGGAGGATGCGGCAACAAAGGCGCTTACCGACAAGGTGACAGATCGTGGACGCGTAATGATCACGGGTGCAGTCGCGCACGATCGCTATCTGGCGCGCGTCTGTGTCCTCAGCTTCAGGACTCATGCCCTCCAGATGGACCAGCTCGTCGAAGATGTAAGTGCTGCCATTCAGGAACTCATCCCACCTAACGCTTGAGACTGCGGCTCAGACCAACATGGATTTCCAACTCGATAATGCTGTTGCGGTGCTCGAAAGAACGCCCGGCGTCTTTCGAGCAATGCTCTCAGGCCTACCTCAGCAATGGATCGACGCCACCGAGGGCCCTGATACGTTCAGCCCTTTCGCCAACCTTGGTCATCTGATACACGGCGAGCGTGAAGACTGGATCGCGCGGGCGGGAATAATTCTGGCTCAAGGTGCTGAACGCACCTTCAAACCCTTCGATCGCTTTGCACACTATCGCGAAAGCGAGGGGAGGACGCTGGACCAACTGCTCGACGAGTTTGAAAGACTGCGTAAGGCGAACCTCGAGACCCTTCGTCGGTGGAGCCTCACCGAGCGAGAACTCGCACTCGAAGGCATCCATCCAGCGCTGGGACCTGTCACGCTAAGGCAAGTACTTGCCACATGGGTCGCGCATGACCTCGGCCACACTGCCCAGACCGCCAGGGTAATGGCCAAGCAGTACCGCAGCGCTGTCGGTCCTTGGCGTGCCTATCTCCCCATCCTCGACCGAGGCCCGCAGATGCCGGATTCTGGCTGATCTTGCCGTTGGAAAATTCTCTGACTATAGTCAGAGAATGGAACCCGGGCAGATCAGCGACGTTCGGCGCTTCAATAGACTCGTAACACAGCGGATTGGTGCGCTCAACGACCACTTCATGGGTCGGGAGCGACCGCTGAGCCAGTCCCGTGTGCTGCATGAGATCGGTAGGGATGGTATAGATCTCAGAGACTTGCGCGCTCGTCTGGGTCTCGATTCCGGATATCTCACGCGCATCGTTCAGGCCCTGGGCGCTCAGGGGCTGGTCGAAATCGAACCCTCCAGAGATGACGAGCGTGTGCGCACCGTCAGGCTCAGCCGTGAGGGACAATCTGAGTTCGACGAAATGAACCGCCGGTCGGATGAGGGAGCTGCAGGACTACTGGAGCCGCTGACTCCTATACAGCGTGAACGCCTGGTGGAAGCGATGAATGAAGTGCATCGGCTCCTCTCCCTTGCAGGGTTGCGGTTCGAGGTGGCCGATCCCGATGGCGATGATGCTCGGCGCTGCCTGGACGAGTACGCCAGAGAACTGAACGAGCGCTTCGAAGAGGGGTTTGCTCCAGAGTCGATTCTCTCCGCATCAATTGAGGAGTTTGTCCCTCCAAGAGGGGCGTTCGTGCTCGGCATGCTCGACGGACGATCCGTCGCTTGTGGCGCTATTCGGACCCTCAAGCCTCGCGTTGGCTACATCAAACGAATGTGGGTTTCATTGGAGATGCGTGGCCTGGGAGTTGGGAGGAGGTTGCTCGAAGCACTCGAACACCAGGCGCAGCAGCTGGGATACAACAGGGTCTGCCTGGAGACAAACCGTGCTCTGCGAGAAGCGATCGCATTGTACAGGGCGAGCGGCTACCGTGAGGTCGACCGCTTCAACGACGAGCAGTACGCAGACTACTGGTTCGAGAAATCTCTGCGCAGAACTCGCTCTGCTAGCGGTCGTGCCGCCCGCTAGCGGAAGGCACGGAGTTTACTCTGAGCGTAGCGTAACCACTGGATCCACACGACTTGCCCGCCGCGCTGGCATCCACGCCGAGAGGAGCGCTATCGTTCCAAGAACTGCTGCCACGGATGCAAAGGTCGTTGGGTCCGTGGGTCGAACGTCGTATAGCATCGAGGCCATGGTACGTGAGAGCGCCAGGGCACCTGCTACACCAATGGCTATTCCCATAAAGACAGGCGTTAACGCACGTTTTAGTGCCTCGGCTACCACCTTTGAGGTTCCGGCACCGAGTGCCAATCGTACGCCGATCTCACGTGTTCGCTGGCTCACGACGTAGCTCATAACGCCAAACACTCCAATTGCGGCGAGCGCGAGGGCGACTGCTCCAAAAGACCCCAGCAGCACCATCATAAAGCGTGGTCGTGCCACCGATTCACTCGCCACGTGCTCCAGCGTGCGGATTGAAAGCATGGGGAGCAACGGGTCTGCGGCGCGCAGTTTTTCGCGAATGGCCCCGACAAACGACATCGGATTGCTGCCTTTCACCACGATTGACATATCGGTCATGGGCCATTGCGCATGCACCAGGTACGTCGTGGGTCGAGGAGGTGTGCTTAGCGAGCGGTCATGGACGTCCGCCACGATTCCTACGATCTCGCCTCCGGCGCGGCCGCGTCCAAGGCCAAAGCCGGTGCCAATTTCCATTCGGTGACCGAGTGGATCTGTGCCGTTAAACAGAAGTCGTGCTGCACTCTCGTTAAGGAGAATCACGCCCGGAGATTCTCGCGTGTCGTGATCCGAAAATCCGCGACCACGCATGAGACGTACTCCCATTGCAGGAAGCAGGTCCGGTGTGACGATTCGAATCTGGGTGGAAGGCTGTCTGGCTGGTTCTATTGCAGCTCCGTCAATCGATGACGTGCTGATGCTGTAGGAGTACGGGTCCAGCGGGAGACCTGTGATTGCCTCGACGCTTGCGACACCCGGAACGGAACGTATTTGTTCTCGCAATCCGTCAAAAAACTGGCGCACCTTGGTCTCGTCTGTGTATCTGGCATCCGGCAACGAGACATTGAAAGTCAGGAGATCAGCTGTGGTAAAGCCGGGGTCCACTGATTGCAGCTTTGCAAAGCTCCGAATCAGCAATCCAGCTCCACACAAAAGGATGACAGCCAGAGCCAGCTCCGCCGCGATGAGAGTCCCTCGTGTTCGCCATCCTTCGCGGCTGGAGGTGTTGCTGCGTCCTTCGACCCGCAGGGTGTCCTGCAGTGAAGCGGCTCGCACCGTGTGAAGGGCCGGTACAATGCCGAACAAAAGACCGGTAAGGACGCTGAGTCCGAGCGTGAACGCGAGGACCACGTAGTCGATGCGAACCTCTGCGAAAGTTGCCAGTCCTCCGGGCTCGAGTGCGGACAGCAACTTCGTGACACCTAAGGCCAGTCCTATCCCAGCGGCTCCGCCTAGCACAGCAAGGATCACGCTCTCGGTGAGTGTTGAGCTGACAAGGTCGAGAGGGCGTGCGCCGAGTGAGGAACGGACTGCCATTTCGCGCTGTCGCTTTTCTCCACGTGCGAGCAGGAGATTTGCCACATTGGCGCAGGCGATCAGGGTCACGAGCGCGACTGCTGCCATGAGAATGAGCAACGAACGCCGGTAGGATTCACCGACGAGTGAATCCCTCAGCGATTCTCCTCCGCCGCTGTAACCGCTGCTGCTGTTTGGGTATTGGTTGGCCAGTCGTTCTGAGATCGTACCGATTTCAGTTACACCCGCGGTCGGTTCCACTCCGTCCTTCAGGCGAGCTACTACCTCGAGGTAGTGGGCACCTCGTTGCGTGGCCAATTCGTCGTTGCTGAAGGCCCAGGGGACCCACACTCTGGAGTCGTCCGGGTAGTCAAAGCCGGGTGGCATAACGCCAACAATGGTACGTGTTCGTCCTTCGAGCTGGATGGTACTTCCAATGATATCTTCGCGAGCGCCAAAGGAGCTGCGCCACAAACCGTCGGAGAGGATAGCCGCATCGGTTTGTCCGGGAACCAGTTCTTCAGGCGCAAAGCTTCGTCCCAGTACCGGGTAAACACCCATGACGTCGAAGAAGTCATCCGTGACCAGCGCACTAGTGACTGGAAGCGGATCACCCTGGCCGGTGAGGGTGCGTGTGCTGCTGTAAAACGCAGCCATAGCGCCAAATGACGTGGACTGCTGTCGCCAATCTGAAAAGTTTGGTGGAGAGACAGTCAGGGGTCGGCCCTCGCTCAGCTCGAACAGTTTGAGAATGCGTTCGGCGCGCGGGTAGGGGAGGGGACGCAGCAGTGTTGCGTTGACCACGCTGAAGACCGCGGCCGCGGCTCCTACACCTAACGTCAAGGTGCCAACTACGGTGATGGTGAAGACAGGTTGCTGAAAAAGTCGGCGTGCGCCGATCCGGAAGTCCTCGCGAATCCGGAGCCAGCGTTCGGCGCGCTCCATGCGCCGGTGGCTGTGCTGTGATCGAGTGGTGAGTGTTTCGCGCATCATATCGACGTCACCAAAGCGGGTTCTTGCCGCCTGCTGAGCTGCGGAGGCCGACATGCCTTGGGCGATGTACTGGCGCTCCAGTTCCTGGAGGTGGAAGCGCAGTTCGTCATCAACGTCTGCGCGTGGATCGGGGCGAGTAAGGCGCAGGTAGCGGCGCCATGAAGGTTCACCCCTCATAGGTCAGGCTCTTGCTGGTTTGGCCGGGACTGGTGCTTCGAGCGCGTCAAAGATTGCGCGTGCGTAGCGGGTCCAGATTTTGGTCTCTTCGCGCAGTCGTTGGCGTCCCGCGGTGGTGAGCGAGTAGTACTTGGCTCGTCGCCTGTCCTGGGTGAGGCGCCAGTCGTGTTCGATAAATCCTCGTTCTTCCAGTCGGTATAGCGCCGGGTACAGCGATCCGTCTTCGAGTCGCAGTGTGTTAGCAGTGGCGCGTTCGACCCAGCGAGCGATCTCGTAGCCGTGTGCGGGCGCACCGCTTACGGCTTTTAGGACGAGCAGGTCGAGAGTCCCGCGCAGGATCTGTGGATTGATTTCGGCCATGAGTCCTCGACTTTCTAGGCTACGATCGTACGGTCGCTGCCCTAGAAAGTCAAGGTCGGCCTTCAGGTTTCGGTAGTTTGCCAGCAGTAGTCCACCGTAGGCGTCGGAGAGTGCGTCATAGAGGACGGCTCGTCGCGGCGTCGGTGGGCGCAGCTTCCCAAACGTCCCATCTTCCCGCCTCCCAACTTCCCATCTTCCCCAACCTCCAACTCGCCATCTTCCCCCTTTATCAATATCCTCCAGTGACTGGAATGCCTCAGCTCCTGTCTGAGAGGGGGGAACTACGGCTCAGTTGTCCAGAATCACAGCAATTTGACCCCCAGATGAGTCATTATTACCGGCGCCAATTCCAGGGCGAGACTACATTAGCAATCAGGCTGAACCAGCCTGAAGCGTTCTAAATAGCGTCGAATCAATGACTTGCGATCTCCACATGGATGGCGGGCACTACCGATTTGTGACCCAGGATTGACCGATGGCGATTACGCGGGGTCTCCACATTGAGAGCAATGACGATGCTGCGGTTGTGGCGCGGGTGCTGGCGGGTGACACCGCCGCTTACGCCATCCTCGTAGCCCGTTACCGCGTACAGTTCGGACGCTACGCCGTACGCATGCTCGGCAATCGGGAGGACGCGGAAGAGGCGCTACAGGACGCTCTGGTTCGCGCATTCAGGTCGCTGGCGACCTGTGAGGATCCAGAAAAGTTCGGCTCATGGCTCTTCCGAATCCTGGCCAACAGATGTCGGACGACAGGGACGCGGCGCGGTCGCAGAGAAAAGACTTTCGTGCGGGACGATGTGGCGATGATGGGGGCAGCGGAGGAGCATCCCGCGGAGAGAGCAGCGTGGAGGGAGGAGATTCAGAGGGCGCTGATGCAGATAGACCCTGATCAGCGCGAAGCTTTCCTCCTCAAACACGTGGAAGATCTGGGGTATGAAGAGATGGCGGTGATGACGGGGGTCGGGGTATCGGCACTCAAAATGCGAGTTAAACGTGCCTGCGAACGCCTGCGAGGGCTTCTGCAGGAGGTACATCGTGACTGATCTGGAATTCGATCCTTTCATCGACGAAATCGCGCGGGAGCTCAAGCGGCCCGAGCGTTTTGACGCGCGCTTTGACGAGCGCGTGATGGCTGCCTTGGCGCCAGCGGTGGTTCCGATCGAATCGCGCCGCTCAGAGATGCCGTGGTATCGCCGCTCACTGGCGTTTCCAGCCTCGCTTGGCGGTCTGGCTGCCGCTGCAGCACTTGGTGCCATTATCGCTATCGGTGTCATGAACTCGCGGACTGCTGAGAACACGCAGCTGGCGAGCGATAGCAGCAGCGCTTTGTTGGTGCCGGTTGCCGACGTTACCTACGACTCCAATGTTGTCCCGCTGCGCGAGACGACTTTCATAATGGTGAACCCGTCGGCCAAGTCGATGGCGGTGGTGGGGCAGTTCAACGACTGGGATGCGACGGCGACGCCGATGACCTTTGACCCGGTACATGGCGCATGGGCCGTTACCATTCCGCTGCCGCCCGGGCGTCATGAGTTTCAGTACGTTATTGACGGTGCGCGCCGGGCCAACGATCCGACGCTGCCCCAGGTGGCGAGCGACTTTGGTTCGCCCAACTCGGTCATAACCATTTATCCGAAGGAGTAGATATGAGACATCTCCTTCGATCTGGCGCAGTAATGCTTTCGGCGGGGCTGCTGATGGCATTTAGTGCGCGTACCGATGATCCCCGACTTTCGCGGCTCGATGAGCGTACGAGGGCGGCGGTTGCAGCTGTTGTAGAAGGAGCAAAACGTGAAGGGCTTCCCACGGAGCCACTGATTGACAAGGCACTAGAAGGGGCGAGCAAGCAAGCGCCGGGGCCTGCAATCGTGAACGTGGTGAAGAGCTGGGTGATCGACCTGCGGCGGGCGCGTCAGGCGCTTGGTCCAGCGTCGACACCCACAGACGTTCATGCTGGCGCGACAGCACTCCGCGCCGGCTTCAGCATACGGGATTTGGAGCAGTTACGGGAAGTCAGGAGCGGCGTAAGGATGGCAGCTGCCCTCAATACGGGGAGCTACCTCATCAACCGCGGCGTTCCCGCGGACACGATTTCGGCCATGATAGTTAGGTTGGCCCTCGCGTCTGCGACCGAAGAGCAGCTCATCTCCCTCAGGCAGGACATTGAAAGGGATATCTCGGGGGGTGTTTCAGCGGTCACCGCTGCGTCCTTGCGCAGCGCAGGGCTGGAACAGCAACTGCGAAACTCACCGGACAATAGCGGCGGTCCGGGGAGCACATTACCTTCGGTTCGAGGTCAGTCGCGCGTGGCCGATCCTTTGGCACCGGGTCAGGCGGTTGGTGCGGTGCAGGGGAAAACTGGTCCGCGTGGTAAGCCGAAACCCAAGAACCCGTAACAACCCCCACGCCGTATTCCGCGACTAGAGAAGCGCGGCGGGGCTCTTGGCCCCGCCGCGCATGTGTTTGTGGCCCTGATGGCTTGCGTGTTTACCACGCTGCGCGCCGACGCGCAGTCTCCGGTCCGCACGCGGGATGTGGGTTTCGCAACAGTCTCCTACGACAACGGTCAGACGTTCGGTGCACTCACACTGAACGAAACCGCTGTCGTGGAGCGTCCCACGGGATCGCTCCTGGCCAACGGCCTGCTCTCTCTCTTTGATGACGGCAAGTGGAGCATGCAGGGCCTCCTTGCAGGTTCGCGCTACTCCGACCCGCTGGTTCCTGGGAGCGTCTTTGGAAAATGGTTTGACGCTCTCCGGGGAGAAGTCTCCTTTCTCACAGCGTCCACTGCGCAGCAGGGGCTGATGCCGACGCTGCAGTTCACTGGACAGAGCCGCATTCACCTCGGCGCAAACAACTACGGTTCGACGGTTGGAGCGGCCATTTCCCGAACCTTTGATGGCGTTGGGTGGCGTACCACTGTGATGGGAGAAGTGACTGGATGGCTCCAGATGGGATCCAATGCGCTGCTCAGTGTTACTACCAACCCAATGCAGCTGCAGTTCGGCGACATTCTCTCGGACAACGAGGCCACGCTGACATGGAGGCGCGGCAAGGTGTCATACGATGCATCGATGGGAGTACGCCTTGGAGAAGCCGCACGTGAAACAGCCGCCTGGGGCAACGTAACCGCTTCGTGGCCTCTATTTCAGGATTTGCACGCTACGGTTAGCCTGGGGACCTATCCGGTAGATCTCATCCAGGGACTCCCCGGTGCCCGCTACGCAGCTTTTGCCTTGAGGTTGCCGGGTGGGAGATTGCCCCAGATCTTCAGGAGGTCCCGTCCACCGATTGCTCCCGCGCTTCCCGAGCGTCCCGAACTCCCTACAACCGAAACGCTTGCCTTGGTGATCGGATCAGCTCTCGATTCACTGGGGATACGGGAAATCAGGGTCTGGGCGCCGGGAGTACGCAGAGTCGACCTGATGGCCGACTTTGTGGATTGGATTCCGGTGCCGCTCGTACGACAGCCCGATGGTGAGTGGCTTGGATACTATCGGGTACAGCCTGGACTACACAGACTAAACCTCAGGCTCGATGGGCAGGAGATTGCTGTCCCACGCAACCTGGCACGTGAGCGCGATGAATTCACTGGCGATGTTGCCATCGTCGTTGTTCGTTAGGCAGAGGGCCACGAGTCGGCCATGTGGACGCCGCGCTGGTTAAAGCGTCTCGCTCAGCGCAGGGTTGATCGAGCCGCCCTTGCAGCCGGGAGCCCATGGGTGAGAGTACCCATGGCGCCCCCTCTTCCTGCATTTGGTCCCGGGGCTGATAGAGACTTTATCACTTACCTGACTGGTGATTCGCAGGTAAGTGCTCGCACGCCTCCCGATATAGCACGCTGGCTCATCGGCTGTCGTTATGCTGACGATCACACACTATTGGGCGAAGACGACCTCTGGCAGCATCCTCGCACATTTGAAGTCCTGCGCTGCGGAGATTGCGAAGACTTTTCGCTCTGGGCGTGGAGAAAGCTGGTGGAAGCCTCGATAGATGCCGACTTTGTCGTCGGACTACGTCTCGTTCCCGAGGGACGAACTGGTCGTCACGCCTGGGTACTGTATCGCGATTCGGGGGTGGAGTTTCTCCTTGATCCCGTGGAACGCACTCTCGATCGTATGATCAGACTTAGAATGGATGCGGCCCACGAGTACGAGCCTCAGGTTGGAGTGGATGCTCGCGGAGTGCGATTTGCGTTTGCGGGTTTATATCGGACAGAATGGGGCTCGCGGCTCGCTTTGGAACCACACGACCTGGAATAAATGGAGTTCAAGTCTGCAATGGCGGCGGCGTGTTTGTGTTACGCGCTTTATATTCGCCATACCGCGGGCGTATTGATCATTGACCGTGGTGTTATCAACAATGTGCAGCACCTCACCCATTGCTCATGCTGCGTCAGACGTTCCTGTGGCTTTCAAATCGCCACGGCATATTTCGTTTCGTAAAGAACAACCGACTGGCACGCAGTTTTGCCCGGAGATTTGTTGCTGGCGAGACTCTGGAAACGGCAATCGAAGCCGTACGTGCCCTCAATGCCAAGGGCATCACCGCATCGCTCGACCTGCTGGGCGAGAGCGTAACAAACGCCGACGAGGCTTCGGCGACGGCGCAGGAATACGTGGACATGCTGGACCGGATAGCGGCTGAAAAGCTCAACTGCAATGTCTCGGTCAAGCTGACGGCCATGGGTCAGGACATAGCTGATGATGTATGTCTCACCAACATCCGGCGAGTGCTTGATCGTGCCAGAGTTCATAGCACTTTCGTGCGGCTCGATATGGAGGGGAGCGCATACACGGAACGCACTCTGGCCATGTTCAAGAAGGACCTCTATCCTTTATATCCTGAGAATGTCGGCATAGTGCTTCAGAGTTATCTGCACCGCACAGCTGCTGACGTCGAAGATGCAATCTCTATTAAGTGTCGAGTGCGTCTATGCAAGGGTGCATATAAGGAACCACCGACTGTTGCTTTTCCTGACAAAAAGGATGTAGATGCTTCTTACGTTGCCTGCATGAAGCGGCTGGTATCCGACGGCAACTATCCGGGCCTCGCAACTCACGATGCCGTGATCATCGAGCAGGTAAAGGCGTTCGTGGCTCAGCAGGGCATTCCCAATGACCGCTACGAGTTCCAGATGTTGTATGGAGTTCGTCGTGATTTGCAGGATGCTCTGGTCAAGGAAGGCTATCGGATTCGGGTGTATGTGCCCTTTGGAACGCAATGGTATCCATACCTGATGCGCCGCCTTGCGGAGCGTCCGGCGAACGTGGCGTTCATGGCGGGGAACATCATTCGGGAGCGGTTTGGTCGCCGTCGTTAGGATGCCGGGCCGGTTTCTTCCTCCAGATCACTCTAAGGGAGATGCCAATACAATAGGCGGGTATATGCGTGTGCATGGCCGTCCGGCTGCCTTTGAGGGGTCGGACGGCTTTTCATACTCTGTAGAGTTGGATGTTTCTGCGACAGACGAGCCATCGAGGCCCTACGGCGCGTACTTTCTCTTTCTCAGATGGCGGAGACTGGGTCGGCAGGGCGTGGAGGGGCATGTCGAAAGTGACTTTCTTGCCTACGCGTCTACTGCAAGAGAAGCGCGTGCGCAGCTTGGTCGCTGGCAATTGGCCGATGTAAGGCGGGTGCTCGAAGCGAGGATTGCGGAGGTCACGACGCGTGAGAGTTCGCGGCGGTGGTGGGACGCCATGCGCGACGAGGGCGAGTGAGCGAAACCGGGACTCTGGCGGTGGTGCTGAGTGGTACTGGGGGACAGTGGCGCGTACTGCTGTCCGATGGAACCATTTTCACAGCCTCGCTGCGCGGGCGAGTTAAGCACGAGGCGGAGCTCAAGCTCGCTGTAGGCGACAGAGTTGTCGTTTCGTCGGACAACCCTGGGGGATCGCTGACCATCGAGAGTATAGAACCCAGGATCTCCAGTCTATCGAGACGTCTTCCCGGTGGCGGTCATGGTGAGCGAATAGTGGCTGCCAACATCGACCAGGTGGTTGTGGTCTTTGCAATGGTGCGGCCCGAGTCCAACGAGCGTATGCTGGATCGCTTTCTGGTAATTGCCGAGGCGAATGATCTGGCTCCGCGGATTGTGATCAACAAGGTTGACCTCGATTCTCTTGAGGGTGCGCGTAGTCGTTTTGGGGTTTACGAGAGGATTGGTTATCCGGTGCACTACACGAGCACGGTAACGGGCGAGGGATTGGAGGAGCTGCACACTGCGCTCATGGGTCGTACGTCTGTACTGAGCGGGCCGTCGGGTGTGGGCAAGTCGTCGCTCATGAATTCGATGTATCCGGGGCTTAGTCTCCGTGTGGCGGAGATTTCGGAATCGGTCAACAAGGGCAGACACACTACGGTCGGTGCGTTGATGCATCCGTTGCCGGACGGCGGTTTTGTGGTGGACACGCCGGGGCTACGCGAGGTGGGTTTGTGGGGACTTCCTTCGGGTTCGCTGGACCAGTGCTTTCCGGAGTTTGGCTCCTTATTGGGTGAATGCCGCTTTGCGGATTGCCGGCATCTTGCCGAGCCGGGTTGTGCGATTCGTTCGGCGGTGGAGGCTGGTGCGATTTCGAGGTCGCGTTACGAGAGTTATGTCAAGTTGTGCAATGAGGTTGTGGAGTCGGAGCGCTATTAAACCACGCTTCTCCGGGCGACGCGAGCGCTACTGAACTCCGCCTCCCCGGGCGACGCGAGCGCTACTGAACTCCGCCTCCCCGGACGACGCGAGCGCTACTGAACTCCGCCTCCCCGGACGACGCGAGCGCTACTGAACTCCGCCTCCCCGGACGAAGCGCGCGTAGCGCGCGAGATCCGGGGTCCAGAGTCGGTTTCCCCTAACTTGTCAAAGCAAAAGACGCTGGACCCCTGCTTCCGCAGGGGTCACACCTCGCAAAAGACATCCCTGGTTCCACAGGGGTCACACCTCGCAAGAGACACTGGATCCCTGGTTCCGCAGGGGTCACACCTCGCAAAAAGACACTGGACCCCCGCTTCCGCAGGGGTCGCGACAACGTGCAGCACGAGGCTGCCTACGGTGACAACCTCTCAATCACCCACTCGCCACCCTCGAGCCGATACCGTAACCTGTCGTGCAGACGGCTCGCCCGCCCCTGCCAGAACTCCACCGTCTCAGGAACCACACGGTATCCCCCCCAGTGTTCGGGCCTCGGAATTTCATCGTCCGGATATCGCTGCATAGCGTTAGCATACGCTGCTTCGAGCTCCGCACGGTCACCAATGACGCTGCTCTGGTGCGACGCCCACGTGCCCAAACGGCTCCCCTGTGGGCGAGTCCTGAAATACGAATCGGACTCTCCTGCCGACGTACGCTCGACTCGGCCCGTCACCCGTACCTGACGTTCGAGCTCCTTCCACAAAAAGACAAGAGCTGCGCGCCTTGTTGATTCGAGGTCAGCAGCCTTTTGGCTGCGATAGTCGGTAAAGAAGACAAAGCCTCTCGCATCCAGTTCCTTGAGCAGAACGATTCGTGCGTTGGGCGCCCCCTGAGGTGAGGAGGTTGCCAGGGTCATCGCGTTAGGTTCGAGGATCCCGGCGTTGCGGGCTTCGTCGAACCAGGTGCGAAACTGCGTTATCGGATCAGTGGCGATATCCGTTTCGTCGAGCGTGGCGCGTGCGTATTCCTGCCTGAGCCGCGCGAGCCCCGATAGATTTTCAGTCATCAGTCTCCCTGTTCCTGGGCTTCCACGACCTGTGTCAGTCCAGCTACATCAAACGGTTTGTGCAACATCCGTACACCTGATACGTCGCCGATGCCGAGGTCGTCGGTGCCAAGCAGAGAGTCTCCAGTGGAAAGCACAAAACGGGTGCTGGCACAGGTGGGGAATCCCTTGAGCCTTCGCACAAGTTCAGCACCATCGATTCCAGGCATCCGCACATCCGAGATCACCACGTCAAAGCTGTTCTGTCCGGCAAGGCGAAGTGCCTGTTCACCGCTCGACGCCATTACGACGGCGTGTCCCCTTATCTCGAGAAACCGTGAAAGGAGATCTCTGATAGCCGCCTCGTCGTCTACGATGAGGACGTCCAGTGGTGTGGGACGTGAGGTGTTGGGCGCCGGGCGAATGCCGGGCTCGTTAAAGACAGGAAGCAGGACGGCGAATGCCGTCCCGCCCTGTGGAAGGGGGCGCGCCGAAATTCGGGCATTCTGAGCCAGGGCAAGACTTCGCGCCACAGCGAGTTCAAAGCCGGAGGAATCGGCGTCGTCGCCAGTTATAGCAAACGGATCCCACACATGAGCCAACGCGTCGGCAGAGAGCGCCGGCCCGTTGTCAGCTATTTCAAGGAGAACTCCTTCGGGAAGGCGGTCGGTCCGCACGCGCAACTCCGCCCGACCGTTCCCCGCGTTGGAAAGGTGTCGCTGAGCGTTGCGCAACAGATTGTTGATCACCCGACCCAGTTGCTCCGGCACGCCCTTCGCCACCAGTTCCCCTTCGTAGAGCTCTGTCGTAACTGCAATGCCACGTTTGTCAAAATCGGGCCTCAGTTGCGCTATGGAGCTGAGTACGAGGGCGTTGACGTCGGTGCGCTCGGGCGCCGTAACAGCTTCACCCCGAGCCACCGTTATGACGTCACGAATCAGACGTGTGGCTCGACGCGCTTCGTTGAGGATTGTCTCGATCGCGTGCCTGTCTTCGGAAGTCTGGGTGCTGCGCAGCAGGATCTGTGCAAAGCCGGTTATTGCCGCGAGCGGGTTGTTGAGCTCGTGGGCGAGGCCAGCCAGAGTCCGTCCAAGCGCGTCTCCGCGGTCGACACTCTGTGATGAGTTTGGAGCCTGGCCAGAAGCGATTCCTTCGTCGTGATACACACGACCACGTCGCATTTCGGAGCCTGGCGCCACAACCAGAATCGCGCCTGTAACGCGACCCGCATTGTCACGTTGGGGGTAGACCCTTACGTCAGCGCTTATCGTCGCCCCCGAGCGGCGTGCCAGGCGGACCGTGCCCGAGAATTCAGCCAGCGACGATTCGCGGAGCCGGTCTTCGAGTGCGCGTGTGCGGGCTCGGTCTTCGGCGGCAATAAAACCCAGATAAGGTTTGCCGATCGTGTCCACAGCGGGCCAGCCCAGGACACGTTCCCAGCCGCCCTGCACGGAGACTATCTGTCCCTGACCGTCGACGCGGAGAAAGCTGACGGGAGTATTAGCGAGCGGGTCGTCCGCGGTGCGCCGAGCCTCCCCGGGCGCGTTGCGGTGAGCGGCAAGGCGCCAGAGTGCCAGGAACAAAGCGATTGCGGCCAGCAGAGTCAGCAGATAGGGCATCATGTCTCTTGGCGGGCGGCCGGGCGGCGGGAAATCTACAACGTGCGCGTCCCTCGGGCTGGCGGCATGCGGGGGTCGGGTTATTCTCCAGATATGGGCGTGGCGCTGCGTGGAGTGGCGGGGAGGAACCGCGCCGGGACATTGCGTCTACATACGATGGATAACGATTCAGGGCCCGGCGCTGCCGAGGCCCGTGCAGAATTTGAGAAGCAGGTACTTCCCTGGATGAGGGACGTTTACCGTTTTGCCTTGTCGCTCACGCGAGAGGCATCGGAGGCGGAGGACCTTGTGCAGGAGACGTATTTGCGTGCCTTTCGTTCCTGGCGGACGTTTCAGCCCGGCAGTGATGCGAGGAGGTGGCTGTTCACGATTTGTCGCAACGCTTTTTTGCGGCAGCGTGAAAAGGTGCGGCGTGAGGTAGTGGAGGACGAGAGTGATAACGAAAGCAATCCGTCGTTTGTGCTGCAGGCACGTATGCAGGATGACGGTGGCGATGCGATTCTTTCGCGTGTGGACCTCGAGCCCGCGTTGAACACGGCATTGGCGGAGCTGCCCGAGCCGTTCAGATCCACGGTGATACTTGTCGATGTTGAAGATCAGTCTTATGAGGAAGCTTCGGAGGTACTTGGCGTGCCGATAGGAACGGTGCGTTCCAGGTTGTTTCGCGGCAGGCGTCAGCTTCAGGAGAAGCTGATGGAGTATGCACGCGACGCAGGATTCGCCTCGGCGGCCTCACGGAGTAACGGGGATCATGACGGCTGAGTCGCGCGAGATCGATTGCGAAGCCGCGCTTGCGGAGCTTTGGGACTATCTCGATGGTGAGCTGACGCCTGAGCGGAAGCGTCGCATCGAGTTGCATCTGACTAAATGTGTGCGGTGTTTGCCTCATGTGAAGTTTGCCGAGCGATTTCTGGAGGCATTGCATTGTTGTCAGGGTGATTGTCATATGCCTGACGCGTTGCGGAACAAGGTGCTGGAGAAGCTTAAGCGCGAAGGGTTGATGAGCTGAGGGATGCTAGTCGTCAGGTAGTGGATCCGTCCTCGGACTCGCGTC
>CAZYTS010000052.1:0-19282 GCA_964649855.1 uncultured Gemmatimonadaceae bacterium
CCTGGTCGAAGAAGAGCCGGTCGCCGAGACGTCGTTTTATGGCGAGAGTCTCTCGTTTGCAGAGGAGAGCATCGCTACTTCATCCGAGGAGATATCTGAAGAGGTTGTCTCGTCCGAGGAGCCGCAGGAAATCGACTCGTACGATGGCTTTGTGACGGCAGACACAGGCGTCGACTCTGCGGCGGTAGTAGATGAGGGTTCGGTCGCCTACGAAGATTTTGGGGAACTCGATGAAGAGAGCGTCGGCGCGGAACATCCCGCTGATCCAGACGAAGACTCAGACCCATTGATCGGACGCACACCGTCGTTTGTTCCGGCTGTAAGCGATGAGCCGCCCGCGCCTTTCGTGACAGAAACGATGGCGGAGTTGTACCTGCAGCAGGGCTTCAATGAAGAAGCGCTTGCAGTGTACCGGGAACTGCTGTCGCGTAATCCTGATGACCAGGCGTTGCAGGACAGAGTGAGGATGCTGGAGGGCGGCGAGTCTGCGATGGAAGACTTCTCGGTATCGGTTCCTGAACCAACGGTTGCCACAGAATCGGCACGTTCTTTCTTTGCCAGGTTTGCCAACCGGCGCCTCTCGGGCGGGCCACGGGGAAACGCATCTGAGGACGCTGGGCAGGCTGCGACGGCGTCCACGGTCCCGCTGGCTGGCGCTGCCATGCCTGACGAGGCATTAACGCGGCCCGACGAGTCGACCCTGACTCACATCTTTTCAGGACAAACGGTTCCCGCCACTGATGCGGAGGCGGCCACAACGCTGGCCTCGGCGTTCGGAGTGGTAGAGCAGGCCCCCAGCGGGGAGCTATCGCTGGAACGACTTTTTCGCGATGTTCCACCTCACTCCACGGGCGCCGTGACGCTCGACGAAACTGGAGGGGGCAGCGCCGCGTCGTCGTCTCAGCAGCAAGTTGCCGGCGAGGATGTCGAGGGCGAAGCTCCCGCTGACTACGAGCAGTTCACGGCCTGGCTCGAGGGACTCAAGAAGAAGTGAGGATAGCAGTCCTAAACGGACCGAACCTCAACCTGCTTGGAACACGAGAACCTGCGCTCTATGGAAGCGAAACCCTCGCTGACGTAGAGGCGCGGGTTCGTGCTGTTGCAGGCAGGCTTGGTGTGGAGGTCGAGTTTACCCAACACAACGGCGAAGGCGAGCTTGTGGACGCCATCCAGGCCCTGCGCGGCCGCGTTTCAGGTGCGCTTGTAAACGCTGGAGCTTACACGCATACGAGTCTGGCGCTGCGCGATGCTTTTCTGGCGGTCAACGTCCCTTATGTGGAAGTCCACCTGACCAACATTTATGCTCGCGAGCCCGAGCGTCGGCATTCGATGCTGGCCGCAGGGGCCAAGGGCATGATCTGCGGGTTTGGAGCAGCCGGCTACGAACTCGCCCTCGAAGGTCTCGTAAGACAGCTCGCGCCCCAGCCGTGAACGCCCCTCAGGCTGGGCGCCTCGGACGGTTGAGAGAGAACCTGATCCGGGAGCATCTCGACGCTCTGATTGTCACCTCACTGCCTAACGTCCGCTATCTCACCGGATTCTCGGGCTCGAATGCGGTTGTTGTGATCAGCGCCTCGGAGGCTGTCGTCCTCACGGATTTCCGCTATCGAACCCAGGCGGCTCAGGAAGTGGCTGTGGGGGTTCGTGTGAGAATCGAGAGTGCTTCTCTCTGGACAGGGGTGTGGCAGGTACTGGCTGAAACGGGTGCACAGGCAGTGGGCTTTGAGTCGTCGCACATTACGCACCGGGATTTTCAGCGCTTGCTTGAGCAGGGCGACCGCTTCCATTGGAGGCCACAGATGGACTTGGTCGAAGCCTTGAGAGTGTGCAAGGATGAAGTTGAGGTCGAGGCGATAAGGAGGGCCGGCACGATTGCCGCAGCCGCGCTCAAGTCGACCATTGCATGTGTTCGAGTGGGGATGACGGAGCTCGACGTCTGCGGCTTGTTGGAGCGCAATCTTCGTCAAGAGGGAAGCGAGGCACATCCCTTTGCAGCCATAGTAGCTTGTGGGGCTCGCACGGCTCTCCCACACGCCAGGGCAAGTGAGGCCGTTGTTGGAGAGGGGGACTTTCTGTTGTTGGACTTTGGTGCAGTTTATGGGGGCTACTGTTCAGACATGACACGCACTTTTGTGGTCGGCACTGCCAACGAGAAGCAGAAAGAGATCTACGAGGTGGTGAGGGGGGCTCAGGAGCGATCACGCAATGGAATCAGAGCTGGCATGCGAGGACGCGAGGCAGATGCGATTGCAAGAGTTTGGATTGAAGAACGCGGCTATGGAGTAGAGTTTGGACACAGCCTTGGGCACGGTCTTGGCCTCGAGGTACATGAGGCACCGCGACTGTCTCGGGTGTCTGAGGACTCGTTGAGCGCGGGCTCGGTCGTTACTATCGAGCCTGGCGTTTATGTTCCAGAATGGGGTGGGGTGAGAATCGAAGACGATGTGCTAGTCACGGCGGCTGGTTGCGAGTTGCTTACTGAGTTTCCGCGCGAGCTGATGGAGCTTGGTAAGTAGTTCGGGCCGGGCCACCTTTTCCTGTCACTATGATCGACCTCCGGTACGTAAAAAAGCTGATCGAAATGCTGGACGGTTCTTCCGTTGACTCCGTGGAGATTTCTTCGGACAAGGGGATGAAGATCCGGATTTCGAAGTCACCGCAGCAGCGGGGGGCCGTGCAGATCCCGTCGTCCGCACCGCTTCAGACGCTCATTCCGGCACCGGCGCCAGTCATTCGTGCAACTCCAACAGAAGCAGTACCGGCAGTGGAGGCGGAACTTCCTGCGCGCGCAGAGGCAAAAGCGGATCTGCTGGAGGTCAAGTCTCCTATGGTGGGTACGTTCTACGCATCATCGGAACCTGGCGCCAAGCCGTACACGGCTGTTGGCTCGCGAGTGACCAAGGGTCAGGTGCTTTGCATTATTGAGGCGATGAAGATCATGAACGAGATCGAGGCGGAGGTCTCGGGTGTCGTCAAGGAGGTGTGCGTCGAGGACGCGCATCCTGTGGAATACGGACAAGTACTCTTCCGAGTCGATCCCAATGGGTAGCCCAATTCCCCCCAGTGAAGGTGTAACGACGCAGGCACCTGGAACGCCGCGTGCGCCGTTCAATCTCAAGCAGATCCTCCAGCAAATGGTGCAGCTGAGCGCATCCGACTTGCATTTCAAAGTTGGTCGCCCGCCCACACTGCGCATCAATGGTGAGCTCTCACCGATTGCCCTCCCCGCGCTTCGGCCGGAGGATATGAGTACCCTGGCCAAGGAGTTGATGACTCCAAAGCAGGTCAAGGAGTTTGCCGAATTCAGGGAGGCAGACTTTGCTACTGGCGTTCCGGGGATCGGACGTTTCCGCGTCAACGCCTACCAGCAGCGCGGCACGATTGCGTTTGCTATCCGAACCGTACCGCACCAGGCCAAATCGATCGCCGAACTGAACCTCCCCCCCGTAGTAGAGGAGATTGCGCTCCTGCCGCGCGGCCTTGTGCTCGTTACAGGAGTAACAGGTTCGGGAAAGTCCACTGCATTGGCGTCCATGCTTCAGACGATGAACGAGAGGCGTTACGCCAACATCATCACCATCGAAGATCCAATCGAGTTCTTGCACCGCGACATCAAGTGCCACATCAATCAGCGTGAGGTTGGTACCGATACCGGGAGTTTTGCGCAGGCACTACGTCGTGTTCTGCGTCAGGATCCCGACGTCATACTCATCGGCGAAATCCGCGACCTGGACACTCTGGATACCGCCCTCAAGGCGGCTGACACAGGGCACCTGGTCTTTTCGACCCTGCACACCACAGACGCAACGCAGACCATCAACCGCGTCCTTTCCTTTTACCCGCCGCACCAGCAGAGCGAAGTCCGCTTTGCACTTTCGAGCGCCCTGGCCGCTGTACTCTCGCTGAGACTCGTTCCAAGGTCGGACAAGCCGGGACGTATTCCTGCCTGCGAAGTGCTCATAAACACTGCCGCTGTTCGCGAACAGATTCGTGACGTCTCAAAGACGCTGAACATCCCGGACCTCATCAAGGATGGGACCGTGCAGTATGGGATGCAGAGCTTTGACCAGTCGCTAATGTCCTGGTACTCGAAAGGCGTGATCTCCTACGAAAGCGCATTGTTCTATGCGACTAATCCGAGCGAGTTCGCACTTCGCGTACAGGGGGTTGCTGGCTCCAGCGATAATTCCTGGAGTGACTTCGAGTCTGACCGGGCCGCGTCGCAATAGCGGGCGCCAACACGATGTTCAAGAAAGTACTGGTCGCGAACCGCGGGGAGATCGCCCTGCGCGTCATTCGCGCCTGTCGAGAGTTAGGTGTGCAGACCGTCGCCGTCTATTCAGAGGCGGACAGGGAGTCTCTGCACGTGCGCTTTGCCGATGATGACGTCTGCATAGGTCCAGCCCCGGCGCGTGAATCGTACCTGCGCATTCCACGCATAATCGCAGCAGCCGAAATAACCGGTGCAGACGCGATCCACCCGGGCTACGGCTTTCTCGCTGAGAACGCCGAGTTTGCCGAAACCTGCGCTGCGTCCAACATCGCGTTCATTGGCCCAACTGCCCAACAGATCCGCGTAATGGGCGATAAGGCGGAAGCCCGTCGCACGATGCAGGGAGTAGGCGTTCCCATCGTACCCGGTACGCCCGGACCAGTCGAAGACGCCGACGAAGCACTCTCCTTCGCGCGAGAGATGGGCTTTCCCGTAATCATCAAGGCAGCGGCCGGCGGCGGTGGAAAGGGAATGCGCGTCGCCAGGGACGCCGAAGAATTTCTACGCTCTTTTGGACTCGCGCGCTCAGAAGCGCTTTCGGCATTTGGTAACGGTGACGTCTACGTCGAGAAATACCTCACCCGCCCACGCCATATCGAGTTCCAGATACTGGGCGATAGCCATGGCAACGTCATGCACCTGGGTGAGCGTGATTGCTCCATCCAGCGGCGGCACCAAAAGCTGATTGAGGAAGCGCCCAGCCCTGCCATGACTCCCGAGCTACGCGAGAAGATGGGCGATGCGGCCGTGCGTGGTGCTCGCGCCATTGGCTACGTCGGAGCGGGAACGATCGAGATGCTGCTCGACGAGGACGGTTCGTACTACTTCATGGAGATGAACACCCGCATCCAGGTGGAGCATCCCGTGACTGAACAGCTGACCGGTGTGGATCTCGTGAAAGAGCAGATCCGCGTGGCGGCGGGCGAACCACTTACCGACGCGACACTTCCTCCATTGCGCGGACATGTCATTGAGTGTCGCATAAATGCCGAAGACCCTGCGCGAGGCTTTCAGCCGTCTCCGGGTCGGATAGATGTGTTTCACCCCCCGGGAGGTCCCGGTGTCCGGCTCGACACGCACGTTTACGCCGGGTACACAGTTCCTCCCTTCTACGATTCGCTTCTTGCCAAGCTCATCGTTCAGGGCAGGGATCGCGAAGAAGCGCTGCGGAGAATGCATATGGCGCTGGAGAGTTTTATCATCGAAGGTGTGACTACTACTGCTGGATTCCTGGCTCGCGTAATGGAGCATCCGCAGTTTCGTGCGGGCACTTTTGACACCAAGTTCCTGGAGCGGGAACTGGCTGGTCTCCTAAAGGAGCCTGGTATTGCGGGTTGATGTCTTTTTTGGGCCGGCGAGTCTTCACACGGCCGAGATGCATGGGCGCATTGTCGTTGTCATTGACGTTCTCAGAGCATCCACGACGATTGCCGTTGCGCTCGCCAATGGTGCGAGGACGGTGATTCCCTTTGAGAGCACTGACGAAGTGGTCACTCGCTCAAAATCGTTTGAGCGTTCAGAAGTGATTCTGGCGGGCGAGCGCCGCATGAAGACCGTTTCGGGATTCGACCTCGGCAACTCGCCGCGCGAGTTCACGCACGACGTAGTCGATGGCCGTACCATTCTCTTCAGCACGAGTAATGGAACGGCGGCACTCCTTGCAATACAGGGTGCTCGCGATGTTCTTGTTGGCGCCTTCATCAACTACTCGGCGGTGCTCGCGATGCTGCGCAGCGCCCTGAGAGGTGGTGTGGATGTTGCGCTTCTTTGTGCTGGTTCGGACGGCCAGTTCTCACTGGAGGATGCGGTATGCGCTGGCCATTACGTTCGCGGTATCGGTCGCCGTAGACCGGGGGTGAGCTTTAATGACGCTGCGCGCGTGGCGGCTCTCGCCAGTCGCAGGTACGCGGGAGACATTCGGCGTGCCTTTGACGAGGCGACTCATGGCCGTGCGCTCGCCGAGGCCGGCTTTGCGGAGGATCTGGATTTCTGCGCCGGCGTCGATACCCATGCCATTGTACCTGTCTACGCTGAACGACAGATAACGAGGCTGGGGACCGACCGAGGGCGCTGATATGGGAGAATCGCTGCGCCGCGAGATCATAGGTATCGCGCTGATCCTGCTGGGAGTTTTCCTGATTGGTGCGTTTGCCCTGCAACCTGTGCCTGCTGGCGCAGGTATTTCGTGCGCGCAACCTGGTGGGGTTTTTGGACCAGTAGGGTCGTGCCTCAAGTCGTGGATGTTTCAGCTTGTTGGAGCTCCCGGCGCATGGCTCATTGCTCTGGTGCCTCTGGTAAAGGGTCTGGCGCTGCTCGGGCGCTTTTCGGAGCAGCACCACAGCCGTTGGGTGTTGCTTCTCCTGGGACTCAGCGTGCTGGTGCCACTTGCTATCGGCCTTGCCAGTGATCGACCCAACCAGTCGGGCAGTTATGCTGGCCTGATCTGGGGCTTTGCGGCGTTTTACCTGCACAGAGCTTTTGGAACAGCCGGGAGCTGGATTGTGGTCGTGCTCCTGTTAAGCGCGTTGACCGCTTGGACACTGAGGTGGAATCCGATACGCGCGATCGTTGGGCCGTCGCCCGTGAGACTAAAGGAAAAGGCGGCTGCATTGGCAATCGCCCTCGAACCGCGGCCGGAGGAGATGCCGGCGGTGGAGGGCTATACAAAAAGCAGTGCTCCGGAACCAGAACCCGAATCCGAAGCAGTTCCGCGTGCGGAACGCAAACGAAAGAGTGCGCCAAAGGTGCAGGAACTTGCACCGCCGCCGGACGAGGCGAGCGCGTTTTCGGAACTCATAATGCCGGACGACGCGCTCGAAGAAGTGTTGCCTTCTGCCGAACTGTTGTCGCAGCCGCCTCCGGCCGAGGAAGTGGAAGCCGGACGACGTGAGCTCGACGCCATGGGAGAGAAACTCATGGAGGCGCTGCGGACGTTTCGTGTGGATGGAACTCTGGTGGATCGCACGACGGGCCCGGTAGTCACGCAGTTCGAGATCGAACCGGCACCTGGCGTCAAGGTGCGCCAGTTTGCCAACCTGGCAAACGATCTCGCTCTGGCGATGCGGGCGCAGAGCATCCGGGTTGTGGCGCCGATTCCCGGGCGCGGTGCCGTGGGCGTGGAAGTGCCAAACCCTGTAGCACAGCTTGTGCCGTTCAGGGAACTCATAGAGGCACCGGAGTTTCAGAACGCCCGGATGGCGCTACCGATCGCGTTAGGCAGGGATCTGGAAGGCCGCGTGATCGTTGCGGACCTGGCCAAGATGCCCCACCTGCTCATTGCAGGCGCAACTGGGTCGGGTAAGTCGGTCTGCATCAATACCATCATCACGAGCCTTGTTTACAGGCATACGACTGCGACGCTGCAGTTTTTAATGGTCGACCCCAAGATGGTCGAGCTCTCTGTCTACAACTCGCTGCCACACCTGCTCCACAAGGTCATCACAGACAACCGCGACGCCGCCTACGTGCTAAAGTGGGCCGTGCGCGAAATGCAGCGGCGCTATGAGCTCCTGGCGGCCAACGGTGCGCGCAACATTCAGGAGTTCAACAAGCGCGTTCTGGATGGTGCGTCGCTGCGACATCCCACACCTTCGGACGTTGCGTTTGAGCGACGCGAGTACAACGACGGCATTCTTCCATATGTAGTGCTGGTTATCGACGAGTTGGCGGATCTCATGATGACGGTGCAGGCCGAAGTTGAGACTCCGCTGGCGATGCTGGCTCAAAAAGCTCGTGCCATAGGGATCCACATCATTCTCGCGACGCAGCGACCGAGCGTGAACGTGATCACCGGACTCATCAAGGCCAACTTCCCGAGCCGAATTGCCTTCAGGGTGGCTTCGCAGGTCGATAGCCGCACGATAATCGATGGCATGGGTGCAGAAGCACTGCTGGGAATTTGCGACATGCTTTTTATTCCGCCTGGCAAGTCGGAGCCCCAGCGCCTCCAGGGAGCCTACATACCGGGAGATGACACCGAGCGGCTTGCGCGCTGGTACGAGATGCGGCGCGAGGCGAGGCGCGCGGCGTTGTCTGCCAAGGGACTTCCCGATCCCGAAGTCGGTCGCCCCGATATCATTGCTGAAGTGAGGAATCTGGAGGAGCTCGACAAGGATGACGAGTCCTCCGAGGGAGATGCTGCTACCTCCAAGCGCGACCCGCTTTTCCGAAAAGCGGCAGAGACTTGCGTGCAGCATCAACTTGGTTCCACGTCTTTGCTGCAGCGGAGACTTGGAGTCGGTTACGGGCGCGCTGCGCGAATGATAGACCAACTGCACGCAGCAGGCATACTTGGTCCTCCAAACGGGTCAAAGCCGCGCGAGATCCTGGTAGGGTTGGACGATCTTGACCGGATCGCCCCTTCGGACGACTTGCTCGACGGCTAGAGGCTGCGACGTCGAGCCCTCGCAGCGACGGAGCGTCGAACCCTCGCAGCGTCGAACGTTTGCAGCGTCGAAACGCCGAAACCTCACGGCGTCGAGGCATGCAATGAAATGATTCGATCGGGGACACAATGGTTGCGTACACCGGCGCGACGTCTGTTAGCGTGCCTACGTGACGAACGCACTGCAAGAACTTGGCGTTAAGGGCGAAAAAATCGCGGAGAGCTGGCTACGCCAACACGGGTGGCGGGTTCTCCAGCGACGGTACCGCAACGGTCACCGGGACATCGACCTCGTCGCTGAAAGGGAAGGCACGGTCGCGTTCGTCGAGGTCAAAACTCGGAGCGGGGCAGCCTTTGGGGGCCCCGTGGAGGCGGTCAACTGGAAGAAGCAAAGAGAACTCTCCCGCTCAGCCCTCGCCTGGATCGATCGGCATGGGCGAAACGGCGAAAATTACCGCTTTGACGTGGTGGGAGTACTTCTGTCCGATGGTCGAGTCCGTGTACGCCATGTGGAAAACGCATTTGCGCTTTTCAGGAGCAGTTGAGAAGGTCTGGGTGGTTTCGTATTTTGTTCGGGTGTAGATTAGTTCACGCCATCCGGTAGATTCTCCGCGGTGGCCAGTTAATCACCAATCACTTCAATGGGTGTCGCATGGCGGTTTCCGCAATGCAAGACGATCGCAAAAAAGCCCTAGGACTGGCCATCTCGCAGATCGAAAAGAACTGCGGTAAGGGTGCGATCATGCGCATGGGCAATCAGTCCGCGCGCGTAAGAATCGAGTCCATTCCCACGGGTGCAATCAACCTGGATGCCGCCATCGGCATTGGCGGTGTGCCGCGGGGCAGAGTAACCGAGATCTATGGGCCGGAATCGAGCGGTAAGACTACGCTTTGTCTCCACGTGGTCGCCAATGCTCAGCGAGGCGGCGGCGTTGCGGCTTTCATAGACGCGGAACACGCTCTCGACATCGAGTACGCACGCAAACTTGGTGTAGATGTAGAGAACCTGCTGGTGTCTCAGCCCGACACCGGAGAACAGGCGCTGGAGATCTGCGAGATCCTGGTCCGCTCCGGAGCAATAGACGTCGTCGTGATCGATTCGGTCGCCGCTCTCGTTCCTAAGGCGGAAATCGAAGGTGACATGGGCGATGCGCACGTCGGACTGCAAGCGCGACTCATGAGCCAGGCGCTGCGAAAGCTCACTGGCGCAATCGCACGTTCCCGCACCGCGGTCATCTTCATCAACCAGTTGCGCGAAAAGGTTGGCGTGATGTTCGGTAACCCCGAAGTCACCACCGGCGGCAAGGCGCTCAAGTTCTACGCCTCGCTCCGCCTCGACATTCGCCGCATCGGTCCGGTCAAGGACAAAGAAGAAGTCACCGGATCGCAGGTTCGAGTTAAAGTCGTTAAGAACAAAGTCGCCCCTCCGTTCAAACAGGCGGAGTTCGACATCATGTACGCAGAAGGGATTTCGCACACCTCGCTGCTCGTAGACATCGGTGCGGAATCAGGAATCATAGAAAAGTCCGGCGCATGGTACAGCTACAGTGGCCAGCGCATCGGACAGGGCCGCGAAAACGCCAAGATGTTCCTCAAAGACAACCCATCGATGATGGGCGAGATTGAAGAGAAGGTCAAAGGCGTACTCGGTCTCAAAAAGACAGACCAGGTCGTAGACGTTGAGGTCGCAGAGGAGTAAGGAGAATCGGTTCTAAGCTTTGAGCATGAGTCCAGAGCGGAACGTGGTGATGCTCAGAGTGGTTGGTACAAATAGACCGGCACCAGACTTAGGGGCCGGAGGGTTGTTCTCTGAGGATGTTGGGGCCCGGTACCCCGCATTGCTCAAAGGGCCTCTCTCCGGCCTCTCTCCTTTCTACACCCGGGGTTTGTAGCCCTACTCGGTATGAACGACTCTCACTACGACCCTCTGGACCTACCTGAGAGGTCAAAGGATTCGGAGGACCAGCAGGATGGCTACTCGCCAATGCGTAGCCGTGGAGGCAGAGGCAAAGGCCGGTTTGCAACCAGGCGCGGTTCTGGCGCCAGGCGCAGCGCTCGTCGCAAGGAGCCAGTTGCCTTTGTAGCCGGCACGGTGCGATCTGTCACCGGCCTGGACACCCGCGGTGCTCGCTTTGAGGTAGACGTTGCGGGAGTCCGCGGGAAGGTGTCGGCAGAGATCATAGGAGAGTTTGGCCTGCGAAAGGGTCGCGACTTGAATGAGGCCGAGGCCGAATCGCTCAGCGCTGCCGTACAGCGACTCGAAGTCTTTGACAAGGGAGTAGCAATACTGGCGAGGCGCCCGCGTTCCGCACGCGATCTCCTCAACAGACTGCGGCGCGCAGGCGCTTCACAGCAGGATGCGGCCAACGCACTCGAACGGCTCCAGGCCCTGGGGCTCCAGGATGACAACGCCTACGCCAACCACGTTGCGGCAACCCGCGCCGCTACCGGGCGTTTGTCGAAACGTGGATTGCAACAAGAACTCATTCGTAAGGGCGTGGCGCCAAAAGTGGCCTCAGGCGCCGTGGACAATGCGGCAGAAGGCGCCGAGCTGGACGACGAAGAGGGTGCCCTGGCTCTCGTGGAGAGAAGGCTCCGATCGCTGAAAAACCTCGACGATCTTACCAGGCGTCGCCGGCTATACGGGCTCCTTGCCAGACGCGGCTACGAGTCGGCGCTGATTGTCCGCGTGCTCCGCAAGGCTCTGAGCTCATCGGACTCGGACGACTGACCAATTAGCGCCGAGCAACCGCTGCCGCCCACAAGGCGGCAGTCAAGAGCGCTACTGCACCCAATTGGTGGAGCGCAGCCACAGGGATCGGAACGCGCATAACGAGTGTTGTGATGCCGAGCGCTACCTGCACGACGACCGCCAGCCCAATCATGTTCCAGGCACGCGCTTCGCGAGGGTCGCCAACGCGGCGGCGCGAGGCTGCCCACCACCACGCTGACATCACCAGAACAACCATGGCCAGAAGCCGATGGTTGAATTGCACTGCAGCCGGATTCTCGAACCAATTCCTCCATGCTGGCTCGATCTGCCAGTAACCCGCTGGCGCCACCGATGAGCCCATCATAGGAAAGGTGTTGTAGATATGGCCGGCGTCGAGGCCCGCCACAAAACCCCCCGAGAGGATCGTTACGAAAGTGAGCACCGCCAGAGCCGTTGCTCGCGATTTTCTGCTCCCCTCGCCTCGCGTTGTCTCACGAGCGTGCAAGGTCATCGCGGTCCAGACGGCGATTACATAGATCACCAGCGCAAGCCCCAGATGCGCCACGAGTCTGTACTGACTCACATCCGTTCGGTCGCTCAGCCCGCTACTCACCATGTACCATCCAAGGGCTCCCTGAGCGGCCGTCAGGATGGGGAGAAGTAAAAGCTGCGGAATAAGGCGACGCGGTAGCTGACGCCTTACGAGCAGGACAAAAAAGGGAAGCGCAATTACGAGTCCGGCAAGTCTGGCCGCGAACCGGTGTGCCCATTCCCACCAGTACAGAACTTTGAATTGCTCGAGGGTAATGCCCAGGTGTACGGTCTGCGCCTCGGGTATCAGCAGATACTGCTGGAAGGCAGACTCCCAGTGGGCTTGGCTCAGTGGCGGGATGACTCCGGTGATCGGCTGCCACTGCGTTATGGAAAGGCCGCTCTCGGTGAGCCTGGTGACACCGCCCACCACCAGAGTCACAATGACCATCAGCGCGCTCGCGATAAGCCAACGAATCGTCGCGCGCCTTGCGCCGGCGGACTCTCCAGTAAGCGTGGAGCTCACGTCCGCGGGTGTTGAAGCCCTGAAAGACGGGGCGTGGCTGTTACCAGACATGAGAGGGGCCCAGTAGTAGTCATGGTCACTAACTGACGGCGGCAGCCCGTCCCATGGCCTTGAGAACTTCAGTTGCCAGCGGGCCGCCATTGTTGCCAGGAAGTCTACCGGGTTGCACATGCCGCGCGAAGCGCTCAGGAACGCTTCCAAAGGGTGGTCGAGCCCAGGTGGAGCAGCGCTCCCAGACGAATCTCGCGATCCGCAAATACCGGAGGCGCGACCTGCACGAGGGGTGCAACGTAGTGCCCAAAAAGCGCCGAAGCCCGCATATATTCGAGACTTATGCACGCATCTGAAATCCGAAGCCGTTTTCTGGAGTACTTCCGGCGACATTCGCACGCGGTCCTCCCCAGCTCATCCCTGGTCCCCGCAGACGACCCGACGCTCCTTTTCACAAACGCCGGGATGGTCCAGTTCAAAAAGGTCTTCCTGGGGCTGGAGGCCCCAGTGGATGGTCGGCGTGCTACGACCTCCCAGAAGTGCGTGCGCGCTGGCGGAAAACACAACGACCTGGAACAGGTGGGCCACACAGCCAGGCACCACACCTTTTTCGAAATGCTCGGCAATTTCTCGTTTGGGGACTACTTCAAACGAGACGCCATAGACTTTGCCTGGGAATTCGTCACCGGATCTGTTGACAAGGGCAACCTTGGGATCGATCCGCGGCACATCCGCATCTCAGTATTTCGCGAAGACGATGAAGCACGCGCGCTGTGGCGCGAACTCGCAGGTCTCCCCGATTCCCGCATCTACGGTTTGGATGAGAAAGACAACTTCTGGCAAATGGCGGATACGGGCCCCTGCGGTCCTTGCTCGGAGATCTATGTCGACCTCGCCAGGCTTGTGGGAGACTGGGAGTTTCCGGCTGGAGCATCGGGAGAATGGACGGAGATGGATCGCGAGGAGTTCTCGCGTGAAGCCTTCGTAGAGGGAAGCGAGGCAGGCAGGTTCCTGGAGATCTGGAACCTGGTCTTTATGCAATTCGACAAACAAGCCGACGGCACACTTGTACCGTTGCCGCGCCCCTCTGTAGACACAGGCGCTGGCTTGGAACGCATTGCTGCACTGCTGCAGGGGGTGACCAACAACTTCCACACCGACCTCTTCAGGCCGGTGCTTCGCAAGATCAGCGAACTGGTCGGTCAGGACTATTGGGCGCTACTCAAACAACAGGCTGCATATCTCACGACAACGCTAGACGGTCGCCACTACGCTGCGGATCCGGCGTCGTACCGGGTAATTGCAGACCATGCGCGCGCCGTCGCCTTTCTTCTCGCCGACGGCGTCTTCCCGTCAAATGAAGGGCGGGGCTATGTGCTGCGTCGCATCCTGCGCCGCGCGGTGCGACACGCCTGGCTGCTCGGCCGCCGAGAGCCGACGCTGGCTGACGTAGTAAAGGTCGTGATAGACGACATGTCGCCGATTTTTCCGGAGTTGGCGCAGCGCCAGGCACACATCATCGAAACGACGCGAGCAGAAGAAGAGCGCTTCCTCCAGACCATCGGGGGCGGCATGAAGCGCTTTGAAGAGATTGCTCCGCCTCGGACTACGCAAGGTTCGTCTGCCATACGCGGTACGATATCGGGCGAAGATGCATTCCGCCTTTATGATACCTTTGGCTTCCCGATAGATCTGACCGAACTCATGGCGCGAGAGCGCGGTTATACCGTCGATATCTCGGGATTTGAGGCAGCTCTTGCCGCGCAGCGCTCTCAATCTCAGGAAGAACGCAAGTCACGCAAGCTTGGAGTAGACGTCAGCTCCTCACTGCATTGGTCGTGGGAGATGTCCGACGGCAAGGGTGAGACTCCCGACACACCGGAGACATCGTTCGTTGGCTACGACACGGTTGAGATAGAGACTCAGGTTACGGCGGTGCGTGAGCTTGAAGATGGACGGGTCGCCGTGCTCCTGCGTGAGACGCCGTTTTACGCCGAGTCAGGTGGCCAGGTTTCTGACCGCGGTGAGATCGTGGGGCAGGGCTGGCGCGTGGACGTCGATGACGTTCGCAAGATCGATGGACGAACGGCTGCAATCGGAAAACTCACCGGCAAGATTGTTTTTGGGACCTGTCTCGCACGCGTCCCTTCAAACCGGCGTCTCGATACTGAACGGAACCACACAGCCACGCACCTTTTGCACGCAGCTCTGAGAAAAGTACTCGGCGACCATGTGCATCAGGCGGGATCGTTGGTGGCTCCCGATCGTCTGCGCTTTGATTTCACCCATCACGGACCCATAAAGCCCGAAGCACTTAGCGCTATTGAGAGCATGGTGAATGAGGCGATCTGGGCTTCTGTAGATGTTAAGACAACTCAAATGGCTTACCCCGATGCGGTGGCGTCAGGAGCCATGGCGCTTTTTGGTGAGAAGTACGGCGACGTAGTTCGAGTCGTGACCATTCCGGACATTTCTATTGAGCTCTGTGGCGGAACGCACGTAAAGAACACGTCGCAGATTTCTCTCTTCAGGCTCGTTAGTGAGACGGGGGTGGCTGCCGGCGTGCGGCGTATCGAGGCGCTCACCGGAAAAGGTGCCTTTGACGAATTGCGCGACAAGGAGCGCGCGCTCGCACAGGTAGGAGAACTCGTCAAGGCCGGCCCCGATGCCGTGGTCAAGCGTGTCCACGCACTCGTCGACGAGCGCCGGATGCTGGAGCGCAAACTTGACGAAGCTCGTCGCGGTGGAGGAGATCAGGTCAAGTCACTGATGGCAAAGGGAAGTTCTGTCGAGGGCCTGCATCTCATCTCATCGTTGGTAGCAGTTGAAGACGTTAAGGAGTTGCAGGCCATGGGCGATGCCTTGCGAGAGCAGATTGGATCGGGCGTGGCCGCACTGGGGAGTCGCTTTGCAGACGGCAAGGCGACGCTCCTTGTAGTTGCGACCGACGATGCGCGTGATCGAGGAGTTCGTGCCGACGCCATCGTCAAGGAGCTTGCTGCTGCCGCTGGCGGCCGCGGAGGTGGAAAGCCGCACATGGCGCAAGCCGGCATTCCTGACCCTGCGAGGCTCGAAGAAGGACTGGCACGGCTCGAACCGGTTGTCAGAGCGCTTCTGGGGGCGTGAACAGGGAAAGGGCTGTCTTCGGCTCAGACTTGAGCGTGCCTCACAGGTTGCGTGAGCGCGCGGACCAACTATTGGAAGCAGGAGACGCGGGTTCTGCCGGCACCCTGATCGAAGCTGCCATCAAGGCCGCAAGTGGTGCCATAAACGCGGGTTCGGGTGATCGAGACGCTGCACTCGAAGTTCTCGTGGCCGACGCGCTTGCTACACACGCAATGGAAGTGCTCGTAGAGCAACCCGAACGGTTTGAGGCAAGCTGCGACGCAGCGATGCAGCGCCTGGCCGAAATGGTTGGCGAGCAGTGATAGATCTTCACACGCATCTGATTCCGGGCGTCGACGACGGGTCGCCGACTCTGGAAAACTCGCTCCGGGTTCTCGAACGGCTCAAGCAGGAGGGGACCAACCAGGTTGCCTGCACACCTCACCTGGAGGCTTCGCGCGCACACGAGGCTCCGCTGGAGCGCAATCGCGGCCTGCTGGAGCAACTCATTGCCGAAGCACCTCCCGGAATGCAGCTGCATGCCGGATTTGAAATAATGCTCGATCGTCCCGGGTGTAGCCTGAACTTTCCTGGTCTTTCCCTGGGCGAGTCGAACGCGGTGCTCGTAGAGCTTCCTCGCGTCCCGGTAAGCCCTGCTTCTACCGCTGAGTTAATGCGGCTAAGAGCCGAAGGAGTAGTTCCCGTTATCGCGCACCCGGAGCGATACTCCGGGATTACCATCGAGATGTTGAGGTCGTGGCGCGAGTTTGGCGTGATCGTTCAGGGCGACGGGCTCATGCTTCTTCAGGTGGGGAGCAAGGCGGAGTTCTCCAGGCAGATGCTGGAAGAAGGTGTAGTTGACATCCTGGCCAGCGACAATCACGGAGACAGGCGCTCACTGGGTACGGTGCGGCTCTGGTTGCGCGAGGTTGGAGGCGACGATCAGGGTCGCCTGCTCACCGAAACCAATCCAGCTCGCCTCCTTGCAAACGAACCACTCGAGGCCGTACCGCCGCTGTCAAAGCACCGTAGTATCTGGGAGAGACTTACCGAGCTTTTTTCACGATCCAGACAAGCGACGTCATGAGCGAGTTTGAACAACGCTTCAAAGAGCGGGTCGCCGATCGCCTCAGGCAACTGGCTGAACTTGCAACGAGTGTGGCGTCCAGCCAGCAGGAGGAACTGTCGGCTGCAGCAGGAATGGTACGTGAGACGCTCCGATCCGGAGGAACGCTTTTTTTCTGCGGCAACGGCGGGTCGGCTGCAGATGCACAGCATCTTTCGACCGAGTATGTAGTGCGCTACATGAAGAACCGTCGCGCACTTCGTGCCGTAGCGCTCACCACCGACACTTCGATCCTCACCGCCGCAGGCAATGATCTTGGGTTTGAGGAGATCTTTGCGCGGCAGGTCGAAGCGTTGGGCAGAAAGGGCGATCTCCTGATAATCCATTCCACCAGTGGCTCTTCTCCAAATGTTCTGCACGCCGCGCGCGCTGCGCATGCGCAGGAGATGCGGGTGCTCTCCTTCAGCGCGCGCGAGGGAGGAGAACTCAAAGGGCTGAGCGATCACTGCATTGTCATTCCGACGGATCGCACTGACCGGGCCCAGGAACTCCACCTTTGCCTCGAACACGTCATTTGTGAAGTCGTGGAGGAGGACTACTTATGATTTCCCTCAAGGGGCGTACTGCACTGATAACAGGTGGTTCGCGTGGGATCGGTGCCGCAACGTCGCGCCTGTTGGCCGCCTGCGGCGCCGACGTGATTGTTCACTACAAGAGCCGCAAACAACCGGCCGAGGATCTGGTTGCTGAGCTCCGGACGCTGGGTGTAAGGGCCAAAGCGGTTGCAGCGGAGCTTTCTGACGCCGGGACGCTGAGCAAGGCATTTGCGACTGCCGCCGAGTCGTTAGGCAGAATCGATATCTTTGTCGGAAATGCCGGCATATGGCCGGTCAGCGAGGTGGCAGTGAAGGACATGGACGATTCGCGCTGGCGCCGCACGGTCGCCGAAAACATCGACGGCATGTTCCTGAGCACGCGAGAAGTGCTTCGCTATATGCCAGACGGCGGACGCATCGTTTTGGTGAGCAGTACTGCTGGCCAGCGTGGCGAATCCTTCCATGCTGACTACGCGGCCAGCAAAGGTGCCATGATCTCCTTCGTCAAATCGCTGGCGGTGGAACTGGCGCCTCGCGGCATTACAGTCAACAGCGTTGCGCCGGGATGGGTCGACACTGAGATGTGCGTCGAACCCTTTGCCAATGGCGGTCGCGAACGGATAGAGGCCGGCATACCAATCGGTCGGGTGGCTTCTCCAGAAGATATCGCGGGCCCGATCGTGTTCCTGTGTTCGCAGCAGGCCCGCCATATCACCGGAGAGATTCTCAACGTCAACGGCGGGAGCGTTTTGTGCGGCTGATAGTTGTGGTGTTCACCGGTGGAACAATCTCCATGCGTTTTGACGCCGAGGCGGGGGGAGTCGTTCCTTCGTTAGGGGCTGACGAGATACTCGAAGCTGCGCGTGGTATCCACGACGTGGCCCGTTTGAGGTCTGAAGAATTCGGCCGTTTTCCCGGACCCCACATGACTGTGGAACGGTCCTGGGAATTGCGAAACCGGCTTGCCGCTCTGGTCGCTGATCCTGCGATTGACGGTGTAGTCGTAACACATGGCACCGATACAATCGAAGAATCTGCTTACCTTGCCTGCCGCTCTATCGACACCGAAAAACCCATGGTCTTTACCGGTGCGATGCGCAACGCCAGCGAACTCTCATGGGACGGTCCGGCCAACCTGTCTGATGCAGTGCGCGTTGCCGCGTCGGAACAAGCACGCGGGTGCGGAGCGCTGCTGGTACTCAACGGACGGGTCTTTTCCGCGCTGGACGTAACAAAGGTCCATACGCACATGCTCGACGCCTTTGAAAGTCCCGGCTTGGGGCCGCTAGGTGTAGTGGATGACAATGAGGTCGTGTTCCGCCGCATGCTTCCGCCGCGTTCTCCGGTGCTCGCTCCAACGGCTCCGGTCCATCCGGTGGACATTGTCGTCGCCTACGCGGGAGCGGACGGACGGCTGGTGGACGCTGCAGCCGGCACGGCACGGGGGCTCGTAGTTGCTGCACTCGGCAGGGGTAATGTGCCTCCCGCGATGGCAGCTGCCGTCGGTCGCAGTGTGGATCGTGGCTTGCCTGTGGTTATAGCTTCGAGGGCCCCGCGAGGCCGCGTCGGACGCACCTACGGTTACGAAGGTGGTGGAGCGCAGCTTGCACGCATGGGCGCAATCTTCACCGGCTCAAGAAGACCACAACAAGCGCGTATCGATCTCATGCTTGCTCTCGGGTTGGGGATTTCGGGTCCACAGCTCTCCACCGTCTTTGACGATTGATGGAGCAGGCTGAGAATCTCGGGCATCTGACGCAACGTCTGGATCCACCGCAGACTGTCAGGGAAGTCGCGCAGCGGCTCGAGAGTGCCGGATTCGAAACCTGGTGTGTGGGCGGAGCAGTGCGCGATGCTCTACTCGGTTTGGGGCACCTGGATTGGGATCTGGCCACTGCGGCAACTCCGCAAGAGGTGCGCAAGCTCTTCAGGCGCGCGATTCCAGTGGGTGAGGAGTTCGGCACAGTGGGTGTGCTGGACTCCGAAGGAGTGATGCACGAAGTCACGACCTTCCGCCGCGATGTAAAGACCGACGGCAGGCACGCCGTCGTGGAGTTCGGTGCTTCGCTCGACGAGGACCTGGCGCGACGCGATTTT
>CAZYTS010000053.1:0-19263 GCA_964649855.1 uncultured Gemmatimonadaceae bacterium
TGGAGCAAGACGCGCCGCCCCCTCGCCCCGAGCTGTGTAGAATGGATCGTCATACTCCCAACGAAACAACAGACGTGCGTGACCCGGCGTGAGTCGCGTCACAGGAATACGGCCGTCAAAGGGAATGCCCGTGAGGGGTCGGACTCGAGGAGCAACGCACCCCAAGGTGCCCACCAGCACCGCCAACGACACCAACACCGCCGTCCTAATTGGCCTTTGCAAGCGCGACACCAAGCAAATGACGAATGTCCTCAGGCATGGCCATGGGCTTTCCCGACCGATCGATTGCTACGAGCTTGGTCTGCGCCGAGATGAGACGCGTTCCCTTTTCTTCGTGTGTGATTAAGTAGTCGAATGTCACAGCGCGAGAACGCAGGTCGGTGAGCCAGGTTTCTACGACGATCGGGTCGTCGTAACGAGCGGCAGAATGAAAGCGTACGTGAGCCTCGGAAACAGCAAGGAGGCAGCCCCGCTCCTCCATTGCGGCGTAGGACATGCCGAGGGATCTGATCATCTCTGTGCGTCCGATTTCACAATAGACGAGGTACTCGCCGTGATACACGACGCCCATCTGATCGGTTTCGCCATAACGCACTCTGAGCCGTGTGATATGGGACTTCATGGAAGCTTGAGGCCCAGCATCTTAGCCTTGTCGCGTGCGCTGGGGGTAAGGAGTGCACCTGGTGCAATGGCCTCGGCACTCTGAACGGCACGGATAATGTCGCGCTCCGTGTAGAGTCGCCTGCGCTCTCGCCTTGTGATCACGCCAACAATCTGCACCGATACACCACCTCTAACTCCCGCGCCGCGGGCTTCGTCGCTGTCGACGTGAAGCTCGGTGGCGTGAGACGGACCGGTTCTCACAACCACACCGTGCCACGTGGTTTCTCTTGCTCCACTGCCACAGCGTACGGAAACGAGATCACCGCTAACCACACCCCAGCGCGCTGCGTCTATGGGAGACATGTGCAGATGTCTCGCCGGCACGATGACGCCATGCGTAAGGGAGACCCTGCCGTGAGTGCCAACGAGTTCGACGCCTCCTACTGACTCCCTGAGATTACCGCTCACAGCAGTTGGGGCCTCGATACCCAGCACGTGCGCATCGGATCGGGAAATCTCGAGTTGGGTCTGTGTGCGATAGGGACCAACAACACGCACTCCAGGCACTTTGCCTTTTGGCCCCCAAACGTCAACACTCTCAACGGCCGCAAACTGCCCAGGTTGTGTCAACTGACGCAACGACGAAATTCCCTGGGGTCCAAAAAGCGCCAACGCGTCAGCTTCGCTGAGATGCACGTGATGGTTTGAGACTCCGAGCGTAACCGTCTGTCCAACGATCCGCTGTCTCACGGGACGCTGTGTGCGCTCCGTGCGCGCGTGCCTTGCGGGGGGCAGCTGCCTGGTCTGACCGGCAGCTGCTGCGCGTATGGCAGCAGCGGCAGGTCCGGGGTCGTCGCGGTAGTTCGATGCACCTGGTGAACGTATTGGGGCGACGTCCCCAAGAGTCTGTGCCGCCCCAGACCAGGGGGCAGGCTCAGAGCTTCTTTCGGGTGGCTCGGGGCGCACGGGCGCAGGAACCCATTGCTCCCGCGCTGTATCACGATCTGGCTCACTCGGCCTCTCAACCAATTCTGCGGCGATTAACTCGGCGAGTCGATTCAGTTCGGCGTCGTTCATTTTCTAGACGCGCGAAAGGTGGAGAGGAATTGATCAACAATGCGCTCTACGTCTGCTGGCACCGGTGATACGTCCGCCGCTCGGTCGCCACTATCTAAGCGGCCTGCGGCGGACGTAACGGGGCTGCGCAACGGATCCCGGTATGGCCTGATCTCCTCACCCAGCCTCTTTATGTTGATGAGGTGTAGAGGCGTGATGTTATCCGACGTTATGGATCCACCCCATGACCCAGGTCCAAGGGTCATTGCCGGTGCAAAGCCTGTAGTGTATCCCACGGCGCCAATTGATGTATTGGAGTTTACCACGATGCGAAATGCTGGCTTTTCCTGAAAGAAGCGTTCAATAACGTGCGAGTCTGTCGAGTGGATGCCCAGAGTATGCCCCACGCCACCGTAACGCAAAAGTTCTATGGCGCGATGGCAACATTCCTCCCACCCGTCCTCTACATACCATCCGAGCACTGGGCACAACTTTTCACGGCTGAGGGGATCTCTGCTGCCAACTTCAGCCAGTTCGACTATGAGGAGCTTGGTGGCGTCGGGAACGTCAAAGCCAGCGGCGCGCGCAATCTGCTGCGGCGGTCGCCCAACGACCTCGGGATTGATTCCCTTGCCCGAAGGCGGAATCATGTAACGCTCGAGCAAACCCTTTTCGGCGGGAGCACAAAAGTGTGCGCGCTCGCGGACGAAAAACTCGCGTACCTGTGGAGCGACTGGCTTGTCGACAATCACGGAGTTTTCTGCAGAACAAAGCACGCCGGCGTCGAATGTCTTGCCATCGACCACGTCCGCAACGGCCTTTTTGAGGTCTGCAGTTCGTTCGATAATTGAGGGAACGTTACCAGGCCCAACACCATAAGCCGGCTTGCCCGAGGTATAAACGGCGCGCACCATGTCTGCCCCACCAGTTGCCAGGATCACCGCAGTCTCGCGCTGGCGCATGAGGGTGTTAGTGCCCTCAATTGTTGGAGACGAGAGGACGATCACCAGGTCCTCGGGCGCTCCTGCTGCGCGGGCAGCGTCCTGAAGTATGCGCCCAGTTTCGACCGTGCATTTTACAGCACGCGGGTGAGGCGACATGACAATCGAATTGCGTGCTTTGACAGATATCAAGGCCTTGTAGATGGCAGTCGACGTTGGATTGGTGGTGGGGACGATGGCACCAACCACACCCATGGGTACGGCCAGTTCGCGAACCTTTCGCGTTCTGTCTTCGCGAAGCACACCGACCGTCTGCATTGGCAGTATGTACTCCAACAGGACATCGGATGCAAAGCGATTTTTGACAATCTTGTGCTCGTAGACGCCCATGCCGGTTTCGTCGACAGCGAGCCTCGCGAGATGTTCGGCGGCCGCGGAGGCGGCGCGGGCCATTGCAGTTACGATCTCGTCGACCCTGTCTTGCGAGGCGTCTGAAAAGGCCTTTTGTGCCGCAGCTGCGCGCGTTACGCTGTCACGCGCCTCCTGGATGCTGCGCAGGTCGGCGTCCACGGCTGCGGCCCCGGTTAGCCGCTGAGTGTTCTAAAGGCGGCGAGCAATTCATCGCGGCCGGCACGAGCGACGTCGCGACCCTTAAGAGGGAATGCCGGATGACGCCTGGCCAGAGCCCTGAGCTCCACGACTTTCATCTCTTCAAGCCTTTCCATGTCCGGTCTCTCGGCGGAACCGTGCGCTCCAGGCGACTCCGGGACGTCGTCGTCGTCCACGATCACGTCCAGTTCGTCGTGGGGCCGCGGAATCACGTGCAGTGAGATTAGCTGGCCTACGCGTTCAGCGGCCGCACTCCCTGCATCTACCGCAGCCTTTACGGCGGCTACTTCACCCAGGAATTTGACCGTGACCAGACCCGCGTCTGCGCGTTCGATACCAAGAAGCCGAACATTGGCAGCCTTGGTACCGGCGTCTGCTGCTTCGACGGCACCAACAAGCCCTCGAGTCTCTATGAGACCGAGGGCTTCGGACCAACCACGCTCAATTGCCGTCACCCAGGGCGCCCTGAGGGAGGATTGTCTCGAGCTCGGCGTGTGGTCTGGGAATTACGTGCACGGAGACTAGTTCTCCAACCCGTTCTGCCGCGGCTGCGCCAGCGTCGGTAGCCGCTTTTACGGCACCGACGTCGCCACGCACAAAAACGGTGACGTAACCGCCACCGACCTTTTCTTTACCTATCAGGCGGACATTTGCCGCCTTGACCATAGCATCTGCCGCTTCTATGGCCCCTACGAGTCCTTTGGTTTCGATGAGGCCGAGCGCGCTTTGTGCCATCCGTTTTTCCTCAGATGTGGAGCATTTGGGCCGAAAATGCGTGCTCCGCCGCCCTTTGTAAAGGCGCAACTGACGGATATAATCGCTCGCGTGCTCCCATCACCGTGCTACGTCATCTCAGACGCACATCTCGGCGTCGCCAAACGCGACGCCGAACTCGCGCTGACTCAGTTTCTGAGGCAGGTCCGCGCCGATGCCGGGTCACTCATCATCAACGGTGACCTTTTTGACTTCTGGTTCGAGTGGAAGTGGGTGATCCCTCGGGTTGGGTACCGAGTTCTTGCCGAAGTCGCCGCTTTTGCAGACGCGGGCAAGCCCGTCCTCTGGGTTGCGGGCAATCACGACTGCTGGGGGGGCGAGTTTCTGCGGGATGACGCCGGAGTCGACTATGTGATGGGAAGCTGGCGAGGCGACGTTGCCGGGTGGCGCACCCGGATCGACCACGGAGACGGGATGCGGGGAGAAGAAGACAGGAAGTACCGCGCCGTGCGCCCGATCCTGCGGAACCGCGCAGCCATCTGGGCGTACCGAAACCTCCTTCATCCTGACTGGGCAACAGGACTTGCGTTAGGCACTTCGGCCACCAGCCGCGAATACACGGCCGCAGATAGTGGCGAGGGCCTGCGTCGCGTGGCGCTTTCGATTCTTGAAAGGGATCGCGATCTGGAACTGATGATTCTGGGGCACTCGCACGTTCCTTCTCTGGAGCGCGGGGCAAAGGGCGGCGTCTTTGGCAATGCCGGCACCTGGCTGGGAGACAGCACCTACCTCAAGATCGAGAGCGACAACGTGGAGTTGCGCCGCTGGGCATCTGGCAAGAGTCAGCTCCTCGTTCGCGAGCCCAGACTTGAGCGAGGGACTGGTTGAGGGCGCGTGCTACCAGACGGTTACGCGCGCACCAATTCCAGTGGCGCCGCCCGGAAGCCGCTGCAGTCCGACCTGTGTAGGCAGATCCCAGAGCTGCGCAGCAACAAACGCATCGGCTCCCGAGAAGAGGTGTGTAAAGAGGAGCATCGCCACCCAGTCTTCATAGTGCAAGCGGCGCGCCTTTAGCCTGCTCCTGAGCTCATCTTCCTCATCGTTAGGCGCATAACGATTAGGTACTGTATCCGCTGGTACAGGAATACCCAGGGGATCGAGCACGGGCCTGCCCATGGCGTCTACCTCGTAGCTGTTGACTACGTGCTCGCGGAAGCGGCGCTTGGCAATGCTGAGGTCGTATGCCGATTTGCTGAGCATGGCCACAGAAGTCAGTTCAAAGCCAAAGTACATCGCGCCCGCGCTGGGGCGGCCGAGTCTTGATTGACCCAGTCCTGGCAGGATGAGCGAGTAGAGGAAAGCGCGGCCCGGTGAAATCGGAGGGCCAAGGGTGTCGCTGCGCTGTCTTACGAGGAGTGTATCCGGAGGTGGTGGAGTTACTCCGGCACGCGCCGAATCCCTCTGTTGCGCGAGGGAGGCACAAGGAGCACTAACTGTTATAAGCAGGCCCATCAGCAGGGCCAGAAAATGGCGGGAGCGTGCGGGAATCGAACCCACCCGGCCCGACGTAGTCGGGTCACAGCCGTTTTGAAGACGACGGAAGCCACCAGGCCCCATCCACTCCCGAATTATTCTCACAATTGATTTCAGCTTTTCAGGGTAGGCAGGAATCGGGGCCAGCGGTTGCCGCCCGCCCTTTTACCGCAGAACGACAGGATGTTTCCCTCGTGCGGCCACCTCTCCAACTATTGCCGCACCGGGAACGGCTGAAATGTATTCGTCACTGCGCTCCGGCGGACACGACACAAGGAGGCCACCCGATGTCTGAGGATCTACCAGCATAGCCCGTCGCTCGGAGGTTACCGAACCCCAGTCGACAAGATCCGCGAGATAGTTCTCGTTTCGTTCGGCACCTCCCGTTCTTATCCCGGCTGCCAAAGCTGATTCAGCTCCATCGAGCGCAGGAACGACGGCCCAATCAAAAACGATCGTAACGTTGCTGGCACGCGCGATGTGAGAGGCGTGTCCGAGGAGTCCAAAACCTGTCACGTCGGTGGCGCACTTGAGCTTGAGTGCTACTGCAGCCTCGGAGGCAACGCGGTTGAGTGTAGTCATGCTCTCAACAACGGCGCGTTCGTGTTGAGGTGCTGCCTTGCCGCGCTTGACTGCAGTGGCAATCAAACCGGTTCCGAGCCCTTTGGTGAGAATCAGCAAGTCTCCCGGCTGGGCTGCAGCGTTAGTGAGGATCTTTCCCGGGTCTACGCGACCGGTTACGGAGACACCGTATTTGACCTCTTCGTCCACAATTGTGTGGCCCCCAATTACTACTGCTCCCGACTCATCTACCTTGTCCTGGCCACCACGAAGGATTTCGGTGAGGACACTGAGCGGAAGCGTCCCAACGGGGAAACCAACTATCGAAAGCGCAGTGAGGGGTTGGCCTCCCATTGCGTAAACATCCGAAAGCGCGTTTGCTGCGGCCACCTGTCCAAACTCGTAAGGATCGTCGACAATGGGGGCAAAGAAGTCGACGGTCTGTACGAGTGCCAGATCGTCACTGATGCGAAAGACGCCGGCATCGTCAAAGGTCTCGCGGCCCACCAGGATCCGTTCATCAAAGCGCGGGACCAGGGGGGCGAGCGTAGCGCTGAGGTCCCCCGGCCCCATTTTGGCCGCGCAACCCGCGCAACGTGCATACTGCGTGAGTCTGAGAGCGCTTTCTGTCTCAATAACTGTCATGACACGGCCTCCTGCACGGCGTGGGTCGTGCTCGCCGCGCCATGGTTGAATGCTATCCGCGAGCCTCCCGGGCGTCTACGCCGGGATGAGGGCTACGGCGTCGATTTCGACGAGTACGCCACGCGGCAACGCCGACACCTGCACGGTAGAGCGAGCCGGCCGGGCACTGCCTAACGCCTTGGCATAGACCTCGTTGACGCGAGGAAAGTCTGCCATGTCCTGAAGGTACACCGTCGTCTTGACCACGTCCTTCCACGAACACCCGCCGGCATCCAGTATCGCGGCGAGGTTTGCCAGGACACGCTCTGCCTGTGCAACCACGTCCCCCGGAATTACCTGGCCACTCTCGGCGTCGAGCGCGATCTGACCAGCGGTATAGACAAAACCTCCGGCAACAATAGCCTGTGAGTATGGGCCGATTGCTGCAGGGGCCTTTTTGGTTTCAATCGACTTTACTGACACTTTGAATGCTGTTTAGGGTTGGTAGAATGTCAGGAGAGACCCGTAATGGTTCCGTCAGGTCCCACCGACATGCGTTCTGCGGCTGGCTCCTTTGGCAGCCCGGGCATGGTCATTATCTCACCGCACTGCGCCACCACGAATCCGGACCCGGCTGAGGGATAGACCTCGTTGATTGTAATGCGGAAACCGGTCGGTCTGCCGAGCCGCGTCGGATCGTCCGTAAGGGAATATTGGGTCTTGGCCATGCAGATGGGAGTGTTGCCCAGGCCGATGGACTCCAGATAGTCAATCGAGCGGTCAGCTCGCGTTGAGAAATCGGCGCCATCTGCGCCGTACACCTTCTGCGCGATTGTGTTGACCTTTTCGCGAATGGGCCGGTCCACCGAGTAAATGGGAGCGTAGTTGGATCCGCCCTCCTTGAGCAACGCAAGCACCTCCTGAGCCAGTTCCAGACCGCCCTCCCCACCTCTCGCAAAGACCTCGTTCATCGCCACGCGTACGCCCGCTTTGCGCGCGCAGTCATAAACCATTTTGAGCTCAGCGTCGCTGTCGCTGGCAAAACGGTTAACGGCAACTACAATCGGTGTGCCGAACTGCTTTACGTTCTCGATATGATGGATGAGGTTGGGGAGACCACGTTCGAGCGCGCCAAGGTCTTCGCGGGCGAGATCCTTTTTGTTGGCACCACCGTTCATCTTGAGCGCACGGACCGTGGCAACTACCACAGATGCCTCGGGATTGAGGCCTCCCATGCGGCACTTGATGTCGAAGAATTTCTCGGCGCCCAGATCCGAGCCGAACCCGGCCTCCGTAACCACAACGTCTGCCAGTGCAAGACCGGCACGTGTGGCTAATACTGAATTGCATCCGTGTGCAATGTTTCCAAATGGACCCGCGTGCACAAACGCTGGTCCCCCTTCGAGCGTCTGTACCAGGTTTGGCCTAATGGCATCCTTGAGCAGGAGAGACATTGCCCCGGCCGCCTTGAGATCGCCTGCACGAACCGGCTGCCGCGCAGAGCCTGCCGTGGAGCCAACGATCACACGGGCCAGACGTTCCTCGAGATCTTGCAGTGAGTTTGCCAGCGCGACGATCGCCATGACTTCGGATGCCGGAATGATCACCCACCGCTCCTCGCGCGCTACGCCATCGGCTGCTCCGCCGAGGCCAATAACCGCTTTTCGCAGCGCTCTGTCGTTCATGTCGATTGTGCGCGGCCACGTTATGCGACGCGGATCGATGTTGAGCGAATTGCCTTGCTGCAGATGGTTGTCGAGCAACGCGGCAAGGAGCGCGTGAGCTGTGGAGATCGCGTGAAAGTCGCCCGTGAAATGCAGGTTGATGTCTTCCATGGGCAGCACCTGCGAATACCCGCCGCCCGCGGCACCTCCCTTAACTCCAAAAACAGGACCGAGACTCGGCTCGCGAATGCAGAGCGCGGTGCGTGTCCCGAGACGACGCAGCGCCTGAGCAAGTCCTACGCAGGTCGTGGTCTTTCCCTCGCCTGCCGCAGTGGGATTGATGCCGGTAACGAGGACCAGCCTTCCACGAGGTGGACGCTGTGTGATTTCGAGGGGAATTTTCGCCTTGTACTTGCCATAAAGGTCAAGGTCGTCCGGCGAGAGGTCCAGTTCAGCCGCAACGTCGACAATCGGACGAAGTCGGGCCTGTTGGGCGATCTCGATGTCTGTGAGCATCGTTGTTGAATACGAGGGACAGGGGTTAGTGCGCCGCGATACTATTGCGCTGCTCAGGTTATTTCCAGCCCAAAGAGTCTTGCGGCATTGGACAGCGAACACTCTGCCACATGGCTTGCGCTTTGTCGTCGCGCGCCAGCGATTCTTTCGATGGTGTGAGGAATGAGGCCGGGTTCGTTGCGCTTGCCACGGTGTGGCACCGGACTCAGGTAAGGTGCATCGGTTTCAACCAGCAGCCGATCGTCAGGCACGAGGCGAATGAGGTCGTCCTGATCCCATTTCTTAAAGGTTACGACGCCTGCAAAGGAGATGCACCAGCCTGCATCGAGTGCAGCGCGCGCCAGTTCCAGGGGCCCAGTGAAACAGTGCATGACTCCGAGCACGCCGTTCTTTCCAGCACCAGCAACCATCTGTTGGGTGTCACTCACCGCCTCACGACTGTGAACAACAACGGGGCGGTTTACCTCCCGCGCCAAATCGATCTGCGCGGAAAGGGCAGCGATCTGAGATGTTCTGGGTGAGTGATCGTAGTGATAATCGAGGCCGCATTCACCCACGGCCACTGCACCATCGCGCACCAGTTGCCGGAGCAGCGGGATGTCTCTGTCCGAATCGAAATCGGCAGCGTCGTGCGGGTGGACTCCTGCCGTGAAGTAGACAAAACCGGGATAGTCCTGCGCGATGCTACGAGCCCGGTTGGCCTGCTGGATTGACTCACCAATACAGACCAGGGCCGCGGCCCCCGCGAGTCGCGCACGAGCTATTGCATCGTCACGATCAGCATCAAAGGCCGCATCCGCGAGGTGCGTGTGCGAATCAACAAAGCGCATCTGATCGCCGAATCTCGCGTCTGGGACGCGCGTCTCTGGCGATCAGCGGCTACTGGCAGGTTGCTGCGCTGCCTGTTTTGGCTTCCTGGCGGGACGGCTGGTATCACCACTCGATTCAGCGCGCGCCTGAGAAGGCGTGGGGTGCGCTCTATCAACAGCGGTTCGCGGATACTTGCGCTCGATCCAGAGCAGCAACGGCGAAGCCACATAGATCGAACTGAAAGTTCCTACGATGATACCCCAGGTAAGAACCCATGCGAACGGTCTGATCACATCGCCTCCAAATATCAGAAGCGCGAGGAGACAGGCCAGTGTCGTTGACCCGGTCATCACCGTTCGGGGCAGCGTTTCGTTGACCGACCTGTTGAGGAGGTCATAGAGTGGCTGCTTTCGGGAGGCACGCAGGTTTTCACGGACGCGGTCAAAGACCACGACCTTGTCGTTCATGGAGTAACCCACAACAGTGAGCACCGCACCCACCACAAACACCGAGATTTCGATGTTCATGTACTTCATGAACGCCAGTGTGGCGAGGATGTCGTGCACGGTGGCCAGCACCGCCGCGACCGCAAAACGCCATTCAAAGCGCCACGCGAGGTAGATGAGAGTCAGACCAAAAGCGATAAGCATGGCAACGGTGGCCTGCCGGCGCAGTTCGCCTCCAATGCGTGGACCAACCGCCTCGCTCCGTACTTCGCGGAAATTGCCTTCGCCGTATCGTTCTGTCAGGACGGTGCGGATCTGGGCTGCCACGGTTTCGGCACCTCCGCTCTGGGCGGCCACGGCCTCGTCGCCCTGGGCCCGAATGATCAGTTCGGACGCTCCAAAGGTAGCGATTTCGGCATTGCCGAGTCCTGCTTGAGTGAGCGCTTCGCGAACCTGTGCTACATCAGGTACTTCGTTGAACTCCACCTGCATCAGAGTACCGCCGGTAAACTCGATGCTGTAGCGAAAGTTGCTGATAGCGACCCAGAGAAGACCCGGAATGACAAACAGGGCAATGCCAATTGCTGCCTGCTTCCACAGCCGGATAAAGTCGATCTTGGTGTTATGAAGAATGCGCAGCATTTATATGCTCAACGTCTGCGTTGTACGGTTGCGGGAGAGCCACACCATGTACAGCGTGCGAACCACGAAAATTGCACTGACCAGTGAGGCGCCGATTCCGGCGAGGAGTGCCACGGCAAAACCGCGCACAGGCCCGGTGCCAAACTGATAAAGAATCGCGGCGGTGAGCGCCGTAGTAACGTGCGTGTCAACAATGGCGCTCCACGCATGGCTGAACCCTTCGTCGATTGCTGTTCTCACAGTTTTGCCACGGTCGAGTTCCTCTCTGATACGCTCGAATATCAGGAAGTTTGCGTCGACGGCCATTCCAATCGAGAGCACAAAGCCTGCGAGCCCCGGAAGCGTAAGGACCGCATTGAAGCCCGAGAGCACCGCCAGCGTCGTGAGCGAATAAAACAAAAGCCCAACGACAGCAAGAAACCCTGAAAACCGGTAGTAAACGAGCATTATCAAAACGACGAGTCCAAGACCGAGCGCACCGGCAGAGAGTCCCTGTCTGATGGAGTCGTCACCAAGACTCGCACCAATAGTGCTGACCTGAGCAATCGTCAGCGGAACAGGCAGCGAACCGGCCCTGAGTACGAGTGCCAGGTCCTGCGCCTCCTGCAGCGGGCGCCCCTGGCCCATCGTGATCTGCCCTCGCGCCCCAATTGCCTGGATGATTACTGGCGGCCGACCCATAACGCGATCGTCGAGCACGATCGCCATGTTGTCCTGAACGTGCTTTGCCGTCTCGTTCCTGAATCGCCGCCCCCCCTCGTTGTTGAACCTGAACTCCACAACCGTACCATCGATTGGCGACTGGTTTGGCTTGGCGTCTTCGAGATAATCGCCGGTGATCAGGGGCCTGGCGTCGAGCGTGTAAAGAGCGCGGTAGACCTGACCACCTATGGAAGTAGTGTCGCCGCTCCAGCGAACTACTTTGCCAGGTGGCAGGGCCGCCTGAACTTCGGGCATCTCTAAATACCGGCTCATGGCGGGCACGTCATCGCGCGCTACATAGAACTCGCCGGGTATCTGTCCTTGCTGCAGGAGGCTGGTCACCGGTCCTGCACGGCCCGTAAGTCCCGGAAGGATTCCGGTGTCGCCGCGCGCACTGTCAGACGGAGAACCCGCGCTGTCTGACTTGGTAAAGAGATCCAATCCCTTGGGCGCTGCCGGCTGGTCACCCGAGACCTGTGCCGAGGCCAGCTGCGGAGCCTTTTCTCTAACAATCTGATCTAGTCTCGGGAGCACCCGCTCGAGCGCCTGAGATTCGTCTACGATCTGGAATTGAAGAAAGGCCTGATCCTGAACGATCTCCACCGCCCGCTGCTGGTCATCAACGCCGGGTAGCTCGACGATAATTCTCTCAGTACCGACTTTCTGGATGAGGGGCTCAGCGACTCCGAACTCGTCGATTCGCGTTCGGATGACTTTGAGTGCCCGATCCAGGGCGTCGCTCTTGTCGGCCACCGCCTGCCTGGACTCATCGACTTCCAGCGATAGGTGCATCCCGCCCTGCAGGTCGAGGCCAAGCTTGAGGGGCACGCGCTTGAGCGTGTCGTATACGAAAACGCCGTCACGCTTAACGCGTTCGACAACGGTTCTCGGGTAGAGCGCCCAGGCCGACATTAGCACCAGCGCGACGATCAAACCCACTCTGTACTTCAGGTTAGACATGCTATTCTGACTGACCGGAAAGGGTACTGTGGAGAGCTTTGAAGGTTAGGCAGCAAGGGAGTCGAACGCAACGATAAACAGCGCTCACTTTTCCAGAGCCAGGCGTGCAGCCGTCTCGTCACGTCTCAGTTGGGCCACCAGAGCCTCTACCCCGTCGAACTTGACCGTATCCCGGATTCGGGTGACAAAGTCGATCCGGACGCGGCTCCCGTAGAGATCTGCCTCCATGTCAAAGAGGTGCGCCTCTACGCTGGTTTCCACGTCGCCAAACGTTGGACGAGGTCCAAGGTTCAGCATCCCGCCAAAGGTCCCACGAGCGGTATACACCCGAGTCGCATAGACGCCTTGCGGAGGCAGGAGTTTTCTGGGAGACGGGAGCGGGACATTGATAGTGGGAAAGCCGAGGAGCCGTCCTCTCTTTTCACCGTGAGCCACACGTCCGCTGAGCGAGTAGTGCCGTCCAAGACCTTCTCTGGCGTGGATGAGGTCTCCACCAGCAACTGCGCGCCGGATAAACGTAGACGAAATGGGCTGCGTACCTCCCTCCGCACTCACCGGTTCGATGACCTCCACCGAAAAGCCGCGGCTAGTTCCCAGCTCACGCAGCACCTCCACGTTTCCGGATCGGTTTCTACCAAAAGCGTGGTCGTGTCCCATGAGCAGGTGCGCAACGCGATAACGTCCCACCAGCACCTCATCGACAAAACGCGCGGCGTCCCACGAGGAGAGTTCACGCGTAAATGGCACTACAGACAGGTAGCTGATACCGCTTTCAGCCAGGACTTCGAGCTTCTCATCACCAACTGTCAAAAGGTGGGGCGCCACGGCCGGGTTTACGATCTCCAGCGGATGTGGCTCGAAGGTCACCAAAACCGAATGTGTTTTGAGCTCAGCCGCGCGACGCGTCAGGCGATCGAGTACGGCCTGATGTCCCAGGTGGACTCCGTCAAAAGTGCCAACAGTCAGGACGGTGCCGGTGACGTCCGGAGGCAGACCTGAGCGATCGGAAGGGATTTCAGGCACCGGCAAGGACGATTTTGGGGTACCACATGCCGTCCTTTGATTCTGCAACAGCTATGAGTTCTCCCCCGCTGTCCAGGAGTGCAGCCTCTCTCGCAACCACAGTCGCAGGTACGCTCATTCCGTGTGACACGAGCCGCGCTTCACTCTCTGAAAGAACCTGCCTGGGCATAGAGCCGAGGGCTTCCACCAGCGGACGGCTGGAAAGATTTCCATCGAGTACATCCTGCCACGTCGCGGCATCCTCTACGAAGAATGGTCCCACAGCCTCTCGCCGCAATTCGGCAAGACAAGCTGCTGACTGCATCAGACGCCCTAGATCTCTGGCCAATGACCGGATGTAAGTGCCGGAGCCGCACGTGATGCGCACGTGAAGGTCGGGCCAGTTGAGAGAGAGCACTTCCCAGCGCTGGACTTCGACCCTTGTCGCCCGCAACTCGGGTTCACCTCCGGCGCGGGCAATCTTGTACGCTCGCCGGCCACCAATTTTCTTGGCGGAGTAGGTGGGAGGCATCTGATCCATGGAACCTGTAAGCGCGCGTATCGCCTCACCCAAGAGCGAGGCATCGGGCAAAGGGGCGGAACGGGTTACCGCTCCCGTCACGTCATCGGTATCACGCTCTTCTCCAAAGCGTATCGTCGCGCTGTAGATCTTTGGTTCGCCCGGCACCTTTGAAATGAGCCGCGTCCCTCGTCCCGTGAGTATGACGAGTAGCCCGGTAGCCATCGGATCAAGAGTTCCGGTGTGTCCAGCCCTGGTTTTTCCTCCTCCGACGACTCTGCGTACGGCACGAACGGCATCAAACGATGTGATGCCAGCAGGTTTGTCGAGGAGAATGAGCGCTTCAGTCGAAGTCGCGGCCGCCATCGGGATCGACAGTACCATCTCTTATCTGTGCCAGAAGGCTCTCGATGCGAGCGGCGTGCGCCACAGAGGTATCGATGAGGAACTCGAGCTCCGGTGCGGAGTGGATTCGCAGAGTGCGGCCCAGCCTGCTGCGGAGATGACCGGCCAGAGACCTGAGACCTTCTAACGTGGAATTGCGCGCAGCATCATCTCCCATGATGCTCACGTAGACGCGCGCATGCCTGAGGTCGCGCGTAACCTCAACGCCGGTAACTGTAACCATACCGGTGATGCGTGGATCCTTGGCGCTTTCAGCAAGGAAGGTCGCAACCTGCTCCCTGATGGATTCGGCTACGCGGTCCTGACGTCGTCCGTCGTTTGGCATCTGGGTAGCGGTACTGAGGAACACGAGGGCGCCCGGAAGACCCCGGGCGACCTCAGTTGCCTGCCTGCTGCGGCTGGAGTGTCCGGGCCACTTCTTCCGTACGATAGCACTCGATCACATCACCAACCTTGACGTCGTTGAAGTTCTCGATACCGATACCGCACTCGTAACCCTCCTTCACCTCGCCCACGTCGTCTTTGAAGCGCCGGAGCGAAGAGATGGTTCCTTCAAAGATCTCGGTACCATCGCGCACGAGGCGTACCCTGCCCTTGCGGTTGATGACCCCGTTTCGGACATAGCAGCCGGCGATAGTGCCGATGCGGGAGACCTTGAAGGTTTCTCGCACCTCTGCTTCGCCGAGTACGACCTCGCGCTCTTCGGGCCGGAGAAGCCCTTCGAGTGCCGCCCGCACGTCAGCCACGGCTTCGTAGATGACGCGGTAGAGTTTGATGTCCACCCCTTCACGTTCAGCGGCTGCACGCGCGTTGTTGTCTGGCCGCACGTGGAAGCCGATGATGACTGCTCTCGAAGTTCGCGCGAGAAGAATATCACCTTCAGTGATTGCACCAACTCCTCGGTGCACCACTTCGACGGAGACTTCGGGAGTGGACAACTGCTGCAACGCGTCGGCAAGCGCTTCGGCCGGACCACCCTGGTCCGCCTTGATGAGAACGTTCAGAGTGGACTTTTCGCCGGCCTGTGCCTGTGACATGAAGTCTTCGAGCGTGACCATGCCCTTGGAGGCACGGCGGCTCTTGGCTTCGCGGTCAAGGCGCTCACGCCGCTGCGCTATCTCGCGCGCCTGCGACGCGTCTCCAACGACCAGGAACTGGTCGCCGGCCATCGGCACTCCCGTGAGTCCAAGTACCTGCACCGGGATTGCAGGACCAGCTGCCTTTACCTGCCGCCCACGCTCATCCATGAGCGCACGAACGCGACCCGAGTGGAGACCGCAGATGAAGTAGTCGCCCACCTTGAGCGTTCCACTCTGTACCAGCACCGTGGCAACCGGTCCGCGCCCTGGATCGAGCTGCGCTTCGACCACAGATCCGGCAGCATCCTTGTTGGGATTGGCCTTGAGGTCGAGCAGCTCCGCCTGAAGCAGAATCTGGTCGAGAAGCTCAGGAACGTTTGTCCCCTTCTTGGCGGATATCTCCGTAGAGAGCACCTGGCCACCGAACTGCTCCAGCACTACACCGTGCTGCAGGAGGTCCTGGCTCACGCGCGCAGGATTGGCGTCCGGCAGATCGATCTTGTTGACGGCGACAATCAGCGGAACGCCCGCGTTTTTGGCGTGCGAAATGGCCTCGATCGTCTGCGGCATCACCGAGTCGTTGGCTGCCACCACGAGTACCACAATGTCCGTTACCTGGGCGCCGCGCGCACGCATGGCCGTAAACGCCTCGTGACCGGGCGTATCGAGAAAAGTCAGACTTCTCGAATCAGGAAGCGAGATGTGGTAAGCACCGATGTGCTGGGTAATTCCACCCGCTTCGCCCGCGACAACGTTGGCTTTGCGTATGTAGTCGAGCAACGACGTCTTGCCGTGATCGACGTGACCCATGATGGTCACCACAGGTGGCCGCGGTTTGAGATCCTCAGGCGCATCGTCAACCGCATCGGCACCGAGATCCACCGAGTACTCTTCTTCGCGAACTGCCTGAAAACCAAACTCGCCAGCGATCAACTCGATCTGATCAAAGTCGAGCCGCTGGTTGATGGTGACCATCAAGCCAAGGTTCTTAAAGGCAAATGCAACGATCTGCGTGGGAGCGATCTTGAGGACTTCGGCCAGTTCGGCAACGGTAATGAACTCGTTGACGTGGACTGTCTTTTTTTCTCTCTCGGCCTCCTCGCGGCGTGCTGCCTCCTGCTCGGCACGATTGTCCTCACCACGTCGTGGACCGCGACGCGTTGTCGTACCACGCATCGAGGTAAGGACGCGGGAAATGTTTGCTGACACCTCTTCCTGATCGACGCGATCGCGCCTCCCCTTGCGCTTGCCACGACCCCCCCCCCCGGGCTGGGCATCCGGACGACGCTCTCCCGAACGCGGTGGCATGCCAACCGAACCACCCGGCGTGGCCGAAGCCACCGGCCGCGGCGGAAATGGCGCGCTGCTCGCAACAGGTCGCGGACGCGGAGCACCCGGAACGACTGGACGCGGACGCTGTCGTTCCGGCTCCGCGGCTGCTGGTGGCGGCGAAGCCTTAGGTGGCTGCACTGGAGCACTGGCAGCGGGACGCCTTTCTGGTTCCTTGCGGGGAGGCGGAGGTGGAGCAACCGGCTGCGGCGGCACGACAGGCGCTTCGCGGACCGGCGGCGCTTCTACTACTACCGGCTCTGACGCCACCTGCGGTTCCGGAGTAGGCGCTTCAACCTCCCTGGAAACGGCTTCTTCGGGTGCCTCTGGCTCAAGCTGCACTGCCTGAGCCGCGGCCTCAGCAGCCTGCTGTTCAGCTTCGGCGGCCGCCGCTGCTACGTCCGCCGCTTTTCTGCGTCGTACGCCAGTTGTCTTTGAAGCGGCCGGAGCTTCTGCCTTTGCCGGCTTGGCTTCAACCGCAGCTGGAGCACTCGTACCTCTGCGGCGCCTACCCGCCGTTGGCGCTGGCGCTGCGGCCTTGTCCTGAACCTTGCGCTTTTCGCGCTCCCAACGCGCACGAACACGTGCGACCTGATCATCGGTCAGCACGCTTAAATGGCTTCTGACGGGCACGTCCATAGAGCGGAGAAGCTGAATCACTTCGTCCGCTGAGACGCCGAACTCGCCGGCCATGTCGTGTACGCGCAACTTGCTCAAGAAGAACCCTCCTGGTGGGCCCCGCTGGGACCCGATTTCCGTTCTGCACCCCTGGTCAGGCCGACCAGGCGCTTGATTCCCGCTGCGAGGCTGGAATCGGTAACACCCACCACTGCCGCCACGTCCCTGCCAACTGCTGAACCTAACGCTTGAGCCGTAGGACCTTCCACTACCGGCACCCTTCTGGCTCCAAGTAGCGGTAGCACCTTGTCGCGGCTATGCCGAGACGCATCCGGCGCCACCACTGCAACCCTCACCTTGTTTCGCCTCACCGCGTCACGCACCCGGTCAACTCCAATTACCACATTTCCTGCCCGGACGCCCAAGCCTACGAGTCCTAGCAGTTTTCGTTGAACCTCGCTGTTCATCAGCGCCTTCAGCTCTGAGCTGCTCCGCTACCCTCGGCGCCCCCGTCCTCAGTAGTCAGTTCAGTGATAATCGACATGATGCGGTCAGCCTCCTCAGGTGCGATGCCGGGCATCTTAAGGAGATCTTCCCGCTCCAGATCGATGATGTCGTTGAGAGTGCGGTAGCCCGCCTCTTCGAGTACCGCAACGGTCGCTGCTTCGAGACCCTGAATCTCAACCAGCTTGACGTCAGCAGCATCATCCTGCTCGTCAGGCAGCGGCTGAAAAATCGGTCCCTCGCTGCGCTCCATCCACTCGCGGCTCGAGTACAAATCGATCTTCCAACCCGTGAGTTCCGATGCGAGACGCACATTCTGACCGTTTCGGCCTATGGCCAGCGAAAGCTGGTCTTCGTCTACCACAGCCTGAATGGTCCGCTGCTCCGGATCCGAAAAAACACGGGCCACCCTCGCAGGCGCAAGAGCCAGTTTGGCAAAGCGCTCCGGATCGTTTGACCACGGCACGATATCGATGCGTTCGCCGTTAAGCTCATTTACCACCGCCTGCACGCGCGAACCCTTGAGCCCGACGCACGCTCCAACGGGGTCGATGGACTCATCGCGCGACCATACGGCGATCTTGGTGCGACTACCGACTTCGCGCGCGGCGGCACGGATTTCAACGATTCCCTGCTGAATCTCGGGTACTTCGAGTTTAAAGAGCGCCTTTACAAAAACCGGATCTGCACGCGTCAGGATGAGGCGTGGACCCTTGGGGGTTTCCTCGACTCTCTTGAGAACTGCGCGTACTGGATCACCCTGGTGGAAGTGCTCGCGGTGGTTCTGTTCGCGGTACGGCATAATTGCCTCAGCCTCGCGAAACTTGGCCAGCATGAGAACGAGCTTGCCCCGCTCGATCTGCTGTACCTCACCCGAAAGCAATTCACCAACCCGCGACGAGAACTCGTCGCGAATGCGCGTGCGCTCGCCTTCACGCACCCGCTGAATGATCCGCTGCTTTGCGGCCTGAACCGCGCTTCTCCCAAACTCGGCAAAGTCAACCGGGATTTCCATCACGTCGCCGGGCTGGAATTCCTCGTCTTCGTAGCGCGCCTCTTCGAGCGACACTTCGGCAGAAGGATCGGTTACCTCTTCCACAACCGTTTTGAGGAGCACGATGCGAATGTCGCCGCGCACCTCATCTATCTCGACTTCAGCCTTGACGTTGGGGCCGTGCTTTTTTGCGAGCGCAGCATGAATGCCGTCCTGCAGGAGTCCATGCAGTTCGGATCTGTCGAGCTGCTTCAAATGCGAGAGCTCGCGTATGGCGCTCAGAATTTCTGCCGTACCGGTCATTCCGTCGTCTCCCTACTTATTCCAAACGAGAACGAGTCGCGCTTCTTTGACGTCGGCCAACGCCAAGCGAAGTTCAGTGCCCTTGAGATCGCGCATCAACGCGATCTCAACACCGTCTATCTCCTGCA
>CAZYTS010000054.1:0-19247 GCA_964649855.1 uncultured Gemmatimonadaceae bacterium
CGATGGTGCCACGATGTTTCCGGCGACTCGAATCACGAACAGATCGCCGAGTCCCTGGTCAAAAACCAGTTCGGCTGGAACGCGAGAATCAGAGCATCCCAGAATTATCGCAAAGGGATTCTGGCCATTGGCCAGCTCGCTCAATCGCTCTCTCGCAGAAGTGCCACTGACTGAGAGTCCTGATACAAAGCGGCGATTGCCTTCTTTCAGCCGTTCCAGTGCCGTAATCGCCGTTCGCATCTCGCTTTAACGTGGGTTTGGTGAAAGGCCAAACCCGCCGACCGGTATGGTCTCGACCCGGTCGCTGAAGCCAGCGATGAGCGGCCGTCCCCTGGAAATCGCTGCCTGAACGGCGGGTAGCTTGAGAGACGCCTGATGACTCTCCTGGTTCTCCCAAACCTCGGTGATCCAAAGGGCATCAGCGTTTGATGGATCCTGGGCAACCACATAGCTCAGGCAGCCAGGCATCGTACCTGTTCCTTCCAGCAGAATAGCGGCGAACTCGTCGCGTTTGCCTGCAACGGTCGTAACCTTGCCGATCAGTCCGTACATGGTTGCCTTTTGAAGCATGGGATGGGTCGAACCGCCCGCACCAAATCCGGCCAGAGCCGTGGCACCAGTTATCAATAGGAATTCGCGACGTTCCATCAGTAACGCATATAAACAGCCGGAATCAGCACTCGCAACAGTTGAGTTCGATCAACAGATGCAAAACTCTTTTTGTCACAATGTGTCGCTACCGTGTCGCTCCGCGCCACCCCTTCTGGTCCACGCGACCTCGGCTGCAGAGTGCAGTCCTAATATGACTCCCCCGCGCCTCCTCCCACCCGCAAGACGACGCCGGTCCTTGCACCCATCCGCGGCGAGGCACAGCATATTCCGCGTTCAGATCAACCTGAAACGAGGTTCGACGATGGTGGCAAAGCCAGCACTGACACGAGCCCGGATTTGGGCGTTGATGATACTCTGCAGCGCTCCAACAGTTGCGGGTGCCCAGGATCTCGCCACACGCGTAGAGATCCGGCGCACGGCGTATGGAGTACCGCATATCAAGGCCGAGGATCTCAAAGCTGCCGCCTATGCTCTGGCGTGGGTCCAGCTCGAAGACCACGGACCACGGGTGGCGATTGGACTTCTGCGCGGCCGTGGTGAGATGGGCCTCTGGTTCGGACGCGATAGCATGGAAAGTGATTTCCGCGCTCAGCACGACTATGCAATCGCCGTCGCCAAATACGCCGAGCTCAGTCAGGAGACGCGAGACATTTACGAAGGTTTTGCCGCGGGTGCCAATCGCTACATCGAGCTCAATCCCGACAAGTTTCCAGCTGGCTTCAAGCCACTGTTCACCGGATACGACATCGCAGCGCGTGACGTCAACAGCGCCAATGCGGGGGCGGCGCGCCGTTTTCTTGCCACAGTGGAGCCGCCGTCCAGGAGGAATCGCAATCAGACTTCGGGTTCCACCAACGACGCTGAGGGCGATATGAGTGGTTACGCGGGAGCAGTAGACGAAATAGAAGAAGGCTCCAACGCCTGGGCCTTTGCACCGAGTCGCACGCGATCGGGCCGCGCGATCCTCATGCGAAATCCGCACCTGTCATGGACGGCCGGCTACTACGAGGCTCAGGTCACGGTACCCGGCGTTCTCGATTTCTACGGTGACTTCAGGATTGGCGGGCCCTTTGGAGTGATTGGTGGCTTCAACCGCTACCTCGGTTGGGCAACAACCAACAACGATCCAGATCTCGACGAGATTTACTCTCTTGATGTCGATCCGGAGCGCGACGACCACTATCTCTTTGACGGGACCTCTGTGCCGCTCCAGCGTGAACTGGTCACGGTGAGATACCAGAACGGTCCTGGCATCTCTACCGAGACGCGCGAGTTCTGGCGCACACCACTTGGCCCCGTGATCTACCGCGGCGGCGGCAAGGTCTACGTTCTGCGTTCTGCCGAAGAGGGTGATAACCTCGCGGGCGAGCAGTTTGTGCGGATGATGCGGGCAACGTCGCTGGCTGAGTGGAAAGAGGCGATGCGAATGCGCTCTCGTGTTACGTCCAACTTTACGTACGCGGACCGAGACGGGAACATTTTCTACGTCTGGAACGGCTCTACTCCGGCGTTCCCTCACCCCAGCGGTGGCGACAGCACTGCGGTCCCTGCGCGTCGCACCTCCGACGTCTGGACGCGCTATGTGCCGTGGGATTCTTTGCCGCAGGTGCTGAATCCGCCGGGCGGATACGTGCATAACGAGAACGATCCTCCATATCACGCCAACCTCAACGCGGTGCTGGATCGCTCGCGCTATCCGGCAAACTTTCCCGAGCCTAACCTGAGATTGCGGAGCCAGCTCAGCCTCACGCTGATACACGGCCGCAACAAGATGAGCCTTGAGGATGTTCTCAAGCTCAAAAACTCCTACCGGATGTTGCTGGCAGACCGCGTCAAAGGAGATCTCATAGCAGCTGTTCGTGCCTCTTCGCCTGCGCCGCAGGTTGCAGAAGCTGCTACGCTTCTGGAAAAGTGGGACAACACCGCTGGGCCAGCGAGTCGTGGCGCCGTGCTCTTTTCCATCTGGTGGCCGCGATACACGGAGGGCGAGAGTGCCGACTCGATGTACGCCAAACCGTGGACAGCCGAAGAACCCATTGCGACTCCGCGTGGTCTCAAGGATCCTGCCCGCGCCGCGCAGGCCTTTGCATGGGCTGTTGACGAAACGATCAAACGCCACGGTTCATTTGACGTGGCATGGGGAGAGGTACACCGGGTGCGGATGGGCAACGTGGACGAACCAGTTGGCGGATGTGGTGGCGCCCTGGGCTGCTTCCGCGTTCTCAATTTCCGCACTGACCCCGATGGAAAACGCTCCGTGATTGGAGGAGATGGTTGGGTGCTGGCAGTCGAGTTTGCAGACACGCCCCGTGCGTATTCCGTACTCGCCTATGGCGAGAGCCAACTGGAGGGGTCACCCTACTTTGCAGATCAGGCCGCGATGTTCGCCAAGGGAGAGTTCAAGCGCGTTGCCTTTACCGAGCAGGATATCGAAGCTCAGACCATAAGGCGCTATCGGCCCGGTCTCGAGCCATAACGACGCGGGCCCGGTGAACTCAACCGGGCCCGAATCGTTAATGCATTTGTTGGTTTACTTTACCCTCCCGTCGTTCGCCACTCGAGGCTGGAGTGGAACTGACGACCGGTGAATCCAGGCCACATGTCTCCCATGCGCTTGTCAAATAGGTTGTCCACGCCTAACGAGAAACGAAATCCGTAGGGCAGCTGCCTCGTTGCCCTGAGGTCGACCCGGGCCCAACCTCCCCTCTCCAGAGTCTCGAGCGTCACCGGATCCCGGTTTATTGGAGTGGAGCCGGTGTACACCATCGACGCGGTCGCGCGCGTCTCGGACAGGATCGGTACGCCAAGCGCTGCACGGAAGGAATAGTCAGGACGACCAAGGAGCGAAGTGCCGCTCGCATTGTCGCGAGAACGGAGGAAATCTGCGCCGACATCCAGGTTTACAGAGCCTAGCGCAAGCCCCGATTCAATCTCAAGACCACGTATCCATCCCTTGTCGAGATTCTGATAGACATAAGTGCCCGCTGCATCCGGTTCACTAGTCTCGATAAAATCACGATAGTTGTTCTGATATAAGCTCACGCGATTCCAGAGTCGCCGACCGCTGTATTCCGCGCTCACCGAGTATGCGGTGGATCGTTCGGGCTGCAGGTCCTCGTTGCCACGCACGGCGTATCCCGCCGAAGCATTCACAAAGTCCATGTAGAGCTCTTTGAAGTCTGGTGCGCGATACCCACGCCCAACCGAAGCGCGAAAGGCCAGGGACTCTACAGGTCTCCACATGGTTGCCAGCCTGGGCGCAACAAAACGCCCCCATCGATCGCTCCACGACACCCTGACGCCAGGAACCATTGTAACATTGCCAAAGGGCACCGATGCTTGCACAAAAGGCTCAATGCCGGCAATGTCGCGCTTCTTTCCCTCTACTCGATCCGCAGAAATATGCTCGCTCCGCGCCTGAGCTCCGGCGTCTATCAGAACACTTCCCGCGACGGCGTTCCACAACACCTCTCCGATGTAAAGCGTCTGGCGGTCGATATCACCGGCATCCGATACTGGAGACGACTGCGTGCTTCCGCGGGAGAGATGTTCAAAGCCGCTGCCATGAAGTGAAAGCGAGAGTCGGCTGGCGGCCCCAGTCTGCTTTTCTCCCGCGATTCTCGCGGCCCACTGCGTGTTGTCAGAAAACCGATACAACTGTCCCGTGCGATAGCGCTGCGATTCGAGCACTCCGAGAAGGTTGGATGAGAGCCGCGTGGTGGAGTTGATGTCCCAGTCGGCTGAGATCTGGCCATTGCCACGGCGGGCATACGTGGCATTCTCACTGGAGAAGCCAGGGGTAAGGTCTATCGACCGCATTCCGGCGTCGAACGACACTCCCTTGTTTGCGCGTCTCCAGAGGCCGTCCACGCTCCCTTCGAGCCGGCCGTGACTGCCGGCACTCGTGTTCATTCCCAGACTCCAGCCTTCGAGGCTGGCTCGCCGCGTAATAATGTTGATTACGCCCCCTAAGGCTTCATTACCGTAGAGTGTGGATTGCGGACCCTTGACGATTTCAACACGCTCGGCCATTGAAACAGGGAGGCGCGAAAGGTCAAAGTTTCCGCCAACTCGTCCTACAAGAGGAGCGCCATCAAGGAGTACCAGCACCCGCCGCGAGTCGAAGCCACGCACCTGAACGCCTGCGCCGGTGGGAACTCCGCCATCGAGCTGCAGCCCTGACTGTTCTGCCAGGATCTGGGCAAGGTCGCTGGCTCCTGACTGTCGCAGTCGCGTGGCGTCGATAACCGAGGTCTCGACTACGGCATCCGAGAGACGTTGCTCTCTGCGCGACGCCGTTACGACAACCGCATCGAGTGTGGTTGCCACACGTTCGAGCGATATGGTGACGTTCTGTCGATCCCTCTGGAACACGACGAGACTGCGTGGCGCATAGCCTCGGAGTTCGACGTGAACTATCAGGGAATCCTGGCTGAACGGGCTCAGGCGCCAGAAGCCAGCGGAATCGGTGGTGGTGGCCAGGTGACCATCTTGCGCCGAGACGCGCGCGCCTGCAACGCCAAGTTTGGTGCGTGTATCAGTAACGCGGCCAGTTGCGGACTGCGCGTGCACCTGCCCCGAGAGGCAGGCACACGCCAGAACAAGCGATCCAAATTTGATTGTGCGCGACATCTGCTACCTGAGCCGTGCGTAGCGGAAAGAAATGTGGCGCGGATCGCCGCTGGTGTTGTAGTAGGAGATCAGCTGGACCTTGTAGACTTCGTTGTCACGCTTCACCAGGTAAACATTGAAGAGAGGCCAGATCTGGTGGTCGGTACCAGTCACGTTGTAGCGATACCATGGCTGAGAAACAAAGGTGCCAGAGAACGAATCTCGGCTGTATGCAACCGATGGGATGCTAGCAGCATAACCTTCGGTGATTCCCTCGAATGGCGTCGAGTCGTCGAGTACAGCGGTAACGCCCCCCGCACCACTCACCCCGCCGTTGGTCCTGATTTCATAGCCGCTAAAGCGGAGATGCCAGGTGCCAGCAGTGGTAGAGGTAGTCCCTGTCGTAAGGTCCAGGTAAACAGGGCCGTTGCGTACGTCGATCGACTTTGTTTCTGAAGAGCCAAAGGGAGCACCGGGCGAAGGCTGTACCGCGTACTCGATGGCAACCACTCCTGCGTTGTCGGCACTCGCACTGGTAACGGACGTTACCCGGAACTTGGCGAGAATCACCGAAGACGTTCCGCTACGTACGATCCAGGTGCGCGAAGGTGTTGGAGCCGCGGAGCTTCCCGAGCCCGTTACCCAACCAGAAATAGCAGGAGAGAGTGAGTCTTCCTTAAAGGATGCGTCACCGGGAATCTGGGAAGCCGTTACTGACTCAAAGAGCTCTTCCTGGTTTTCGGCGGTGAAGGACTGCAGTTCTGCCGTGGTCGCGTTGGCGTTGCTGCAAAGACAGTGCACTGAAACGCCACCGGGACCGGCCCCGCCCCCATTGGTGGTGACCGTAGTACCCTGGAAGCCGATGTCCCAGGTCGAACTCGTGGATGCATCTGAGACGCTCACCTGCTGTGCAGGATCCCCGAACTTCACATAGGCAAAGGTCTGGGAGGCATCGACAGTGAGCGTCGAAGTCGGAGTGGTAACGATTGGAGCTGTGGAGTCATCAGAACCGCAAGCGGCGGTCAGCGCCACTGCAATGAGCGGCAGCAGCCTTCTTGAACCAATGGTCGACATGAGAATGCGTTGTGGGCGTCTCGGTGGCCCAGCTGAGTGGGCGGGAACATCGCAAGATCGGCCCAGAACACCCTCCCAATAAATTGGGAGTAATACGTACGGGATTGACTGTTGTCGCTCGTTTTTGGCGAGCTAAGCCGTAATCGTCAAATGACTTAGGACGACTCGTCGTCTACTTGAAGACCGGCCTGAAGCGCGATTCTTGTGAGACCGGCAACGCTCCTGACGCCGAGCTTGCGGGTGACCGATTCGCGGTGCGCTTCGACCGTTCGGACGCTGATGCCGAGTTTGGCGGCGATCTCTTTGTTGAGCATTCCGTGGGCAACGGCAGCCAGGACCTCGCGCTCCCGGGAGGTGAGTGCGTCGACCCGGGTCTGGTTGGACGTCTGCGCTGCACCGGCATTCTGATCGCGTACGGCGTCGGCGAGTCGTCTGGCGATCGAGGGGCTGAAGTAAGCGTCGCCGGCGTGCACCGCTCTTACGGCTGCGCGGAGATCAGCGGGAGTTGTGTCTTTGCGCACGTAGCCGTGCGCTCCCTTTCGCACGCTTTCGAGCACGTAGGTGGCGTCGTCGTGCACCGAGAGCATGAGGATGCGGGAGTTGGAACCTCGCTCTCGCAGCGTGCGCGCGACCTCCACTCCAGACATTCCAGGCATCGTTATGTCGAGGAGTACTACGTCGGGGGCTTCTTTAAGAACGAGTTCTACTGCAGCGACACCCCCGGCGGCGTCGCCTACTACGTTAAAGCCCGCATCCGAGGCAAATACCTGGCGGATTCCTTCGCGAACGATCCCGTGGTCGTCCACGACCACCAGCCGAATCGGTGCCATCATCGTTCCGCCTCTGCAGTCAGGGGCAACTCAACGATCAACTCCATACCTCCGCTATTCGACCTGCCGATCGACAGCCGTCCGCCTAACGACTCGACGCGTTCTCTGATGCCGGCGAGCCCAGTGTGACCCGACCCCTGCAGCTTGTCGATGTCGAGTTCGCGCGGTGCATCGCTGCCGTTGTCCACAACTCTGAGACGCGCCCAACCCGACTGTGTGGTCAATGACGCGCTCACACGTCTGGCGTTGGCATGCCGCACCACGTTCGAGAGGGCCTCCTGCAGTGCCCTGAATACAACCAGGTCGGCGTCACCTGTGAGGCCGTCCGACTTCCCGTCTGTAGTTAGTTCGACCTCTATCCCCGTCGATTCCTTGAATTCGAGAGCGAGCGATCTGAGCGCTGCCTCCAGCCCCAGGTCGTCCAGCGCCGCGGGCCGCAGCATTTCTGTAACGCTACGTATGGAGCGCATACCCTGGTCGACCAGCTTGGTGACTTCAGAAATGCTCCTGGCGGTTTCGGTATCGGCTCCTTCACCAATCACTCCCAGCCTCAGCTTGACGGCCGAAAAAACCTGCGCCGTCTCGTCATGCAGTTCGAGTGAAAGCCTTCGTCGTTCTTCTTCGTGTTGCTGGATCATGCGTGCAGAGAGTCGCGACAGTTCCACGGTCCTGGCACTGAGCCTTGCATTGAGTTCAGCGCCATCCATGGCAGATCCAAGCTGGCGGCCCAATGCTACCAGTACTTTGTCGTCCAGAGCGGTAAAGGGCTGCCGTCCTTCTCCGACTACAACGAGGATCTGCGGGTCGCTGGTGTCGCGCGGAATCACGAGAGCGGCCCGGTAGGTATTACGGGCCGCGCGACCTGCTGAATCATCGTCGGCTGCACCGGTCATTACAACGGGTCGACCTTGATCTCTCACCTGTGCCAGCAGTTCGCTGATTCCTACTGGTGGCGTTCCGCTCGTCCAACCTTCGCAGGCGCCGATGGCCCGGTAGGCCAGCGCCGAGCCATCGGCGGCATAGATCGCCGCCCCTGTGGCAGCGGGGAGAGTGGCCGCCCGGTACAGCAGGTGGTTGAGATCACGTTCAGGGTCCACTGCGCGGGATGGCTCGGCCAACGCCATCATAGCCTGCAGTCCGCCACGCAGATCGTCGGATACGAGAATGAGAAGTCCGGCTCCAACGAGCAAAAGGAAGCAGATGTCGATGTAGTAGCCCCAAGGCACCCAGGCGCCCCGAGCCCGGAGGAATGGGTAGTCGAGATGATGAACTGCCCAAAGAACAAGAGAAGTACCGAGCAGTGCGGCCCCCGGCATTCTGGTGCGACGCCAGAACCCGATGAACATCGCACCGGCCCCAGCAGTAACCAGCGCCAGGAATACCACTGCCGGCAACGCTGCCCAGAGAAAACTCTGCAGTACATAGATGGCTACATATGACCAGAGTACCGGGAAGAGCAGTGCAAGGGCGTATGCAGGTCTAAAGGGCCGTGACCGGGAGAAGAGTTGTGAGGCCCACAATAGAGCCAGGGCGGTCCAGCCGGTTGCTACCTGATGCCAGTACAGCCAGAAGCGGTTCTCGCTCAGGACAAAGGCCACGATGGCTACCAGTCTCAGCACATACAGGCCAAAAGCAGCCGCAAACCACACAAAGTACGGTCTGCGGTAACGGCGGTGGAGAAAAAGCGCGACCATCGCCAGGCCCAGCGCTACTGCCGCCTGCAGCACCACTGCATCGATCTCGGCCATCACTCGCGTCATTGTTCGCTACCGACGTCAGCCATGTTGCAGCGTCATTGCCTTGCCGGCTGTACAGCGGTCTGGTTGCCCTTGAGCGTGCCCGAAGGGTGGAAACGTCTTACAAAAAGCTCTCTCGATCTTTCCAGATCTTCCAGAAACATCGCTTCGGCCTGTGAACCAAGGGCGCCATCTTCTATAACTGCATCCAACTCGTAGTTGATTGCAATGCCAAGCGCATTGAAGTCCGTCGAACCTACACGCACCCAGCGCCCGTCAACCACGCTCGTCTTGGCGTGCATCATTTCACCGCGCCACTCCCAGAGTCGCACACCGCTGCCAATCAGGCGGTGGATGTACGGCTCCAGCACCACGCGAAGCCAGGGGTGGTCGTAGCGACTGGGGACCAGAACTCTCACGTCCACGCCGTCTCGGGCGGCTCCCGCCAGGGCTTCGGCCTCACCCCAAGCCGGCGCAAAATAGGCGCTGGCAATCCAGATGCTCTTTTCCGCGCCCAGCGCCTGCATCTGCAGGGCGCGCGAAATACGCAGTCGACCCGGTTCACCTTCTACGATGCCAACGAGCGATGGTGGATCGTGCGATGGGTCCAAGTGGGTGGAGCGTGGTAGACGCACGCCGCGGCGCCGCATCCGTCGCTCACCACCGGCCCGCTCCCACATGCGCTGAAAGGAACTGACCATGTCCTCCACCGCAGGTCCCGAGATCGCGACCGCGGTGTCACGCCAGGGAGAACTCTTCTTGAGCAGCATGCCGCGACGCCACTGATCGCCAATACCAATGCCTCCCGTTACGCCGTGCTTTTTGTCGACCGTGAGAAGCTTGCGGTGGTCGCGCGGCAGTAGCCCCAGCCAACTGCGAAATCCGATCGGGTTAAAGATGCGGACTTCGCCGCCCGCTTCCTTGATGGGATTGAAAAAGCTCGTCGGGCAGCCCATTCGGCCAATCCAATCCAGCAGCACCCGAACGCGGATTCCTCGGCTCGCAGCTCGGGCAAGCGCGTCCCTGAAACGCTCGCCAGTCTCGTCGTTTCGGTAGATGTACTGCTCCAGTTCGATGGATTCGTCGGCGTCTTCGATGAGACTAAGCATCTCACTAAAGGCCTCGACTCCATTTCTCAGGAGGGTGACCTTGTTGCCACAGGAAACGTCGGCGGCCGCGATGCGCCACAATGCCCGAGCGTGGCCCAGCGTGCGGATAGAGTCGCGCTGGCTCGATGGAGACTGCGCGGCTGCGTCCTGGAGGACGGGAAGCTTTGACTCGGTGGGAGAGGGCTGTGCCACATGGGGAGTATAGCGTGGTTGAGGAGGGCGAGGAGAGCGAGGAAGGCAAGGAGGGCGCCCTTACACCCAACTGCCGGCCACTGCGCGTCGAAACGTTGAAGCGTCGAAACGTCGCGCCTACCTGAGAAGCACTCGCTTTCTGTAGTCCTGATATTCGGTCAGCGGCCGCAGCGCCACCTGGGCGGTCATAGCACCAAGAGCCAGTGTAAGCGCGATAAACAGCATCTGGAATCCCGTTTGAATCGCCACGGTCACGTTGTTGTCGAGCAGCGATCCCATACTCAAAAAGCCAAGGCTCCCGGGAACCATCAGCAGAGTCGCAGGTTGCTGCAGCACGGGATACGGGAGTCGCAGCCTCCTGGCGAGTAGAGCTCCCACGGCCATGGCGGTAAACGCGCCAACAAAGGCGCTGGCTGTCGGTCCCAACAGATAGCCCCCAAGAAACGATGCCAACGACGTCACGATACAGATGAGAGCTATCCATCCCATGTCACGCACACGGGCGCTGAATATCCAGGTGAGCGCCACTCCGGCCATCAGAGGAGCCATCACCCGTACCCACGTAGGTAGTCCGGTGGCTGACACGGCGACAATGTCAACGGCCGAACCTGCTGCCTGACGACCCACGACTACTCCAACTATCAACAACAGAAGTGTTGTAATCCCGGCGAGAAATCTCCCTGCCCCCGAAGTCCAGTGCCCCGAGGCCAGTTCCGTCATGGCCACCGTCATGCGCCACCCTGGGAACAGGATCACGAGCGCTGCAATCAGGGTGCCCACAGGCCGCACCGAGTCGAGTCCCCATTCCACGGCTGAAAAGCAGACCGCCGAGGTAAAGGCAGCAAGTGCTACGGGTGCGAGCGCAGCGAGGTATTCACGTTTTGCTACGAACTCCAGCGCCCATCCAACCACCGCACCGAGTACAAAGCTGAGTAGGAACTCGCTCCATTGCGCGCGAAGAAGCAGGGCAGCCGACGCGCTCAACGTACCATTGGCCAGCATGCTTGTGACTACGGACGGTTTGCGCGACCAGGTGAGGAGCTGCTGAATCCTGTCGGCGGCTTCGTCAGCCATCAGGGTGCCATCACGCACTCGGTCAACTATGCGGTGCAAAGCCACCGAGCGGGCAAAGTCGGCACCCTGCTGCCGAGTGCGGATGACATCTGTCCACTGCTTGTCTCCCTTGGATATGGAAAGGAGGACGGAGGTGGCGGTGGCGTTGCAGTCGGCCCGAAAACCGAGGACGTTGGCTACGTCCCGCAGGCCATCCTCGATCCGTTCGGGGATCTCGTCGAGGGCGGCGTAAGCTCGGGCCAGTATCCGCAGAAAACGAAACTCGCCCTCTTCCGACGCCGCGCTCAGTCGAGGGGGGAGTTCGTAGAGATCAGTGAGAGTCGAGAGAGATTCGCTGATGGTAGTGTCCGCTAGCCAAAGAGGGAGGGGAACTATCGGTGATGACGCGTTGAGTATCAACCCGCGTGACGGTATTCACTATCTCCCTTCACTCGGCCACTTTTGTGGCATGCTTTCAATAGATCTTTCCGGGCAACGGGCCCTGGTTGCGGGTGTTGCCGACGACGGTGGTTTTGGATTTGCAATAGCCAAGGCGCTGGCTAGCGCCGGTGCAAGTGTATGTGTGGGAACATGGCCTCCCGCGCTCAACATCTTTCTCAACCTCCTGGAGCGGGGAAAGATGGATGAGTCGAGGCGTCTTGTGGACGGGTCTCTCCTGGAGTTCGAGAAGATCTACCCGCTCGATGCCGCCTTCGATACGATGGCAGACGTTACCGAAGACATACTGGAGAGCAAGCGCTACAAAGATCTCGGCGACTTTTCTATCGATGGACTCGCCAATGCTATCGAAAAGGACTTCGGCTCTCCATCGTTTGACATTCTTGTTCACAGTCTGGCCAATGGCCCGGAAGTAAAAAAGCCATTGCTGCAGACGTCACGCGCCGGTTACCTGGCGGCGCTAAGCGTAAGTTCGTACTCCTTGATTGCCATGCTGCGCCGACTGGCGCCGCTGATGCGCCCCCACAGCAGCGTCGTTTCACTGACCTATATGGCGAGTGAAAGAGTGGTTCCCGGCTATGGCGGTGGAATGTCATCTGCCAAGGCTGCTCTTGAAAGCGATACCCGGACTCTTGCCTACGAGGCAGGAAGACAATGGGGAATCCGCGTCAACACGATTTCGGCAGGACCCTACGCATCTCGTGCAGCCAGCGCCATTGGCATCATCGAACGAATGGTCGAATATTGCGCTGCCAACACACCGATTCCGGTACCACTGACCGCCGATGAAGTTGGGAACGCTGCTGCGTTTCTCTGTTCACCGCTCGCCACAGGGATAACCGGCAGCACCGTGTACGTGGACAAAGGCTACCACGCCATGGGAATGGCGGTATCTGATCTGGCGCGTTTGACTGGGGAATAACCGGCTGGTGGCGCAGCGGGACTGGTGCGCCACCAGTCTGGTCAGCGTCGGCGTCTGGTTGACGTCGAATCGGGTACAAAGTTGAAGGGTTGCTGAACCACCTGCTGCACCGCGTAGCCATTTCTCATGGCCGGGCGGTATCGCTGGTCCCTCACGGCGCGTCGCACTGATTCACCTAACGAGGGGTGTGTCATAGAGACGATGTTGAACGTCTCCATATCAACTTCGCCGCCGCGATCCACGACAAACTCAACAACCACAGTTCCGCCAACCGAGTTTTCAAAAAGAGAATCCGGATAGACAGGGCGAATCAGGTCTCCTGAGTCGGGCCGGGCAGGCACGTCGACCTGATTTGCCGTAAAGACCAGCTTCTCCTCGATCATGCGCTGGATCTCCCGGGCTGCGGAATATCCCGCTTTTGGCTTTTTAGGTCTGAGTTCTCCGCGACGGCTCCAGAGTACGATGGTGCCAGACGCGCTGCTAATTGCGCGGTTCCCCTGGAACTCAGCCGGCACGCTCGACGCGCCGGAGTAAATCTCTATTCCCTCAAAGGTGCGAGGATCTACAGAGTCGAGATCGAACTCTCCGGCATAGAGTGGCGTACCGTCCAGCCAGACCAGCGGCGCGCTGCGTGAACCTCTAAAGCGAACGCGCGCGCTGCCAAACCGCGTGGGTTCGAGCCTCGCACCTGGAATCATGCGGAACAGATCCGTCATGTTATGCGGATTTCTGCGCTCGATCTGTTCCCGCGTGAGAAAATGTCCGTGGCCGCGACTCAGTCGCTCGTAGAAACCTGCCATGGGCCCAGTGACATTGCGGCGTCCGTAAACAACCAGCGGCGCAAGCTCCACAGCTATTCGGTGCAGCACGATCTCAACCGGAATCGTCTGACCGGCTAGCACGTTTACCCTGACAGTGTCCGGTTGATATCCGACGCGGCGAACCCTGATCGACATTTCGCCGGCGCGCGCTTTAGCAAGCACAAACTCGCCCCGCTCGTCCGATTCGGCTACGAGTTCGGAACCACCAACGGTGATCTGCGCACCTACAAGCGGTGTGCCTAAAGAGTCCCGAACCATCCCGCTCACACCACCGGTTCCTACCTCCTGCGCACCACCATTACTCGCAAGCACAATGGAGAGTGCCAACGATCCGATCGCGCTCGTGAGAAGGGGGGACCGCCTCAGCGTCTGCACGTCTGTTCTCCTGAGGCCAAAGTACCACTCCCTGCCGCTCACGCAACAGAAAGCTTCCTCTAGCCACCGTACACTTCAGGTTTCAACTTGGCTCATCGCGGAGCCCCTCGTTTCATCCCACCCCCGTACAACTGGCCTATGTTGTTTCCCCTCAAGCACTTCGGCCTTTCAATCGGCCTGCTAACTGTACTCACGCCGAGCCCTTCGCAACGCTTCAGCCCTGATGTCCAGGATCCCGAACCGATCCTCGGCTTCTCTGCTCAAACAGCAAGACAACAAAGGGAGTGGGAAACCCGATTTCGTTCTATCCCAGATACTGCCCGGCTGCGCCAAATGCTGCGTCGCCTCGCGGCGCGGCCCAACCACGTCGGTTCCCCGCATCAGAAGGAGAATGCGGAGTACCTGAGGGATCTGTTCAACTCGTGGGGATGGGACGCGAAAATCGAGGAGTATTACGTACTCTTCCCGACGCCAAAATTGCGCCGCGTTGAGCTGCTTTCGCCTTCACGGTATGTAGCCAGGCTCGAAGAGCCATCCCTGCGCGCCGATCCGACCTCGAGCCAGAAGTCGGAACAGCTTCCGACCTTCAACGCCTATTCGGCGGATGGCGACGTCACGGGGCCGCTCGTTTACGTCAACTACGGCGTGCCGGCGGACTACGAAGAGCTAGAGCGCCGTGGTATTTCGGTGAAAGGAGCGATTGTCATTGCCCGGTACGGTGGCAGCTGGCGCGGCATCAAGCCCAAGGTTGCCGCCGAGCACGGCGCTATTGGCTGTCTCATCTATTCGGATCCGCGTGACGACGGCTATTTCCAGGGGATCACATATCCGGAGGGCCCGTGGCGGCCAAAAGACGGCGTGCAGCGAGGCAGCGTTCTCGACATGCCCGTGGCGCCGGGCGATCCGCTGACCGTTGGCCATGGAGCCACACGAGATGCGCCTCGCATCGATCGCAAGGACGCAGCCACGATCATGAAGATCCCGGTTCTTCCGCTTTCGTGGGAAGACGCCAAACCATTGCTCGAAGCGCTGCAGGGACCAGTGGCCCCCGAGTCGTGGAGGGGCGCACTTCCGTTGACGTACCGACTTGGCCCAGGCCCCGCACGCGTCAGGATGCAGACGCAGTTCAACTGGGACCTGGTACCGGCCTACAACGTGATTGCGACTTTGCGGGGCGCGGAGCTTCCGGATCAATGGGTGGTTCGTGGCAACCACATCGACGGCTGGGTCAACGGGGCCATGGATCCGCTTGCGGGAATGATCGCCGAGTTGGAAGAAGCGCGCGCCATGGGAGAACTCGTCAAGCAGGGCTGGAAACCGCGCCGCACCATCGTGTACGCCGGTTGGGATGCTGAAGAGCCTGCGCTATTGGGATCCACTGAGTGGGCCGAACACCACGGCGCTGAGCTGCGACAGAAGGCGGTAGCCTACATCAATACAGATGGAAATGGCCGCGGCTACATGTATGCAGGCGGCTCACATTCGCTGGAGCGCTTTATCAACGGTGTGGCCAGGGAGGTTCAGGATCCTGAGACGGGACTTACTGTCTGGAAGCGGAGTCAGTCCGCGTTGATTCTCAATGGAAATCCCACCGAAAAGCGCGAGGCGAGGGAGCGAGCAGATTTACGCATAGAGGCGTTAGGCTCCGGCTCGGACTATACGCCCTTTATTCAGCACCTCGGCGTTCCTTCACTTGACCTTGGGTTTGGTGGCGAAGGCGGCTACGGTGTCTATCACTCGATTTACGACAGCCCGGCCTGGGTTGAGCGCTTCAGTGACACGACTTACGTGTACAACCGTGCGCTCGCGCAGGTAGTCGGCACGGCAGTCATGAGGCTCGCCGGCGCAGACATCCTGCCATACCAGTTCACAAATCTCGCCGAGACAATTCGCGGCTACGCTGACGAAGTCAAAGCATTGCGTGAAACCATGGCGCAGCAAACCGCCGAGACAAACCGGATGATCGACGATGGAGTCTACAAGGCCACGACCGACCCACAGGAACCGCTCAATCCCCCTGCTAAAAGGGCGCTCGTTCCCGCTCTGAACTTTGCCCCGCTCGACAACGCGGTGGACTCTTTGACTCGTGCGGCTTCTCGCTACGACGCGGCGCTGGAAGGGTCGGTCAAGTCTCTGCCAAGTGCCGCAGTGCTCGCGCAGGCTAACAATCTCCTCAAGGACACCGAGCGACGTTTTGCATCGCCGGATGGCCTTCCCAAGCGCCCCTGGTTCAAGCACCTCCTCTACGCCCCAGGGCTCTACACCGGCTATGGGGTGAAGACGCTGCCGGGAGTACGGGAGGGGATCGAGCTTAGGGACTGGCCGACTGCGGAACGCGAGATAGTGCGCTTGGCAACGGCCATCGAGGGAGCGGCGGCGCATATCTCTCAGGTGGCATCTCTCCTGGAGGGCGGTCGTTGAGCCAGAAGACCGGGACCTCGGGTTTGCCCGAGGTCCCGAGCCACCTGCAGGGCACTAGATTGCACGACTCTCCCGAGTGGCTGATGCTCGTGCGCGATTCCGCCGGTGAATAACGAAAAGCTGTGTCCGCAGTGCGGCCGGTCCTACGGCAACGAGGACCGATTCTGCACGGTCGACGGTGCCTCTCTCGTCGCCAGCGGGACGGGCTCGCTCATAGGCACGGTAGTCGCCGACCGCTTTCTGGTTCACGAGAAGCTGGGAGAGGGAGGGATGGGCGAGGTCTACCTCGCCGAGCACGTTCGAATCCGCCGCAAGGTAGCGCTCAAGCTTATGCGGCCCTGGATGATCGGCGACCCTGTGGCGTTAGGGCGCTTTCACCGCGAGGCGGAAAACGCCAGCCAGATCTCCCACCCTAACGTTGCGCAGGTTTACGACTTTGGCGAAACGCCGGACAAGCTTGTGTACCTCGCGATGGAGTTCGTGGATGGTGAGTCGCTATCGCGCATCCTGGAGCGTGAAAAGTCCCTTCACCTCGCCCGCACAGCAGAGGTAACGCGCCAGATAGCCGAGGCACTTACGGCCGCCCACACCATGGGCATCCTGCACCGCGATCTCAAGCCAGACAACGTCATGATCGGCCGTACCCGCTACGGCACCGATCTCGTAAAGCTAGTCGATTTTGGGATTGCACGCGCCATGAACCGCACGACGCAGCAATTCACTTCGACCGGACTCATAATCGGCACGCCTGACTACATGAGTCCTGAGCAGCTGTCGGGAGACGCTCTCGACGAGCGGAGCGACCTCTACGCGCTGGCGCTCATTGCCTACAAGGCCTTAACAGGAACTGCTGCATATCCGGAGGGTGCGAGTGGTGAGGCTCTCATCGCGCGCATGACGTCGCCACCACGCCGCCTGGCCGATTCCGGGTCCGAAGTGGAGTGGCCGGATTCACTGCAATCAGCCTTTGATCGCGCTCTGGCCGCGGACCCTAACGACCGCTACTCTGATCCGCTGGAGTTTGTCGCGGAGCTGGACGCTGTGGTTACACAGATGCCACTTGGCGAGGAGGAGCAAGCCTATCTGCTCGCACTCTCGCAGCGGACTCCTACTCCTGCGCGCGGCGGAATCGCGCTCGACAGTGGTCACGGCATCAGGGCGATTTCTCCGCCCCCAACAGAAGCACCGATACCGGTCTCACAGACGCAACGGCGTTCGGCTGTACCGTTTGTTCCCGCAACCGTTATTGGTGAGGGCGCCAGCGCCACAGCAGATGTTGCTGTGCAGACAGAGGAATCAGTAGAAGGGGGCGAAGCCGAGTCGCTGAAGGTCGAGAGCGATCACAGCACCAGACAGTTCTTTGGCGGTCGTCGCCTGCAGCTGTTGCTTGGTGGAGTGGTTGCCGCTGCTGCAGTAGCGGTACTCGTGCCTGTATTGAGCAAGGACTCCGACGATCCAGCAAGTGCATCATCGCTTTCAGCGGCAGTGCCAGCAGATTCAAGTGCAAGCTTTGCTGATGTAGTTTCGGGTGTGGGAGTACTGCTGGCCAGCAAGCCGGAGGGCGTCATTCCTGATTCGATTCTGGTTCCTGCGGTGTCACGGGCCACCGTCGCGATATCGTCGTCGGCGGGGTCGGGTTCTGCTACGATCGTCGACAGGTCTGGGTTGGCCCTCACTGCTGCAAGCCTGATTCCGCGCGACTCAGTGGTGGATGTGTTCCCCGCACCTAACCGGCGAGCGCGGGCAACTGTGATGACCATCGATCAGGCGAGCGGTCTCGCCACGCTTTTGATTCCAATGCGGCATTGCGTGCGCTGCGAGCCGGTTTCGACTTCGGTGGCAGGTGCAACCGTTGGAGACAGCGTGGTAATGATTCCTCCATTGCGGCGTGGTGATGGTGCCGCCGTCCACGGAAAGGTTACCGAGCTCGGAGCAGATAGGCTTGGCACTTCGCTCACGCTCCGGAGAGCGCAGAGCAGCGCGCCGGTGGTGTCGGCACAGAGCGGTGAACTGCTCGGCCTCGCACTTGGTAATCGTGTTTCGACTACCACCATGTTGCAGGACGCGGTGGTCAAGGCAAAGGCCCTGCCAGCGCGCGTGGCCAACGATTCTCTCTTTCCAACCTGGCCCGACACTCCTATGCCCACCAGTCGTCTGGGTGCACAGGCCATAGCCAACACGCGCGCAACGATCGCCTCCTACCAGTTGCCCGGTGAGGACATCACTGTGCTTGTGATGACCCCCCAGGTGATGAAGTATCGCTCGCGGCTTGCGGAACCAAATCCCATGGCGATTCGGGCCCCCACACGAGATCCGATCATGGCGTGGTCGGAGTGGGACAGGTACGTGGACGAGAGGAGAGCGGTGGTAATGCTGGACGCCGCCGGCAACAGCGCGTCGTTCCCGTTTTCTGCCGCTAGTGATCGCAGAGGCGACGTACGGGAGGTGAGACTCTTCCGTGACGACGTCCTGGTGATGCCTATTGAGACCTCTCGGTATGCGTCGGTGAGAGGCGACGGGGCAGGATCAAACGTTCCATCTTCGAGCGTTGCGGTATACAGCCCCTATGACTTCGAGCCAAGCGCCAGGTATCGGGTAGAGGTGGTGCATGCCGGGGGCACGGTCCGCTACGACGTCAAGATCGGCACTCTCGAAGCGATAAGAAAGGACCTGGATGTTGTGCTGAGGTAGGTCAGTCGAGTAGCTCTGGCTGGTAGACTTATCTCATCCCAGCCCTCTCAGCCCCCTCAGCCTCTCAGCCGTTCCCCCGCAACGCGAGCGCATTCGGCGAGCAGGGTGGCGCCCACAAAGATCGCATCGTCCGCGGCATGAAAATGCGGTGAGTGGGCGGCAACTGGCTCACCGCCGGCTTCGCGCGCACCTACACGCATAAAGCAGCCAGGGATCCGTTCCATGTAGAATGCAAAATCCTCGCCGCCCATGTTCGTCAGCCCAAACGGTACCACGGCCTCAGCACCAAGTGCGCGAACCGCTGCTTCACGCGCCCAGAGAGCTTCGCGTTCTCCATTTAC
>CAZYTS010000055.1:0-18849 GCA_964649855.1 uncultured Gemmatimonadaceae bacterium
GAACTATGGTGCGTTCATCGAGCTGGAGCCCGGCATCGAAGGCCTGGTGCATATCAGCGAAATGAGCTGGACGCGCAACGTGCGTCATCCTTCCAAGATTGTTTCGATTGGTGAGACGATCGAGGCCGTCGTGCTCAAGGTCGATCCAAACGAAGAAAAGATCTCGCTTGGTATGAAGCAGACGGAGCAGGATCCATGGATGGTCCTGCCGCTCAAGTACCCTGTGGGCGCGCGGCTCAACGGCAAGGTGCGCAACCTTACGTCGTTTGGCGCATTCGTCGAGATCGAGCCGGGAATCGACGGTCTGATCCACATTTCCGACATGAGCTGGACCAAGCGTGTGCAGCATCCGTCGGACGTGGTCAAGAAGGGTGATTCTGTTGACGTGGTGATCCTTGCGATCGATGCGGAGAACAAGCGGATTTCGCTTGGTCTTAAGCAGGCAACGGAAGATCCGTGGCTCAGAATTGGCGAGATGTATCCCGTGGGAACCGAGCTGCGTGGCCTTGTGGCTCGCCTCATGGAGAAGGGAGTGGTGGTCGACATCGGCAACGATATCGAAGGGTTCGTGCCGCTTTCGCACCTTCCGTCTGAAAAGGTTATCGAGTCACCGGCGGACATTGTGTGGGATGGCATGACGCTCGACTTGAGAGTAGTCGAGGTCGATCCAATTCATCGTCGTATTGTGTTGACGGTGACTAACATTCCTGAGGAGCAGCCACCCAAGCCTGAGAATCTCAAGATTCACTCGGAGGAGGACGAGGTCCCGGCGGTTCCTGACGATCTGACGCCGCCAGACGACGAGTAGAGCAAAAGTAACCAAGAAATAGCCCCCGGAGCACCTAAGGCTTCGGGGGGTGCTGCATAGTATCTGACGCCTTGAGTACTTTAAAGTTTGTTCGACTGAGGGCTCATTTGTCTAGACGCACGGGAGCGTTTGCAGGACAACACATTTCGCATCAACCATCCCGTATCCATATTGATTGTCCTTCCCGGCAGTACCCAAGTCCCGAGCATGGCTTTGGAGTTCTTGTCTCAACTGAGATGCTGTGAGACTCGGAAAGCGATCCAAGGCCAGCCGTGCAACCCCCAACGCGATCGGCGCAGCCATGGAAGTTCCCTGTTGAGTGATCGTGGGGTTGCCTGAGCCTCGGTTCCATGAGACGACCAAGCCTTCGGCAGGCGCAAACAGTTCCACTTGCGGGTGTTCGGGAGACGTGAAGGCGATAGTGCCGCCAAACTGCGCTCGCACCAAAGTTCCACTTTGCCTCATTAGTCCTCCGACCGCCACCACGTCGTCGAACGCGGCAGGGATCATGATACTGCCACTGTTACCTGCTGAGGCAAACCAAAGTACATTCTGCTGGTTGTACGCCGTCGCGAATGCATCACGGAGGCTTTGATAGTTTGCCGGGAGTGTGTCATTGAACCCGACGGATGTGACGGCAATGTCGGTGATGCCATAGGAGTGAAGGGCCGACGATATAAAAATAACGCCCTCTACGAAGTCAGTATCGCGTAATACACTTACTGTACCACCGGTTGCGACAAACGCTACTTTCGCGATGTCGACGGTGCCAGTCCCACCAGGAGCGACGCCAACTGCCGCAGCAGAATTGTGCTGAGCACGAGCGATACCTAACACTCCACTCCCGTGAAACGGGAGTTCGTACCAACAGGCAGTAAAGGCGGTCGTGCAGGGATTGTCTGGCTGATCTGTCGTAAAGTTACTAAAGGAGGAAGTGAACTGAAAATCAGGATGGCCAAGGTCAAAACCTGTATCAGCAATGCCAATCGGCACCGTGCCACCTGTGTATCCCAAACCCCACACATATGGCGCACGTACTGAATCGATGCCCCAGGCACGAGTCTCAGTCAGTCGCATGAACGAGTTGACCAGACCGGTCGTCGTAGCGCTCATCGTCTCGCCGATCCAGTTCGGTTCCAGATAGTCGACGTTTGGGTGCTGCTGCAGGGCATTCAGTGATTCTCGAGTCAGTGGCACACGCAGAAGAATCGATGTTGTGCGCACGGTGTCCACCAGTATTTTGCCCGCCACTGCTCGCTCAAAAGGTCGTAGCCATCCTCGAATGAGTTCCGCCTGTCGTTGATCTGAGAGAATCTGCTCCTGAGCTTGTGCTCTATCTGGCTCGGCTAATGCAATCCCTGAAATGCTAACGCCCCGTACAGCGTTAGCTTCTTTTAGGCCGACAATAAGGAGCCCGTCGCTTCGCTTAGGATCGCCCAGAGCACGCAAGACAGTGTCAATCGGAATCCTAATTCGTGGCGGTGCGGCTGAGCCGAACCTTGCATCGGCAAATTCCTGGGGCAATCGCGATGGTTGTGCCTCTTGACGAGCCTCCACGGACCGATCAGTACCAATGGGATCCAAAGCGCAGGCCGTCAGAGCCGATGCACAGATCAAAAAATAGATATACGCCTCTCGACTCTTAGACATGGCCGTAAATCGAATGGGGGAAGGAACGATGATAGGATACAAATCGATATCGTTGCTGCTGGGAACTGCAGCTGTCTATTCTTAACACGTATGCGCGCCGATGCTATGAGTACTATATCACTACTCCTTCGTAGTTAGGTTCAACGTGCCGTATCCGAGCGTCTGCCTTGAGTGCCGCCCTTGCGCTCCGTTCTGTCCCCACCGGGACTTTCAGACTCAGCCATCCGAGTCCGTTCGCAGGCAGGGAGTGATCCGTTTCCACTTGGCCGCCAATGATTTTAAAAAGACCCACGAGATCACTTGAGCGAACTCCGGCTGCGAGGCCAACTAGGAGTGTACCGCATTGTGCCGGAACGACTAATTCACTTGAAGGATTGTCTATGTAACAACGTCCGGCTACATCGTAGACGAACCATCGATCATCGGTTGCAGAAAACGGTTCGTCATCCGCGGACGGCCTTGATGTCACAGTATCGCCGCCCGTGCGCCGACTCAAAGGGTTGATAGCGATAACGAAGGGCAGGGCGGAAATATTCTCGAGCACATCTGGGGTTCCAGGTGAAGCTGCGGGCAGCGCACCCCATACCGTGCCGAGTGCCCCGGACGCAAAGACATGAAGCGCGGAATGCAATGCGCCTTTGGCCAAACCTGCATCCACAAGCATCGCCAGCGCGGGAGCTGTGACGGGGCCGGTGAGGCGAACAAAGATGTCAGCACCATTAGATCGTGCTGAATCCGACAACCCCGCTGTATCGACTGGCTCATCACGGTCGGGAAGTAGACCAGGCAGCCTGATCGGCAAAGATCCCGGGACGAAGCCCCCGATATCGAAGTCAAGCCTCACCACGCGATGGGATGGAGCTCCGGCAGAGACAGTAATCGAGTTGCTTTGAACAACCGTCAGTGCGTTCCGGGAACCGCGAAGCGGATCAACAACGAGTAGTGCCCGCCACTGTTTCGGATTTGAAGCGTTCACTGGCGAGGCTACGGCTAGGCTATCGTATACCTCTAACTGATAGGCCCCTACAACACTCGATGATACGGTGCCGCTGATTGCCCGAGCTATTGTGTCACCTTCGAAGTAGCCAAATGCGCTGATCCGAGCATCAACGATTGCATCCATGTCTCCTCGCATCTGCCCGGAGATGCTACCGGTAACGACATATGATGCGGGTTGGCTACCCGAGCCATCGACTGATGTAGCTGCTCTACAGCTGCAAGCAATTAGTAGAACACAACACAGGAAAGCGCGGTGTACGGTCATGAGCGCTCCGCATGATTCCGGAAAGGAAGCCAGATTGCCCAAGGGGCCATTTTCGACCTGCTTATGTAAGTTATGCATCTCTGCCTTACCTGACAAGGGAGCCACTCCGCGCTTGGTCACTTCGTGGACTACCTAAGAGAGGAAGGGAGGTGCGTCCATTCCAAGCGCGTGTGCCCGCATCTATAAAGTAGCCTCCAATGCTGGAGGCTCGCTCTGTAATTCAGACCCGCACTTACGTGACAGCGTCACCAAGCGCGTGCTCCTAGGGACCCTAGGCGTGACATGAGGGCAACTTCACTTAGTGAGCATGACTTCCAAACGCATCATGCCTGAGGCGACAAAGAACCCCGGGAATGGTGAGGTGGAGGTGCTTTTGTGCCAGCACTTAATGATTGACAAATCAACTGTTCTTCAAGTGCCATCACATAGATGGAGTCGGTTCAAACGAGCTCAAGCATATGGACCACGAGTTATAGGAGCATGCGACACGCATCCGACACTTCAGTTGCATCAGGAAGGACTGGCACACTACCTATTGGTGGCTGCCTCCTTCGTGCGAGGGCGGATCACAACGGCGGTATGCTGTCTGGTTCAGTGGGAGCGTCACGCTCAGCTGCAACTCGCGTAGTCCGCGTCCACGAAATCGGGGCAAGTTCAGCCATTGGTCACTCACAAAGCATTCAGAAAAGTGTTTCTTCGCTTTTTCCGCGTTTACCCGCGTCCAACGCAGTTGTTGTCTCCGCGTTCATCCGCGGCCGTAAACGTTTGCCGTGCGTCGAGGGTCTCACAATCGATAGAGAATTACAGTGAGCCTATGCGACCAGTCAGAACATCCTTCCCGCTGTTCCTCGCAGTTGCGCTCGTCGCTGCACAGGGAACCGCACAGAGCGCTGGCACTACCCCGTCGTTGCGAATCGGTAGCGATTCGGCACCCGAGTATCTGCTTACCGGCGTTGGCGGCCTTGCGGTGCGAGCGGATGGAGCGATCCTGGTGCTGCAACCGAGAGAAGGCGTAATCCGCGCGTATACGGCTCGCGGATTGCACCTCTATGACTTCGGACGTCGCGGCGACGGCCCGGGTGACTTCCGCTACCTCGGCGCTGCCGGTTGGAATGGAGACACGATTTGGGTTTTCGATCTCATTGGCCGAGTATCCAGATTCGACAGCCGGGGCCGGTATCTTGAGTCCAGTCGGCTCGAAAGACCGGTGACCCAGCTCGCTCGATTGGCTAATGGAGATCTCATTGCTTCAGAAGGAGTCTCTGCCGACCGCGTCGCAAGTGGAGCCCAGGCAAGCATTCCATTGGTCCGCTGGAATCCGCGGAGCGCTCAAGGCCACACAGTTCGCATGCTGGATGTCGCCAACAGTATCTGGAAAATCAGCAACCCCGCTGTTCGCGAAGGACCGTCCAGCTTTCGGACGCAGCCGTATGACGAATCCACGCTTTGGGGGACGTCTCCAGATGGTGCATGGATCGTGATCGTGGACCGGAAAGTCACCGTGGCAAGGCAGAGGACCTTCAGGCTAACGAAACTGAGCGCCACTGGTGACACGGTCTTCTCGAAGAATCTGCCGTACACACCCACACCAATAAGCTCGCGATTTGTCGACAGCCTGGTTGACGCTGAAGCTCGGCGTGCTGTATCACGACAGATGTTTTCCAGCTTCGATGCAGCAAGGCGCGAGATTAGTAAATCGTTTCATCGACCGCCACATACGCCGCCGGTCGCGCAATTGACAGTCGGTCGAGACGGTTCGATATGGCTTCGTAAACCTGGTCCTGCCAGGGGGGCGACTTGGCACGTGATTAGCGCCGATGGCGGTGACCTCGGCGAGGTCGAAGCACCCGAGCGCTTTCGTTTACACGTAGCACAGCTCGGAACGATCTGGGGCACCGTACAGGACGAGTTCGACGTGGAGACAGTGGTGCGCTACGAGATTGGCCCGCCCAAACGGAAGTGAGTCACTATGTCGTTGTGTCTATGTAGTCCGGCTCTGCATGTCTGATGCGCGGGTCCAACCGGAGTGTGCTCCTCGCACGTCGTTCGATTCCGACCGCAGGGGGCACAACCACCACGGGTATAGTCAAACTTGACTTGCTGCTATCTACCCTGAGCCAGCACCCTGAAGACTCCGACCCTCGGCTCCCCTTCATCATTTTCGTAGGAGAGCAACAGATAGTCGTTGCCAGCTTCGAGCAATCTGATACTGGGATTCGGTAAGATCGCTTTGCCCAGCTCAGTGCCACTCTGATTGAATGCTCTTAATGTGACGGCCGTATCACCATCGATGGCGTAGGAATCCGCTATCCACATCGTGCCATTCGGCGATACAGCAACATCGCGATAGTATGCCCGGACTGCCGGAAGTGGCATCGAGAGCATCATCTGCCGCTGCTTTGTCTTCTGGTCTCCCTGCAAACGCATTCCGTCCAACATCGCGTCTACGCCGCGTTCGTGAAGAGCCCTGGAAGTGCGCCGTTCTTCTAGCGGAAGGTCGATACGACGGTGTTCTGCACCGCCAAGAATGTAGCGGTCTACGTACGGACCTTCCGCCGTGCCGACAAAAATGGCGTCGTTAGTGACCGCGATACGAGTCAGCGCGCCGAACAGACGTCCATCGCCAAAGGGAATGTCCGGAATTGTGCCGACGGAGTCCCCCTGCATGTTGAGCAGGCGGATCGGAACAGTAACGCGTTTGGCCTCGCCCATCATCCCCGGCGGCGTGCCACCCCTTGGGTACATCAAGAATGCCAGAGTGCCGTTAGGTGCGCAGGCGACCTGTCCTGCCGAGTGCGGCAGTCTCACTTGCCGCGCAAAGCTGCCGTCGGCGCTAAATACAGAAAGGCGGCGCTCCATGCTGTCCCACGTAACGAGGGAATCGCCCGCGCATTGTCCTACCCAGGTTATGCCACTGAACTCACCCGGTCCCTTGCCCTGACGTCCTACTGCACGCTCAAATCGCCCAAGTGAGTCAAAAACGAAAAAGGAGTGCGCAGCGGCGTCGGCGATCGCGTAGCCGCTCTTCGTTCGCGCTCCAGTGCGCACTCTGGCCAGGAGCGGACTACGGGGACCGCTTCCGTCGCCACCCATTTCGAGCGCTGGTCGCGTCTCAATTCGTAGCTGGGGCGTCGCTGTCTGTCCAGGCAAATGTGCGGGCGCTACTGTGACAGTTATCGCACTGCATATCGCAAGCGTCTTGAACACCTCTCCTCCATCGCGCTCGTAGGAAACAGCTCAGCGCATTCGCTGTTTCACTACTTATGCAGCAGGGCAGCCGTCTCGACAACCTGGAGTGCTCAGACTTAACCCACTCTTCATCTAGTCCACACGTAGATCGCCGCACACGCACTCCCTACAACTTCAGCAGGAAGTTCAGCGGGACCACGATAGACCTCCACGCCTTCCAAGTCGGCAGAACTGATCTCCATTAGCAGATACCTTGCTGAGATTGGATCTATTCGGACGCCATTCACCACCAGCGCTGTCCCCACAAGCTTGGCCTCACCCTGAGGTCTCACCGAAATTCCCTGACAGCGAGCGGAATGAACATCGGCTGTACCGTCCGAATTGACCGAGAGTCTAAGTCCGCGAGTTCGCCTGAGAATGTCAATCAGCGACGACGTCGTCATCTGCTCGATCGAATCGCGGGTCACAAACTGACCTACACCCTTGGCGCGCCGCTCGTAAAACTCGCGCATCCGCGAGAATGCACGATACCGCGAAGGCATCAACGCCTCACCAGTGATCGTAACGGTGTCCAGAGCCACGGGCCCCGGCGTCATTTCCAGACGAATCGCTACGTCTGACCTGCCGTCTACCAGAAACCGTGCCGCTACCAACCTGTACCCAATTCGACGCGCAGCTATTGAATAGCTGCCGGAATCGAGGTTCGCAAAGATGAATGTGCCACTAGCACCGCTCATCGCCTGCAGAACCGTACCGGTGCTGCCAGGACCCTCGCGGACCACCCGCACCTCAGCCCCCGGTATTCCGTGCCCGGTGCCGTCGTCGACGACAACGCCCCTCAGCGTTGACTGCTTTGCGCGCTCTGCAAGGCGGTCGCTACCTGCAACCTCCGCAAAGGATCCAGCGATCACCGACAACCCTGATACGATGACCAAAAAGGCTCTCATTGGCGTGCGGGCACCTGGTTCTCTAACGTACGCCGAAGTTAGGTAGCAGTCAAACGTCAGAAGGGCGTCGGGTACACCCAGCCGCTCATTCATCCCAGGCAGTGACGTCAGGGACCAGGTTCCACGGGCTAATTCGAATCTGATCCCAAATAGCACCAAATCGGCCTCCCCCACTGGCTCGCCTACTGCTAGCCCCGTGCCCGGGCTAGCTTTACCGCCCATGACCATGCGAGAACAGCTCGACCTCCTCGAACGCCGCCGCGCTGAATCCGAACTCGGCGGCGGACCAGCCCGCATCAAAGCCCAGCACGACAAGGGAAAACTCTCCGCCCGCGAACGGCTCGACATTCTCCTCGACCAGGGCTCCTTTGTCGAATACGACCGCTTTGTCACCCATCGCTCCACCGACTTCGGGCTCGACCAACAGAAGATCTACGGCGATGGCGTCGTAACTGGCCATGGCCGGATCAACGGCCGACTCGTCTATGTCTTCTCGCAGGACTTCACGGTACTCGGCGGCTCACTCTCCGAAAGCTTCGCCGAGAAGATCTGCAAGGTCATGGACCTCGCCGTGCGCAACGGCGCACCCGTAATCGGCCTCAATGACTCCGGTGGCGCACGAATCCAGGAGGGGGTCGTTTCACTCGGCGGCTACGCCGACATTTTCCTCCGGAACACCTTGGCCTCAGGGGTTATTCCGCAGATCTCCGCAATCCTCGGCCCCTGCGCCGGAGGAGCGGTCTACTCGCCCGCCATAACCGACTTTGTCTACATGGTTCGCGGTTCGTCGTACATGTTCGTGACCGGACCTAACGTAGTAAAGACTGTAACCCACGAAGACGTCACCATGGAGGAGTTGGGAGGCGCCGATACGCATGCTTCGACCTCGGGAGTGGCGCACTTTGCCCACGATTCTGAACTGCAGTGTCTTCAGGCAATCCGCGACCTTTTCAGATTCGTTCCGCAGAACAACCTCGATTCGCCGCCACGAGGAACAAGCGGTGACCCAAAAGACAGACGAGACGAAGCCCTGCTGGACGTGATACCCGACAATGCCAACAAGCCCTATGACATGCACGATGTCATAAGGCGGGTTGTAGACGACGGCGAGTTCTACGAGGTCCACCGAGACTATGCCGGCAATATCCTCTGTGGCTTTGCGCACCTTGGTGGCTTCAGCGTTGGGATAGTCGCCAACCAGCCCGCAGTCCTCGCTGGAGTGCTCGACATCAATGCTTCCGTCAAGGGCGCCCGATTCGTTCGTTTCTGCGACGCCTTCAATATCCCCATCGTGACATTCGAAGACGTTCCCGGATTCCTTCCTGGAGTCGCACAGGAGCACGGAGGGATCATACGTCACGGAGCCAAACTGCTCTTTGCTTTTTGCGAGGCCACAGTTCCCAAGCTTACTGTGATCACCCGCAAGGCCTACGGCGGCGCGTACGACGTCATGAGCTCCAAGCATATCCGCGGCGACTTCAACGTTGCCTGGCCCTCCGCCGAGATTGCAGTGATGGGTCCCAAGGGTGCCGTGGAGATTCTCTTCAGGCGCGAGATCAGCGACGCTAAGGATGGGCAGGCGGTAATGGACGCACGAGTGGCCGAATACACCGAGAAGTTTGCCAATCCGTATGTAGCCGCGTCGCGCGGTTACCTCGACGACATCATCGATCCCAGAGAGACGAGACCCAGGCTCATCGACGCCCTGGAAACGCTCGAAACCAAACGGGACAAGAATCCGCCGAAAAAGCACGGCAACCTCCCGCTCTGATGTTTGGCAGCGTTCTTGTAGCAAACAGGGGCGAGATTGCCCTAAGGGTAATACGCGCCTGTCGTGAACTCGGACTGCGCTCAATAGCCGTTTACTCTGACGCCGATGCTCAGGCACCGCACGTGCGAGCCGCCACCGAGGCGGTAAACATCGGTCCCGCGCCTTCCAGCCAGAGCTACCTGCTTGGAGACCGCATCATTGCAGCAGCTCGTGAAACGGGCGCCGAAGCGATCCATCCGGGCTACGGATTTCTTTCAGAGCGCGAGTGGTTTGCGCGGGCCGTCCGAGATGCGGGTTTGATCTTTATTGGGCCGAGTCCTGAGGCGATCGCGGCCATGGGAAACAAGACGGCAGCGCGAACTCTGGCGCTCAGGGCTGGCGTGCCAATAGTGCCAGGCACTACAGAGGCGTTGCGTGATGCTCGGCAAGCGGCTGAGTTGGCAGAACAGTTTGGCTATCCTGTGTTGCTCAAGGCTGCGGCCGGTGGTGGAGGGAAGGGGATGCGGGTAGTGAGGCAGGAGGGCGAGCTTGCCAGTGCACTCGAAGCTGCCGGGCGCGAAGCGCTCAATGCATTTGGCGACGGCGACGTCTATATCGAGAAGTACATCGAGGGCCCGCGCCACGTGGAGATCCAGGTCCTGGCGGACTCGCACGGAAACGTGATCTCGTTAGGCGAGCGCGAGTGCTCTGTGCAGCGCCGCCACCAGAAGATGATCGAAGAGGCTCCGTCGGTTGCGGTTGCGCCAGAGCTGAGACAACGAATGGGTGACACCGCAGTTGCCGCCGCGCGTGAGGCAGGGTACGTGAACGCGGGAACCTGCGAATTTCTCCTGGCGCGCGACGGGCAGTTCTACTTCCTAGAAATGAACACGCGTCTCCAAGTCGAACATCCTGTGACCGAGCTCGTCACGGGGATCGACCTGGTGCAATGGCAGATCCGCATCGCCGCTGGTGAACGGCTCCCGTTCTCCGGCCCCATCACTCCGCGCGGCTGGGCGATCGAGTGCCGCATAACGAGCGAGGATCCCTCCAACAGCTTCCTCCCGTCAACTGGAACGGTGGAATACCTTCACGTGCCGGCGGGACCGGGTGTGCGCTGGGACAGCGGGATCGAAACGGGATCACGCGTTGGTCTGCACTATGATCCCATGCTGGCCAAGCTGATAGTCTGGGGGGCCAACCGCGAGCAGGCTATAGCCCGCATGCACAGGGCGCTTGGAGAACTTACCATAGTTGGATTAGAGACGTCGCGCGAGTTCCACCTTCGCGTGATGGAGGACGCGGACTTCAGGCGCGGCGACATCGAGATCCAATGGCTCGAGCGGCGCCTCGATTCCCTGGTTTCAGCCACGCCGGAACCGGCTGACCTTCGCATTGCCGCAGTTGCAGCAGCGATGCTGGCGCACCGTGATCGAGGCTGGAAGCCGGAGTCCAGCGCCGCTGCTCCGCCAATAGCGCAATCCAGCAACTGGCTTGTGCAGGCGAGGCGCGAGGGACTCCAATGACGTTGCAGAAAACCGCAACGCTTCGCATCGACTCCATCGCCGCGGGTGGGCGCGGGGTCGGCCGTATGGAAGGTATGGTGGTTTTCGTGCCGCGAACCGCACCAGACGAGTTGGTGGAGATTTCCCTCGTCAGACACGCCCGGTTCAGTGAAGGCAAGCTCCTTAGGATCGTTGAAGCTTCGAGCACGCGAGCTGCCGCCAGTTGCAGACACTACCAGGGAGACAGATGCGGCGGCTGTCAATTGCAGCACATGTCATACGACGCCCAGCTCGAGGCAAAACGCCGCATAGTACACGATTCTATTTCGCGCATTGCCCGACGCGAACCTCCGCCTTTTGAGCTGGAACCCTCGGCGGTGCCATGGCACTATCGCAACAAACTCACACTTGCGCTCAGGCGCTCCGGAACCAGATGGATTGCTGGACTGCGGCGTTTCGATGCGCCGGACGAAGTCTTTTCACTCACAGAGTGCCCGATTACCTCGCCGGCAGTACTTGAAGGGTGGCGTGAGGTCATGGCTGCCTCTCACCTTTTTCCTCGAGTATCAGAACTCAAAGGTTCGGTTCGCGAGACTCAAGGCACGAGATCGTTTGTGCTCACCGGTGCACGTGGCTGGCAATCTTCAAACACATTTGCCGACGCCTGCAGTAGCTTTTCGCTGATCGAATGGGTAGACGAGAACGGTCGTGTGCATAAACTGGTCAACCGACGCAGCGGAGTGTCGTCGCCCGCGTCGTTCGAACAGGTTAACCCGGAGGTGTCATCTCGCATGCATTCCCACGTGCTTGCACTCGTCAGGCAGAACGATCCCGCGAGAGTTGTGGATGCATATTGCGGCCGCGGTATAACGACAGCTGAGCTTGCGAGGGAAGGGCGTGAAGTCGTGGGCATCGAGCTCGACCCCTCAGCCGTAAGAATGGCACGAGAAGCCGCACCCCCCGGCGCCGAAATCATCGAAGGACGCGTGGAAGACGTACTCCACGATCGCTTGCCAGCTGACGCTGTCGTGCTCAACCCTCCACGTGCAGGAGTCGACAAACGGGTCTGTCAGGCGCTGGAGTCGGCACGTCCGCTATCGCGGCGAATCGTCTACGTAAGCTGTGACCCCGCAACTCTAGCGCGTGACATCGGCCGACTTCCGTCTTTCGAAATCGCAAGCCTGCGTGCGTTTGACATGTTTCCTCAGACCGCGCACGTAGAGACTGTCTGTGAACTCCTGCCGCGCGCCGCATGAAGTACATCGTGGATGTAAACGGCGAGCGCGTAGAGGTGGTGATTGGCCCTGATGGGGTCATCGTAGACGGCCAACACCTCGATTGCAGTCTCTCCGACGTAGAAGGCACCCCGATTCACCTCCTATCAATCGGACGCGAAGTCCATCGCGTCACCGTTGCGCGCGGCGAGAATCGCGGCGAGTACGATCTCTGGATCAATGGCCATCGCTTTCGTGCCGAGGCAGTAGACGAGAGAATGCGGGCCATCCGGGACCTGACCCGTGCGGAAAGCCAGGCATCGGGCCCAAAGCCGTTGATTGCTCCCATGCCGGGGCTCGTAGTAAGAGTCCAGGTCGCTGAAGGCGACAGTATCCAGGCGGGGCAGGGACTCGTGGTGATGGAAGCGATGAAGATGGAGAACGAACTCCGCGCTCCCGGCCCCGGCATTGTAAGTGTGGTTCGTGTCAAACCAGGCACAGCGGTTGAGAAGGGCGCTGTTCTGGTCGAACTGCGCGCAGCAGAGCCTGCCACGTAGAGACGTTGTGACGAATCGTCACTAACTGTCTGCATAAGCGACATAGCAGATAGCAACAGTAACGTCACAGTACTCCCCACCCACATGGCGCATAAGCGTCAATGCGCAGGAATTGCGCTTCTGCAATCTGCAGACGGGCATTAGGGAAGCATTGCATGATGCGTGCCGCTGGTGCCCGGACACCGAGCATCGGAGGAAGCATGAGTCAGATCTTTCGTCAGTTGCGATGGTATGGAGGAGTGGCTGCACTGCTGAGCGTTACTGCTGTACCCGCTGTAGCTCAGCAACCAGGCGGCAGTCTGAGTGGTCGCGTAACAGTGCAGGAAAGCGGCGCTCCGTTGGCCGATGCGCGCGTGCGCGTACTTGGCACCACACTCGAAACAAATACCAACGCGTCAGGGGAATACCGTTTTGCCAGCCTCGCTGCCGGACGTGCACAGATCAGCGTCCTTAGGATCGGCTTTCGCGCGGCCAGTGACACGGTTCAGATAACAGCAGGTCAGGCGGCGACACTCAACTTCGCCCTCGAAGCAACGATGACGACTTTGAGCGACATTGTCGTTACGGGTACAGTCGGAAATCAGGAACGAAGGGCGCAGGCCGCCACGGTGTCCTCAATCAGTGCGGCCGATGTAAAGGCCAGCGCTGCCATCACTAACGTGAACGAACTCCTGCAGTCGCGAGTTGCGGGAGTCTCAGTCAACTCGGCGTCAGGCACGGCCGGTGGCGCACGCACCATCCGGGTGCGAGGCCCGGCGTCGATCTCGCTTTCCAACCGGCCGCTGGTCTTTATCGATGGCGTCAGGGTGGTCGAGTCCTCGTCAGGAATGGGTCTGGGAGGCCAGACGACCGACAGGCTCAATGACCTCAATCCAGACGACATTGAGTCGATCGAAGTCGTCAAGGGACCGGCTGCAGCCACGCTCTATGGGGCAGATGCAAGCACAGGCGTCATCCAGATAATCACCAAGCGCGGACGTCCTGGAACAAACACCTTTCAGCAGACGATTCGCGCTGAATACGGAACGGTTGACGCCGACTACACGCCGCCGGACAACTATGGGGCCTGCACCTCGGCGCTTGTTGCACCAACCTCCGTCAACCCTCTCTGCCGTGGACAGGCTGTTGGAACTCTCGTACACGATAACCCACTGCTCAGGACCGACGCCTTCAGAGATGGTTCCGATCTTCTTCTCGGCTGGAGCGGACGAGGCGGCGGACAGAACTACGGCTACTTTGTCAGCCTTGGGGCAGACCGCAACGACGGTGTCCTGCCTAACAATGAGTTCGAACGCTATACGTTCAGAACCAATTTCAACTTTATCCCAACGCCCAAACTCACTGTAGAAGCAGGGATTCAGTCTTTGCAGTCCAAGGCAAACCTCCCGGACAACGACAACAACATCTACGGCTACCTCGGTGGCGCACTTTTAGGCTCGCCGCTAACGCGACGCGACGACGGGGAGCCTGGGCAGGACGGATGGTTTGGCTTTGCCAGACAGGTAGACGCCATCACAGCCATCCAGAATGAACTGATCACGCGGCGCAATATTCTCACCGGTACAGGGACGTTCATCCCATTCCCGGGCTTTAGAAACAGGCTTACGGTCGGCGCCGATCTCCTGGGTGACGAATCGACCAGGTACTTCCCCAAGAACCCGATAGGGAGCTACGCCGGTCTTCTCAACACTGGGAACAATACGCAGGTAAGGCTCAACGCCCAGCGTTATACGATTGACTACGTCGGCGAATTGGCGGGCAACTACATGGACAATGCGCTCGCGCTCAACCTGTCCGTCGGAACCCAGGCCATCATTTCTCGAACCGATTCACTGGCAGCTACCGGACAGGGATTCACCAGCAACAGCTCCAACGTAATTGGCGCCGCCTCGGTTACGTCGTCTGACCAGCAGTTCAACGAGACGCGACAGATAGGATTTTTGGCGCAGCTGCAGGCTGGTTGGCGTGACAGACTCTTTGTTCAGGTCGGTGCGCGTCTCGATGACTTTTCGGCGTTTGGCGCTGAGACCGATCCGATATTCCTTCCCAAGATCGGGGCTTCGTGGGTGCTGAGCGATGAGGAATGGTTTCAGGGAGCCACAGGCTTGATCAACTCAATGCGGTTGCGAGCGGCCTTTGGTACGACCGGTCGTGCGCCGCTGCCAGGTGCTTCTCTGGCGACACTCAACTCGGCGCCTTCGGCGGTGCAGCAGGGGCAGGCAATCGTCACAGAACCGGGGGCGGTTCTCTTTAACCCGGGCAACGAAGCTCTCAAACCCGAAAAGGGCACCGAGTTCGAGGGTGGAGTGGACCTCACCCTGCTCAACGAGCGACTGCAGCTGGAGCTCACCTACTTTGACAAGAAGAGCGAGGACGTTCTACTTCTGCGGCCGCTTCCGCCGTCGTTAGGCTATCAGGCCAATCCCTTTGTCAACATAGGAGGAGTGAGAAACAAGGGAATCGAGATGGCGCTCAACGCTGCTCTGTTGCGCACCCGCAACTTTGACTGGGAGTCCCGGCTCTCGCTCAACACGCTGGACACCAAAGTCACCAGTCTCGGAGACGTGGCTCCCTTTGGCACCCTCAATCGGTTTACCGAGGGTTACCAGCCTGGCGTCTTTGTCTCCAAGCGCATCCGCTCGATCGATGAAGCGAGTGGTGTTGTTACGGTGAGCGACACTCTCGAAGCCTTTGGCAACCTCTGGCCCACGCTCGAAGCCTCGCTCAGCAGCACCATGACGTTGTTCCGCAACCTCAGGCTCAGCGCACTCGTCGACACAAAACAGGACTTTGTGCTCTTCAACAACGCTGACTTCTTTAGAGAAACGCAGGTTGTACGAAGCCGCAACCGCCTCGACCCCGAAGCGCTCTCAGCGCACGAACGCCTGCGACGCTACGGCAACCCCAACGCCGGACAGCCTGCCTTTGTGCAGGAAAACGGAGATGGGACAACGGTGAATGAAGTGCGCGACGCTTATCTGCAGCCCGGCGATTTCGTGCGATTCCGTGAGCTTTCTGCAACCTACATGCTGCCGGCTTCGCTGACTGCACGCTGGGGCAGAGTATCAAGCGTATCCATAGGCCTGGCGCTGCAGAACATCGCGCTCTGGACCGACTACGAGGGCGAGGACCCCGAAGTCATCTCTGCGCCAACGGGCGACTTCAACAGAACTGACTTCTTTACGCTTCCAAACCCAAAGCGCGCCATACTGCGCGTCAATCTATCCTTCTGACCGTAAACGGCGATGCAATACATACACAACAGAATTCCTCGCCGGGCATTGGCCGCAGTTGCCATTGTCGCGGCCACGGGTTGTTCGGATTTTCTTACCGTTGACAACCCTAACGTCATCGACCGCGACCTCATCGATCCGGTGGCCGATGCCAGAGCACTCGCAAACTCGGCGCAGCAGAACTTTGCCGCCGCGCTTGGTTGGCAGATAATGTATTCGTCCTGGTTCACCGGTGAGTCTCAGGTGGCCGAGACCTTCCCGACCCGCAATGAGTTTGGGCGACGCGATATTGCGGCTTCCAACACCAGCCTCAACGGCGACGTCTGGTCGACTCTCGCGCTGAGTGCAGCGTCATCCAACCTCGTGCTGCTGCTCGACCTGCCGGAGCCCGACACAAATATCGATCTCGAACGAACTGCGCTTTGGCGCGGCTACTCGTTCATCCTGATGGCTGAAAGCTTCTGCAGCGGAGCTGTAGAGTCCGGTCCCGAGCTATCTACAATCGAAATGCTCGACTCGGCCGTGGCAAACCTTACGCGGGCCATTGCCGTCGGCCAGGCAATCAATAGCGCTGAAAGCATGCAACTGGCCAACACCGCGCTGGTCGGAAGGGCGCGCGCGCACCTGCAAGCCGGGCGCCTCGGCGAAGCTGCTGCCGATGCTTCGGCGGTTCCAGACGGCTTTGAGTTTTCGCTGCCGTATGTCGACGACATCTCGCAGCGTAATCGCCTGAGCAACCGCATGTACGTGTTCACCGTGGACAGGGGATCTATAAGCGTTGCCCCCGACTTCCGCCTCGCCGATCCCAGGGTGCCGTACCTCGCCCCGGGCGAACACTCCCTCACCCCCCAGGATCCGTCCTCGGGACCGTTCTACATTCAGAACAAGTACCCGGGGTTTGACGCCCCCACGCGCGTAGCCTCCAAACTGGAGGCCGACTACATCGAGGCCGAGGCCGGGTCGACGGCCGACCAGTTGGCCCTGATAGCAGCTCGGAGGTCGGCCAACTCCCAGCCCGCTTATAGCGGTCCCACCGACGCTGAAAGCGTGCTGACGGAGCTGATGTGGCAGAAATCCCTGGATTTCTGGCTGGAAGGGAAGCGAATAGGGGACATGCGCCGGAATGCTGAGAACATGACCGCGCTCCCGGTGCCGGGATCAGAGTATTTCAAACCGGGTTTCGCTCCTGTTGGCAACGCGACCTGCTTTCCGCTGCCCACCGTCGAACGTGACAACAACCCGAACATGTAGCTAACCTGAAGAGCACTTCGGACGGGGCAGGCTCGCGAAGGGTTGCGGGTCTGCCCCGGTGGCCATTCAGGACTCGCGACCATCCGCTACCGGTAAGGTTTGGGTTGACTGTACTGGCATGGGACTAGTACTTTAAGAGTCTGCCGTAAACCAAGGCAGTCAAGCAATTTGCGCGCTTTCGCAGCTTCGGCCGCGGGAGCGCGCCGTATTCAGTCCAGCCCCTTTCATGAAGACCTTTAGCGCGACCCCCAACGACATCGAGAGACGATGGTTCATCGTCGACGCCGATGGCATGGTGTTGGGCCGCCTTGCCACCGAGATCGCGCGCATCCTGCGCGGCAAGCACAAGCCAATTTTCACTCCGCACATGGACACTGGCGACAATGTGATTGTCATCAATGCCTCTAAAGTGCGTGTGACTGGCCGGAAGAATGAGCAGAAAACCTACTTCACGCACACGGGCTACATGGGGCATGAGAGGCACAAGCCTTTTGCCTCTATGCAAGCCAAGCATCCAGAGCGTGTGATCGAGAAGGCGGTTTTTGGTATGCTTCCCAAAAGCGCGCTAGCACGTCAGGTACTTCGCCTCAAGCTCCGAGTGTACGCTGGAGCAGAGCATCCGCACGCGGCACAAAAGCCGACCGTGCTGACTTTTGATCGCGCGAGCGCGTAATGGCTGAAACTTCAATTCGTTCTGTTGGACGCCGCAAAGAGGCGGTGTGCCGTGTCTACGTAAAGCCCGGTTCCGGAAAGTGGGACGTGAATGGTCGCACACTTGGCGACTACTTCCCGCGGCCCACCCTGGTGTCTGCCATTCAGCAGGCATTTACGGCAACCGATACGCTCGGCCGTTTTGACGTTCGCGCAAGAGTCGAGGGTGGCGGCCTGAGCGGTCAGGCCGGAGCTCTGAGACTGGCCGTCGCCCGCGCTCTCGTTCAGGTAGACGAAACCCATCGTCGTAAACTCCGCGACCTGGGACTCCTGACTCGTGACGCCCGCGCGGTCGAACGCAAAAAGCCCGGTCGTCCTGGCGCTCGTAAGCGGTTCCAGTTCTCCAAGCGTTAGCAATAGGAGCGGATTCTCCGCTCAAAACCACATTTTCGTAACCCATCCCTCACGCGTTCCGAGTCATCTCGGGTGCCGGCTCAGCCGGTCGGCGATGACAAAGACGAACGCGGCGGAAACAACCCGAAGGATTTACCAACTCAATGCGACCTACACTAGAACAATTGCTGGAAGCCGGTGTCCACTTCGGACACCAGACGCGGCGCTGGAACCCCAAGATGCGCCGCTTCATCTTTGCCGAGCGCAACGGCATCCACATCATCGATCTGCAAAAGACCATCAAGCAGATCGAGGAAGCCGAGAAGTTCGTGCGCGACGTGGTCATGCGCGGAGAGAACGTTCTCTTCGTATGCACCAAACGGCAGCTTGCAGCTATCGTCAAAGCCGAAGCTGAGCGTTGCAGCGCCCTCTACGTT
>CAZYTS010000056.1:0-12749 GCA_964649855.1 uncultured Gemmatimonadaceae bacterium
ATAACGCCGACGGCATTGAGGTCCCGCAACTGCTGCTCGGCGACTTCGGGTCGTTGAATCAGCGTCTCGGGAAAGCTGGAGCGCGCCATTACCATCACCTGTGCCAGGAGAACCAGGCCAGCCAACCCTGCGGCGAGTTTGACCCACTTGCCCCGTATGTCTGCAATCTCTTCGACGTGGCCGAGATTCAGGAGCATCACTACAAAGAGGAAGACCACCATAATTGCGCCGGCGTACACCAGAATCTGGATTACGCCAATAAAGTGCGCGCTCATCATGACATAGATGGCGGCGAGCGCGAACATGGTGTTGACGAGCCAGAGAACGGCGGCAACGGGGCTTTTGCGTGTTACAAAAGCGACAGCCGACGCGATCGCGATCAAACCGAAGAGGTAAAAGTGGAGTTGATAGAAAAAGTTCGGCATTACTCGCCCTTTGGATCCGACGGGTCCCACATCTCGGTTACAGGGTGCGTCTGTGCCATCAGCCTTTCGAGGTCATAGACAAAGCCTTCGCGGCTGTACTCAGAGTTCTCATAGTGCCGTCCCAGGTGGATCGCCTCTTCGGGGCAGACCTCCTGGCAATAGCCGCAGAAGATGCACCTGAACTCATCGATGTCGAACACGAGAGGATAGCGGTTCCCCTGTTCGTCTTCGCCTGGGACAAGCTTTATGCAGTTAGCCGGACAAACCGTCGGGCACAATCCGCAAGCCACGCACTTGGCCTTTCCAGTCTCAGTGGTGAGCATGCGATGCGTACCACGCCAGCGCCGGGATATTGCCTCGCGCTGCTCCGGGTACTGCGTTGTGACACGGTGTGGATCAACCAGATGCTTGAGCGTGTTCGCCATACCCTTGATGGTGGCGCGCACGTAGCTCGTTGATTCGACCGGCCTTTCGACGACCTTGACCGAGATTGCCATCAGTCCCCCACGGTTGGCGTGAGCCGGGAACGCGCTCTGGCGCGATCCTGCAGAATGCGCAACTCCTCAGACGTGGCGCGTCCATACGCGGGACTGAGAATGCGACCTCTATCGAGCAGCACGACGAAAGTTCCTACAAGCAGGATGTTTACACCCATGAAAATGAGACCGTAGACGAGACCGCGCTCAACTCCCGCCGCGTCCAGAGCCAGCATGAGTGACGCCACTACAACGATGTAGCCCAGTGCCGTTGGAAGAAGAATCTTCCACCCTAGCGACATAAGCTGATCGTAGCGGAATCGGGGAAGCGTCCAGCGGACCCAGATATAGAAGAACAAGAAGAAGCCGACCTTGGCTCCCATGACCAGGAACGAGAGCAATACCATCGGAAAACTCACGGCGCCGACGTTGTCGGCCTGTGTAAATGGTATGTCCCAACCTCCAAAAAACAGAGTTGCGATCATAGCCGCTTGCGTTGCCATGTTGGCGTACTCGGCGATGAAAAAGAGGGAAAACTTCATCGCGCTGTACTCGGTATGGTAACCGGTGATTAGCTCTGACTCTGCTTCAGGCATGTCAAAGGGCAGCCTGTTGGTCTCGGCAAAGGCAGAAATGATGAATATCAGACCGGCAACCGAGAGAGTGACGATATTCCAGAGATGCAATTCCGCCTGCTGATTCACTATCGAACTCAACGTCACGTTTCCGGCAAAGAGAAGCACGGGAATGAGTGACATTCCCATGGCAATCTCGTACGACACCATCTGCGCGCTAGATCGCAATCCGCCCAGCAACGCGTACTTGTTGTTGGATGACCAGCCAGCCAGCACGATTCCGTACACGCCGAGTGACGCCACGGCTATGGTGAAAAGAAACCCGATGGGCAGGTCGGCAAGCACCATGTCGACGCGTCCCCAAGGTGAAGCCCAGGATGCTCCCCACGGAATGACCGCCCAGATCGAGAGTGCGGGGATAAAGGCCATCATGGGTGCGAGCACAAACACCGCCTTGCTTACATAGGGCGGCATCGTCTCTTCCTTCATGATGTTCTTAAGACCGTCTGCCAGTGGTTGAAAGAAGCCACTCGGCCCGACGCGGTTTGGCCCATGCCGGTCCTGAATCCAGGCGGAAACCTTGCGCTCAGCCAGCGTGAGGTACGCTACGCCAAGCATGTAGATCGTAAAGAAAGCGAGCAGCTTGACCGCCGTGGCCAGCATCCACGGCCAGAAGCGCATCTCCCCCTGGGGATCTGCGGCCTGGATCAGGAACGATGCGACGACCAGAGAACTCATTGAGTGGCTCCGGCGGTCTGGAGTACGGGGAGTCCCCGCAGACCGATCGAGTCGTAGCTCATGCCAGCGAGCCTGCTGTCTGAAGCAACAAGCGCTTCAAAAACCTGAGACGCGGTATAGTAGTTCGCGGATTCACCAACGTTGTTGAGCAAGTCAGCCAATACAAACCAGCTGGGTCGTGCAAGGCCTGGTGCCGCTCGCGCCTGGAGGAAGCGTTGCACTCTGCCGCGAAGGTTCGTAAAGGTTCCTTCTTCTTCGGTGTAGTTGGTTATTGGCAGAACGACGTCCGCTTTCTGGAGCCCGGCTGGCATGACGGTTGAAAGCACTATCACCGCTGAAGCGTTTGACACAAGTGCCAGATCTGCTTCGGTGAGTTCGTGGTCAGCGATGATTAATGCGTCACCAGCTGCCAGTCCTGCGAGGGGATTCTCGGAGCGTTTAAAGCCCACCAACTCGGCCCCGTGGCCATTTGCTGCGCGGTCGGCGCGGAGCGATAGGTCTTCGACTCCCGCCAGGGGAGCTTCGCTTCCCTGCTCCACTCTGAAAACACCAACTCCACTTGTCTTTTTTACCAGACGCGAGAGGAGATGCAGCGCCTCATTTGACAGATTTGGCGACGCCAGTACAAAGGCGCGCTTTCCCTTTAGGACCCGCGCGGCCGCCGCCAGCGCAACATCCCAGTCCACGGGGTCGTGGCCACGCGCACCCAGGATCGACGGAAATTCGAGCCGGTCGCGGCGGTTCATCCAGCGATAGTTGAGCCGCCCGTGGTCGCACATGAAGAAGTCATTCACCGCTTCGTTGCTGCGCGGCCTTAGACGCATGACCATGTTGTCGCGCGTCTCGACAATGATGTTGCAGCCCTGAGAACATCCGGTGCAGACCGATGCGGCGCGGTCCAGCTCCCAGGCGCGAGCCTTGTTCAGGAAGTCCTTGGAAACCAGGGCGCCAACCGGACAGAGGTCGACCACGTTTATGGACCATGGGTGCGTGAGATCCTTGCCTTCGGCCTTGCCAATGACCGCGCGGTCACCGCGCTCGCTCACATTCAGTACGGCGTCGTGAGCCACGTCATCCATAAATCGCACGCATCTGGTGCAAAGGATGCAGCGGTTGGTCACGTACATCACGTCGCCGCCAAAGTCCTCTGCCGGATTAAAGCGCTTTGGCTCCCTAAAGCGGGATTCGGCGCGGCCTTCCTGGTACGTGTAGTCCTGAAGCTCGCACTCGCCCGACTGGTCGCAAATCGGGCAATCGAGCGGATGGTTGATGAGCAGCATTTCGAGCACACCTTTGCGCGCTTCGCGTGCCTTCTCGGTGTGCACGTGCACTACCTGTCCTTCGGCCACGGCTGTGGCGCAGGCAGGAGCCAGCTTGGGAGACTTTTCAACGTCCACCAGGCACATGCGGCAGACTCCCGCTACGGGGAGTCCCGGATGGTAGCAGTAGTGCGGAATGAGTACGCCGACCTGCTTTGCTGCTTCAATGAGGTTGGTGCCGGCGGGTACCGAGATTTCCCGGCCCTCGATTGTGAGTTTGACCATAGGCGTATCAGCCATCAGGCCACCACCACGGGCACAGTGTGGATCGTCTTGCGCGTGATCAACGCCTCGAACTCGTGCTTGAACCGCTGCAGACCGCTTACCACAGGTACGGCACAGGAGTCGCTGAGCACGCAGATCGTCTTGCCCGTCATGTTATCAGCTATTGAAAGCAGAGTGTCAAAGTCTTCCGCCGTGCCGTCACCCGCCAGCATGCGCTCGAGGATCTTGGTCGTCCACGCCGTACCTTCACGGCACTGAGTGCATTGCGCGCAGCTCTCGTGCGCGTAAAAGCGTGCAAGCCGCGCTACCTGGCGCGGAATGGACTGGGAGTCGTCGATGACAATGCAACCGGCGGAGCCTAACATCGTGTTTGCTGCGACCATTCCCTCGTAGTCCATGGCGGCAGACTCCGCCTCTTCCCAGGTAATTATCGGAACCGACGAGCCTCCGGGAATCACAGCCTTGATACGTCGTCCCTTTGGAGCGCCTCCGCAGACGTCGTTGAGGAACTCCCCAAACGGGAATCCCATCTGCATCTCGTAGTTGCCCGGTCTGGCGATGTTACCGCAAACGCTCCAGAGCTTTGTACCAGTCGATTTTGGATTGTCTGGCCGCCCCATAGCCTTGTACCAGGCCGGCCCGTTGTTGATGATATGCGGGACGGCGGTCAGCGTCTCCACGTTATTGATCGTCGTGGGGAGACCAAACACCCCGGCTACTGCAGGGAACGGAGGCTTGATGCGCGGGTTACCGCGCTTGCCCTCGATGGAGTTCATGAGCGCGGTTTCTTCACCGCAGATGTAGGCTCCGGCTCCCTTGTGCACCCAAACGTTCACCGTCTTGCCAGAACCCATCGCGTTCTTTCCGGTAATTCCCGCGGCTTGTGCTTCGGCACAGGCCCGCTCCATCACTTCCAGCGGCTCTGTGAACTCACCTCTGATATAGATGTAGCACGTCTCTGCACCAATGGCATAAGCGGCAATTGCGCAGCCTTCAATGAGCGAGTGCGGCGTCCACCGCATGATCTCGCGATCCTTAAAGGTGCCGGGCTCGGATTCGTCAGCGTTGCAGCAAAGGAAGTGAGGCTTACCGTCGTCCAGCTTCATGAACGACCACTTGAGACCGGTTGGGAAACCCGCACCTCCCCGGCCGCGCAGCCCGGACTCCTTTACAATGTTCTGTATAGCTACAGGATCCATGGCGAGCGCCTGCTCCAAAGCTTTGTAGCCGCCGCGGCGCTTCCACCCCTCAAGAGTGCGTGCCTCGGCGTCCCCAAAGTATTTGGAGAGAACTACCGTCTCGCTTGGATGCGGTTCGTGCGGAAAGCCCATCAGCCGTATTGCCTCAGTATCTCCGGCACTTTCTCCGGAGTGACGGATTCAATGAAGTCGCTGTTGACCATCACCGGTGTAGCAAAGCCACAAGCGCCGAGGCATTCCACCTCGATGACCGTGTACTTGCCATCGGCGGACGTGACACCCAACTCGCCACACCCTGTTTGTTCGAGAAAGCGCTTCACTACGTCTTCGGCGCCACACACGTGGCATGGCGTCGTCGTGCAGACCTGGATGAAGTAGCGGCCCACAGGGTGCTGGTGATACATCGTGTAGAAAGTCACCACGCCCTTTACGAAAGCCGGAGTTATGCCAAGCACCCCCGCCACCTCGTGAATCGCTGCCTCACTCACCCACCCTCTGGCTTCTTGAACCATCCAGAGCGCAGGCAGCAATGCTGCCTGACGAGTGGGATAGCGAGTGATCAGATCTTCGAGCCTGGCGAGGGTGTCGCCCGTGAAGACCGGCTCGTAGGGCTCATCGTGCGGATCGTGACCCGCGCGAATCATAGCTCCTCCCGATGCCGAAGGTCCGTGGCTCATCGGTCTATCTCTCCCATCACAATGTCTATGCTCGCGTTGATTGCAATGACGTCTGCAAGGAGGTGGCCTTCTACCATCTTTGGAATGGCAGAAAGGTTTACGTAAGAGGGAGGCCTGATGCGCCAGCGTACCGGCTTGGCAGTACCGTCAGATACCATGTAGTAACCCTTCTCTCCTTTAGGGCTTTCCACCGCCACATACGATTCACCAATCAGTGGTCGCGGCCCCTCCATCACCTGCTTGAAGTGATGGATCATTGATTCCATCTCGCTGGTAGCCTTGCTCTTGGGAGGCAGGATCACCCTCGCATCGCTGACGTTTACCGGTCCGTCTGGCAAACGGCGCACTGCCTGCTCGAGTATCCGCACCGACTGGCGCAGCTCTTCCATGCGAACCAGATAGCGGTCGTACACATCACCGGCAGAGCCCACTGCGACTTCAAAGTCGTAAGTCTCGTAGTCGAGATATGGGAAGTCCTTGCGGACGTCGTAGTCTACTCCAGAGGCGCGAAGCATCGGTCCCGAAAGCCCGTAGTTGATCGCGTCTTCGGCGCTCATCGCGCCAATTCCTACTGTACGACCAACCCAGATTCCGTGCCTCGTCACCATCTTGTCAACTTCGGCGATCGTGCGCGGAAAAGTGCGAATAAACTCGTTGAGCCCGTCCAGCCAGCCATCAGGGATGTCTGCACCCATTCCCCCAACGCGCGTAAGCGTCGTTGTCAGCCGGGCACCAATCCACTGCTCCAGCAGGTTGTAAACGCGCTCCCGCTCCTGGAATGCCCAGAGAAACGGGGTAAAGGCACCAATGTCGATGCAAGTCGTTCCCACCCACACCAGGTGCGAGATGATGCGCGACAACTCCATGGCTATCACGCGCAAAACCTTGCAGCGCTCTGTTATCTCGATTCCAAAAAGGCGCTCCGCTCCCAGTGCAAAAGCAACGTTGTTGCCCGGCGAGTTGAGGTAATCCTCACGATCCGTCCAGGGGATTATCTGATTGTACTGCCTGTATTCGCCGATCTTTTCAAAGCCGCAGTGCAAGTATCCGACGTGCGGTATGCAGCGCACCACCGTCTCACCGTCCAGCTCCAGCACCAGACGCAAGACGCCGTGCGTTGCCGGGTGCTGCGGCCCGAGGTTTATGAGCATGTGCTCACCTTCGAGCTCAGGCTCAATAGACGGAGGCGGTTCCAGCGTCGTTACCGCGCCAGAAGAATCCACCACCAGCGGTACACGCTGTGGCCTGCCCTGCGCGTCGAGTCCTGTGGTGGAAAGCGAAACTTCAAGAGTGCGTTTGGTTGCCATCGTCACTCCCCAGTCCTTTCGCCATCCGTGAGCCGCTTCCTCATATCCAGCGGCAAATCCTCGAAAGCATCAGCAATTGTCAGCTCTTCCATTGAGTAGCGATCTTCCGGATGAGCCGCCAGCGCCTGCTTAAGCTGTTCCGAACGCGAGAATCGTCCGCGCAACGGAAAGTCCTTTCTCAGAGGATAACCTTCCTTGTACTGCTCCCACATCAAGATGCGGCGCAAGTCAGGATGACCCTCGAAAACGATCCCGAACATGTCGTAGCATTCACGCTCCAGCCAGTCGGCTCCTTTGTAAATCGGCCACACGCTCGCGACCTTCAGTGGAGCGCCTTTTGGCAATTGGGCTTTTACTCTGAGAAAGCGGCGGTACGGCAGTGACCTGAGATGCCAGACGACTTCAAGCGGAAGCTCAAGATCGCGATACTCAATCGCGGTAACGTCCGAGAGATAATCGTACTGCTGAGTTTCGTCGTCGTGGAGCCAGCCAATCACTTCGAAAACGCTCTCAGGACGAACGAAAACCGTTGTCTCGCCCCACACAACCTCACTTCTGACAAAAGCTTCGGAAAAGCGTTCTCGCAGCGCCTCCGCTGACGGGTTTGCACTCCCGCCGCGATGCGGCACGTTTACCGGCGTCTTTGGATTTTCGTCAGCCGGTGCCAGACGACCGGTCTTGAGCGGCTGGAACGGAACTGGTGCGCTCACAGACCCGACCTCGTCTGGTGCACCGAATTCCCGAACGGCTCCGATAGTTCGTCGATCACTGACGGCGGTATATACAGATTGCTGGTCGGATCAGGCTCAAGCTCCGTACGGATCGTCTCGTCGCTCATCCGCTCTCGCTTGATCTTTTCCTGGAGCATCATGATGCCGTACATCAGCCCTTCGGGACGCGGCGGACAGCCAGGCACGTATACGTCCACAGGAATGATCGTGTCGATCCCCTGCACCACCGCGTAGTTATCAAACATTCCCCCGCTCGACGCGCACGCCCCCATTGAAATCACCCACTTGGGCTGCAACATCTGCTGATAAATCCGTCGGATGACCGGCGCCAGTTTAAACGGCACTCGGCCCGCACAGATGAGAACGTCGGCCTGGCGCGGAGAAAATGACATCCGCTCCATTCCAAAGCGCGCCAGATCAAAGCGTGCTGCCGCTGTCGCCATGAACTCGATAGCACAGCATGCCGTTCCAAATGGCATGGGCCACAGCGAGTTGGCGCGCGACCAGTTAACCAGGAAGTCGAGCCGTGTCGTAACCCAACCCTCTTGCGACTGGGGGTCAACACTGACCGTTCTGGACTCGGAGGGGACTGTCAATCCCATTGCAGCGCTCCTTTCTTCCAGATGTATATGAAGCCGGCGATAAGGATCGCGATAAACACGAGCATCTCGCCGAGTCCAAAGAAGGATATCATCCCGGGCGGGCACGATCCGTTTACCAGTGCCGCCTTGCAGGAGAGCTCTCGGTAATACACTCCCCACGGGATCATGAAGACGGTTTCGATGTCAAAAATGATGAACAACATCGCAACCATGTAGAACTTTACTGAGAAGCGCTCACGCGCGTCACCCAGAACCGGAATGCCGGATTCGTAAGGCTGATCTTTCACCGGCGCCGGCCTGCGCCGTACCGTGAGCGTTGAAAGACCCACCATCGCCACCGCGTTCAGCGCGACGAAGCCGAGCAGAAGCAGGATGGGCAGGTATGTGCGGTCCATTCGGACAGGCCAATTCGAGGGCGGAGAGAATCGACTTAGTGAAAAATTTCACTTGCCTGAGAACGAAATTACCGGAGCGTAAGACGTGGTGTCAACGTGTGTAACGTCCAACCCAAGTCGCACGCGCGACTTACGCATTTTTTCCTCGCTCCTTTCACCCGATTCCAAAATAGAAGCAAAGAACTCCGAAAGAATCGCTCCCCTTTTGCGCAGCATTGCTGCGAACAGGTGCCACCTCAATAGAAGTCAACTTTTCTTGCTTTGTATCTGATCATTCTGCGATTCGAGACTCGAAAGGAAGGCGATTACTTCGGTCAATCCCTCGTTTCGAGTCACTTCGAGTGAAGTTCGCGCCCAGCCGTGCGGTGTCGCGTCGTATTGAGCGTCGCGTTCCGTGGCGTCCGCACCAAACTCCATCAGCAGTCGGACCATCTCGATGTTGCCGTTCCAGGCCGCACTGTGAAGTGCGCTGTGGCGCGACTGATCGGCGGAACGCGCACGCGGATTGGCGCCGTTCTTGAGGAGGGATCTGGCGAGTTCAAGGTGGCCGCCTCCTACTGCGGACATGAGTACCTCGTCGCGATGCGCAATTGCGGGATCGGCTTGGACCATCGCTTCCACGGTAGCCGTGTCGCCCAGGGCCGCGAAGTCGGCAACTCCTGCGGTGACACCGTGCGCCTCAAGCTGCCTGACGAGCGGCACACCGCGCGTGCCGAGCCGACTCAGAGCCTCGATAGGCGCCACGCCCCAGTGGTCCCGTGCAGTTGGTGAGGCTCCCAATGAAATTAGCCGGTCGATGGCGTAGGGCGTTCGGGCGAAGGCCAGAAACGAACCATCGTTAGGCACGACCGATGGCAACTCGCTACTGCTGAGCAGCTTCTCGGTCATAGCATCGTCGCCCATCATGAGCGCCTCCGCGAGTCCAACACGCGCTCCTCTCGCCAGCAGCAGTTCCCGAATCTCGGCCTTGGCGGCCGCCAGCATCAACGGGGACCAGTGGTCGTAGGACGAGTTATCGCCGTTGGGATCCGCCCCCGAATCAAGGACGAGCTGGACCATTCCCACGCTGCCCGATTCCACAGCGATATGGATTGGCTGAGGCTGCCCGCCCCAGAACGGATGCGGCCCCTTTGTGTGGACCATCTCTGGCGACTCGGCGAGCGCACTGCGCACTTGGTTGATGGAGCCCGAAGCAATGAGGCGCAGCAGGGATGCTATAGCGCTGTCAACAGTTTGTTGAGCCTCGGCCGTCGCCTGCTCGACGTGCTGTTTGAGCGATCTCCAGCTGGTAAAACCGTATTCACGAGCCAGGGTAAGCTGAACTTCGGCGAGGCTGGCGGCGTTTCCTGCGGCGCGAGTTTCACGCAGACGCTGCTTAGCTGTCTTGCGGAGCCATTCGAGATTGGCGCGCTCGGGGAGTGGGAGCGGGTAATTCACATGACACCTTCGTTCCGGAGATTGCCCGCCGTCCGCGCTATCGGGCAGGAAGAAGGTGACTTCCAAACGCTAAAGCTCAGGCGGGTTCAACCCTTTTCGCGGACCGATGCCCTCCTGCAAGGGCACCTTATTCTTGAGGCGCTGGCCCGGAGAGTCAAGCGCTGTAGCTTTGCCGTAACCAGCGCGAAGTCGTTTGCCGGCAGACCTCCACGGGGAGCCCAGAATGTGCGTTCAGGTACTATTGGCCGTGTTGATCCTTGGACCGGGACAGGGCCAGATCCGTCGTGACTCAAGTGTCGGCCAGCGACACCGCCGCAGTACGGGCTTCTGCCGCTGCGCATTTTCAGCTCTCTGATTCAGCTGTCGCCAGAAGAGTGCTCATTCGCTCTGATACGGCGTGGGTGAGCGTCAGACTTGATTCTCTCAGCCTGAGCATTGCCAGGCTCGAACGAAGGAGCGGCCGCTGGATTTTTGTGAGAGAGCAAGCGCAGGGAATCCGCTGATATTCAGACCGCAGCAAGCGCTGAAACGCGTTGGTGGAGTTCTTCGATCGCCTGCTCGATCGTTAACTGCGAAGTGTCGATCACTGCAACATCCCGCAAATCGTCGTGATTCAGGACGAGGTGTTCGGAGGGGTTGCTGTCAGATTGTGTGGCAGCCGTGGTCTTGGCGCCAGGTGGAGGGTCTGATGCTTTGACGATGATGAAATGGGCGTCGACGTTGTAGCGACCGAGCGCGGCCCTTGCCGCGGAGAGCGGGATTTCTCCTTCCAGAACGGAGAGGCCGCTCGACTCGGCGAGACGTGAAATCCAGTTTTCGATCCTGGCGTCGAGGGAGGTTGATGACGCCGGGGCCATCTTGTCGGATGCGGGTTGCGATGGATCCAGGTGATAGAACGCTGCGCCAGCCACACCACGTGATGCCAGTGTCCGGACCATCGACGTCTTTCCCGAGCCGCGGGGCCCGGTGATCACGAGTATTCGGGGGCACTGCATCATGCGTGTTCTGGCCTCGTTGAAACGAGTTGCTTTTGCAGGAATTGATGCGCGCAACAAACTCGACGTTGAAACTCAAGCAAGTTACCTTTCGCGCCGCACGCCTTAGAAGTGTTCTCCGCAGCCGACCGCCTTACAATACTCATGAGCATACAGAACGATCGTTGGATTATCGAAATGGCCACGAAACACGGGATGATCGAGCCATTCGAGGACTCACAAGTCAGATCCGGCGTTATTTCCTACGGAGTGAGCTCGTATGGATACGACATGCGAGTGGCCAGTGAGTTCAGGATCTTCACGAATGTTCTCAATTCGGTGGTAGATCCAAAGTCCTTTGATCCAAAGTCGTTCGTTGAGTTCGAGGGAGACGTCTGCATCGTGCCGCCGAATTCGTTCGCACTGGCTCGTTCTGTGGAATATTTCCGCATCCCGAGAGATGTAGTGACGATAACGGTGGGCAAGTCCACCTACGCGAGATGCGGAATCATCACGAACGTCACGCCGTTTGAGCCCGAGTGGGAAGGCCACGTTACGCTCGAGATTTCGAACACCACTCCCCTCCCCGCGCGCATTTACGCAAATGAAGGTCTTGCGCAGGTGCTCTTTTTCCGCGGGGAACCGCCACTCGTTTCGTACGCTGACAAGAAGGGCAAGTACCAGGCTCAACGTGGAGTGACGTTACCGCGACTCTAGCTGAGTGTTTGGGGCCGAGGCGGGAGCTGGCAGCTATATATTTGAGATCATGTCTTCAGCCGTTCTTGTGGCCGCCTACACCACAGTTGCGTCGAGTGCTCAAGCATTGCGTTTGGCACAGGCGGCTTTGGAAGCGAACCTTGCTGCCTGTGCACAGCTCACGCCGATAGAGAGCGTCTACCGTTGGGAGGGAAAGGTGCAACAGGACGCGGAAGTACGTGTGATGTTCAAGACAACGGCTGAACGCGTTGACGCGCTCAAGGCACTGATTCTACAACTGCATCCGTATGAGCTGCCGGCATTTTATGCGTTGCCTGTCATGGCCGCGGATGAGCGCTATTCAGTGTGGGTTGAGGAGTCTGTGCGCTGACCCTGCCGCGGAGTACGCGGAACTACGGATGCCGCGAAACACTCGGAACTACAGATGCCGCGGAAGTACGCGGAATTACGCGGAGTAGAGCGTCGCGAGCTTGAGCTACGAGTTCGCCATCAAGAGCATTAGGTTTTGCACTTTCCGCGGCGAAATGCACTGTGCCGGGTCTAGGCCCGATACCACCAATACTCCACGTAGACACAGGGTTTAGGCACGTTGCTCGTACCGCGGCGGCCATAGCTACGGGAGTACATCGCTCCCTTTTCGCGACCGCCGGCGGTCTTGAAATACCACCACATTTCATCAGGATTGTGCCGACTGCTTAGCATACAATCCCTTTCGAACTTTCAAGGCAGCTACAGCGGAGTCCAACCATGCTACAAACCCTGAAGTACCTGTTCGCTGCTCTGGTGGTCATTACCTACGCATCCCCAGCAGGAGCCATACCGGCATTCGCCAGAAAGTACCGCGTGAGCTGTTCGATGTGCCACGCACCGGTTCCGCGGCTCAATGAAGTGGGCGAAAACTTTGCCGCCAATGGCTTTGAGTTCGCCGTAGGCGAGGAACCACGCGACACCA
>CAZYTS010000056.1:12759-18820 GCA_964649855.1 uncultured Gemmatimonadaceae bacterium
GCCTACGGACGCGCTATCGTTAACGTCAAACCAGATCAGACTTCTACAGACATCCAGGCGCCGTGGGTGGTCAAACTACTCAGCGGCGGACAAATTGCGGACAAGATCAGCTACTACGCCTACTTCCTGGTTTCTGAACGTGGAGAGGTCGCGGGACTCGAAGATGCCTACATCCAGTTTACCGACGTTGCCGGCAGCGGAGTCAGTCTCATTGCGGGACAATTCCAGGTCTCTGACCCACTCTTCAAACGTGAACTGCGGCTGCCTTACGAGGACTACCAGAGCTATCGCGTAAGAGTTGGAGCGACACGTGCGGATCTGACCTATGAACGTGGACTCATGGCCCTCTACTCACCCTGGAACGGCGGCGATCTCACCTTCCAGATAGTAAGCGGTCACGGTCTCGACGCAGCCGATGATTCACGCTCCTATGACCGTGACAATGCACGCAACTACGCATTGCGCTTCTCGCAGGGCGTCGGCGTCATCCGGCTTGGAGCATTTGGTTACGTTGGCAGCGAACGTGCCGATGGCGTTCGAAACAGATTCAGCGTGTTCGGGCCGGATGCAACACTTCCACTTGGAAGTATTGGTGAACTGAACGTCCAGTACTTGAGACGTCACGACGACGACGCTTTCCTCGGCAGTTGCTCGCCAGCGGCACCTTGTCCAGGAGGGCATGTAGCGCCGTTCTCATCGAACGTGGATATGGCCCTTGCCGAGGCGACTTTCTGGCCCCAGGGCCCGGCCGGTCGATGGTTCCTGTCGGGGCTCTACAACTTTGTAGACGCCGACGACCCCATCATTTCGCTGCGACTGGGAGAACAGAGCTCGTCACCGGGATTCCTCATGCGCTACCACTCGGCAAATGCCGGAGTGCACTACTTGTATCGCCGCAACGTGCGATTCATGTGGGAGGCAGGCTGGGACTTTGAACGCGACCAGGCACGCATTGTCACTGGTGCTGTGCTCGCTTTTTAGAGGGTATTCAGATGTCAGCAAAAGTGGCGTTAATGAGTCTCCTCCTGTTGACCGTTTGGGGCGAGCCTCGGGCCGGTGCGCATGAGCCCGGTCGTGCCGGGAGTCAGGCTCCCATTCAACAGGACAGCACTGCTGTGCTCAGGACTCTTGGAGAAAACATCTTCAAGGGCAAAGCCGCCAACGGACTTTGCTACACCTGCCACCAGGTAAGCGGCAAAGGAATACGCGGGTTGGGTCCGGATCTTACGGACGCCAGCTGGCTTCATGGCGACGGCAGTCTTGACTCGATCGCTCTTACAATCGAGAAGGGAGTAGCCAAACCACGAGAAGCAAGCGTCCCAATGCTCCCCGGCGGTGGAGCGCGCCTGACGCGCAACCAGATACGGGCGCTGGCGATCTACGTAAAGTCACTTAGCGCTGCCGCGTGAGGAGCTAAAACGCCCTGCGGCGTGCACCATAAACTTTCTTGTGTTTTCACAAGAAAGTTTATGGTACGCTCAAAGAGCTCAAACTGTAAGTCTTTGTGCTGCAAGGGGTTCCGTCATGGCACGTCGTCTGCCTTAGGAGCGGCGTAACCTTACCCCCGCCGCAATCGTGCACCACTCCACTGCTCTAAGCATCTCCAGAATCGCCGAACGCATCATCTCTCAACCCAAGAGTCCTTACCACACCCCAGGACTCGTAGTCGCGTGGACCGACGGCAACGCCACCCAAGTCGTAGCACTTGGTACCGACGCCAGGGGAAACAAGCTCACAGAAACAACTCCCTTTACTCTTGCTTCCGTATCCACCCTCGCGCTTTCGCTCGCTGTGCTGCGACTGGTTGACGAGAAGCACGTTGGTCTCGATCAACCGCTTGGCACCTACATCGAGAGTGTAGCCTCGAAGGACGCGAGGGTGACCATTCGCCGCCTCCTCTCGCATACTGCAGGTCTCCCGCTCGAGTTCGACACGTCGACGCTTGACTATTCCACCTCGCTCACCCGAGCGCAGGTCATTGACGCGTGCCTGCGCACTCCGCTCGCATTCGAGCCTGGCTCGATCGTACAGCACTCCAACGTTGCTCACGCGCTGCTCTCGCTTGTCGTAGAGAGCATCACGGGCACGGGCTACCACTCGGCACTAAAGAACCTTGTTGTCAGCCCCCTCGCTATCGAGGCGTGGTTTGGCTCTGAAGCTCCCGACAACACCGCGTCCATAATGGGCATCGAAAGCCCGCACGTCGGCACAGAGTTGGAACCTTGGGCACCATTCTGGCGATCGCTGGAACTTCCATGGGCAAACCTTACGGCCACAGCCTCAGGGCTTCTCAGGCTCGTGCGCGCTTTCTCGTTGAGCGGCCCGCTAAGCAAGAGCGTCTCCTCCGAGGCGACAACTTCTCAGAGCAACGGTCTGGCCGGCGGTTTCACTCAGTCAGTTCCCTTTCTGGGCTTTGGGCCCTCCAGGATTCTGAGTTGGGACGATGCTTCGTGGGGACTCGGAGTCGAGCTCAAGGGGACAAAAAAGCCGCACTGGACCCCACTTGCTGCGACCCCTCACTCTTTTGGAAAACTCGGTTCCTCTGGAGTGCTCTGCTGGCACGAGCCGGCCACGGGTATGTCGTGGGCTCTCTGCGGCTGTCGTTCTACAGACAGCGGGTGGCTCATTCGCTATGGACCCGCGTTAGGCGAAGCGATCCTTAAGGGGTGAGGTGGTGCGGGTAGAGGCGCAAGTACGGCATCAGAACACCGATGCCGTACTTGCATTTTTGCTACCTGCCGGCAAAGCGCTTAAAGCCGCCGAACGCCAGAACAATCGCCGAACCAACCGAAAGGTAGAAGCCCAGACCAAAGCTGAAAAGATCGGAAGCGTCTCCGAGAGGACCGCCGCCCAGTCCATCCAGCTTGCTGGCAACGCTGATAAAGGAGAACAGCAGCACGGCTGCGGGCAGAAGGAGGCCCAGCCATGCACGGCGATCCTTCCAGACAGCTGGCGCAATACCGCCCAGATACGAAACGATCAAGAGGCCCTTGAGGTTGCTGCTCGCACCCATCGCACTCATGAGCTTTGCAATGTCAAAGAGTGGTGCCCCCTGTGAGGCGCCGAACATCGACATGGCGATAAAGTTGAACATCGTTGTGCCGAGTACCCAAAGCGCAAAAGCTATAAGCAACACCTTTCCATACCGGCTGACAATCGACGCACCCAGCGCACTTGCCGTCTCGCTGGAAATCTGAGGAGAAGCGGCTGCAGCCCCTGTTGTGCCGGCACTCGCGGCTGCGCCGAGGCTCCCCACGATTCCACCAAGCTTGCCGCGCAATTCAGCGGCTTTTTCTGCTAGCAATACGTCGTCCCGCACAAGCATCACCGCGTTGACCGAGCCGTCGTTTACCACGACCTCCACCGTCTTGCCGACAGCAGGCGCTGTATCACCCTTCCAGGCGGTGATTCCGAAGGGATATTGCTGTCCATTGGCCGCGATGACACCGGATCCATCGCTACCGTTGTAGACGAGAATTTTTCCGCGCATGAGATCTGGGGCTGAGGGAATGGTGGAGAGGCTGGGCGTCGGCTGCCGCAGTAGGAGTCCGTTTATCCTTGCGCAGAAAGAAGCCGACGCCTGTCACCGTGTTGCTCCGGGCGATGCGCACAGTCCCGGCGGATCGGCTATGAGAAGCGAGTCTCGCGACGCCGATCCGCCCCACGTCACCGGGAACCAGCCGGACAACACTACAAGCGCGCTATTTGAAGAGAGAGCTCGTGCTCACTCGCGATCGCGACGGTGCTGTCGACACAGCACCGACGTACGTGGCTGCGTATCAGATTGATATCCATGTTTCCCTTCTCTCCCTACCCTTGAGTCAGATGGCCTGGACCTCGAACAGCAAAGCCGCGTCGCTTGTTTTTTGCTTCTTGCTCGCCGTAGTGGTTAGCCCTGCCAAAGCACAACAGAGCACACCTGTGCCGTCAGATACTGCCACTGCGCTTCCGATCAAACCAGTTCGGACGCTGCGCTTTAGCACGGACGAAGGGACGTGGATATCACTTGATGTCTCGCCAGACGGTCAGAATGTGGTCTTTGACCTTCTGGGCGACCTCTACACGATACCGATCAGCGGCGGCAAGGCTCGCCGCCTAACGAGCGGGATGGCGTGGGACGCAATGCCACGATGGTCACCGGATGGGAGAAAGATCGCGTTCATTTCCGATCGAGACGGTGGCGACAACATCTGGCTGGTAAACACTGATGGAAGTGGCGCGCACAAGGTCACCAAGGAGGTGGACAATGCGCTCTCGTCGCCAGCGTGGAGCCCTGACGGCCAGTACATCGTTGTCAGGCGGTTTGGTCCCTACCCTAGCGGAGAGAACTATCTCACCAACGTTCCCCTTTGGATGTACCACGTGAACGGTGGCAATGGTATGCAGATCTTTCCCGCGAGTACGACACGAAAGTCCACCAATACCGGCGCGGCTTTTTCACCTGATGGTGGAACGCTCTACTTTGGCTCACACGGGGGCGGCTATGCCGGTGCCACCCTCGGCGCTTATCAGATTGTGGCGTTTGACCGGGAGCGTGGCACCGAGCGGACGATCACCAGTGCTCCTGGCGGCGCCATTCGGCCCATCACATCGCCTGACGGCAAGTGGCTGGTCTACGCAACCAGAGCAGGAACAAAGACTGCACTCAGGATCCGCGACCTTCAGTCGCACGAGGATTCCTGGCTGGCCCCCGAGACGCAGCGTGACGATTCGGAAGGGTATGCGCCTAACGACGTATTTCCGGGATACGCTTTTACCCCCGACTCGCGCGCCGTTGTGTTCTATGGCGCCGGCAAAATAAAGCGTGTCGAGCTCGGGTCGCGGCAGGTGAGCGTAATTCCCTTCTCTGCGGACGTAGAGCTGGGGATGGGTCAGCACCATTCCGTGCCACTCAAGATCGAAGACGGGCCAGTGCCGGTGACGCAGCTCATCTCCGTCCACGAATCTCCAGATGGACGTCGCCTGACGTTCTCGGCGGTTGGCAAACTCTGGACAGCTGATCGCAACGGCACATCTATCGGCGCACCGCGTCGGGTAACACGGACCTCGGTCAGGGAGTACTTCCCGGCGTTTTCGCCCGACGGAAACTGGATTGCCTACGCAACCTGGTCCGATTCAGCGGGTGGAGCTCTCTGGAAGGTACGCGCCGATGGAAGCGGGCAACCAGTGCGACTTACAACTGACAACGGTTGGACAACGTCTCCTGTCTGGACCCCCGAGGGCGATCGGATCGTCTACTCGTGGGCAACGCGCCAGTCCGCGCTTGGCAATTCACACGTGCCGTCGCTGGGTGAGCTGCGTTCAGTTGGCGCGAACGGCGGCGAGATCGCTCGAATAGGGCCCAGCAGCAGTCCAGCGGCCGGAATTACCCCTGCGGCCAACGGACCACAGCGTGCCTACTTCGTTGAGAACCTTCCAAATGCAACGCCAGGCTTTAATGCTACGCAGTCGAGAGCATTGGTCTCCGTCAGGATGGACGGAAGTGACAAGCGAACGCATGCCCGCATTACGACAAGCCAGGGTCCATTTGATATTGCTCTATCGCCCGACGGCAATAGCGCGCTGGTGCTCGATCGCGACGACCTCTACGTCTTTCCTCTGACAGACGCTGGCAGCGAAGGACTTGTCGTGAACTTTGCTTCGCCATCGGTACCACTCAGGCGCCTAACGAGTGAAGGCGCCAACTACATGGGTTGGGCAGACAACGGCCGCACAGTCACGTGGAGCTTTGCTAATCACTACTATCGTGCTCCGCTCGATTCGGTGATGAGGTACGCGGAGCCGGCGCGCTGGGGAACGACCCACTCGATCGTTACCCTGAGCGTACCAAGGTCCATACCTCAAGGTTCTATGGTTTTGCGTGGTGCCCGCATCGTCACCATGCGCGGCGACGAAGTTATAGAACGCGGCGACATTCTAGTAACCAACAATCGCATCGCCCAGGTTGGTGCGAGCATAAGTGCTCCAGCCAACGCCAGAATTATCGATGTGACGGGTAAAACGATCATACCTGGCATCGTTGACGTGCACGCGCACCCCAGGACAGGCGCCGAGATGGCTC
>CAZYTS010000057.1:0-18795 GCA_964649855.1 uncultured Gemmatimonadaceae bacterium
GCAATAGTCAGCGCGGTAACAGCAGCGGTTCAGTACGCTGCCATTGGCTGGTTTCTGGTGCAATCGGGTCGGCTCGAACTTCTCTCCGATCCGACGATCTCCGTTTCCCACAACGGAACTTCGATTCTTGATGAAGCGGCAAAGTCGCTTCTTTTGTTATCTGCCGGTATTGTGGCAGCGTATGCGACGGCCTGGAACGAGCGCACACTGCGTCAGGCAGTAGCGCTGCGACGCAACTTTGAGGCGCGGTTCCGGGCGGTTTTTGAGCACTCCGCCGTTGGTGTTGCTCTGATGAACGAAAGCGGAGTGATTCTCGAGGCTAACGGAGCGCTCGGCAACATACTTGGCGTTTCGAACATGCACATAATCGGGCGCCGTGTTCACGACTTCTCGCCCGCGGAGGACGTGGAAAACGCCGAAACGCTAATAAGGGAAATCGGAAGCAACAATGCCCAAAGCGGGAATGGAGAACTCCGTTTCGTTCGCCGCAACGGAACTGCGGTCTGGGGCAATCTTACGATTTCACGCGCAGAAGGGGCGCGGGATGTGAGGCTGATTGGGCTCGTCGAAGACGTCACGACACGCAAGAACCTCGAAGCGACGCTCAAGCATCAGGCGTACTTTGACGCTCTGACTGGTCTGGCAAACCGCGCACGCTTTAGAGATCACGTCGAAAAGGCACTGAGCCGTGGGCAGCGCGATCGTTCCGAAATCGCTGTGCTCTTTTTGGATCTGGACAACTTCAAGCATGTCAACGACACGCTTGGACACGCAGCGGGTGACAGCCTGCTCAAGGTTGTTGCAGCGAGGCTTCTCAATGCTACTCGCGGCTGCGACATGGTTTCGCGCCTTGGAGGAGACGAGTTTGCAGTCATCCTCGAGCACGTGCGCTGTGAGGCTGACGCGTCTGTTGTTGCAGACCGCATTGCCGCAGCGCTGCGTACCCCCATCGAGCTCGATTCAGGCAACACTGTGCGTGTTACGTCGAGCATAGGCATAGCGCGCGCGCACGAAGCCGAGAACGTGGACGAGCTCTTGAGGAACGCTGACGTGGCAATGTACGCGGCAAAGGCGTCGTCACGGGGAGCATATCTGTTCTTTGACCCATCGATGCACACGGCACTTGTGGATCGCGTTATGCTGGAGACGGATCTGCGACGCGCAGTTGAGCAGAAGGAATTCTGGGTTGCCTACCAGCCGATCGTTGACCTGGAGACCCGTGAGGTCACCGGTATGGAAGCACTGGCACGCTGGCGGCACCCCCTCAAGGGTACGATTCAGCCCGCAGAGTTCATTCCTGTAGCGGAAGAGACAGGAATGATCATGCCGATAGGCCGTCAGGTGCTGATGGAGGCATGCCGACACGCAGCCAAATGGAATCGCAAGCGCAATACCTCAAAGCAGCTTTCGGTTACGGTCAACCTTTCAGCAAAGCAGCTGTTGTCGCCTGACCTCCAGCGCGACGTACGGTATGCTCTGGATCAGAGCGGCCTTCCGGCATCATGTCTAATTCTGGAGATCACCGAAAGCGTGATCATGCACCAGAGTGAGATCACGCTCGAACGTCTCCGCACGCTCAAGGATCTCGGTGTGCGGCTCGCCATTGACGACTTTGGCACTGGCTATTCGTCGTTGTCGTACCTGCAACAGTTCCCGGTCGACATCCTCAAGATTGACAGGTCGTTCACACACGGTCTCACCCGTGGTCCAAACGAGGACGCGCTCGCGCGGACGATCATCGCGTTAGGTGATCTGTTGACGTTGCGCACAATTGCGGAGGGCGTTGAGTTGGAGGGTCAGCACGACCGTCTCAAGGCTCTGGGTTGCGACTATGGGCAGGGTTTCCTCTTTGGCCGGCCAATATCTGCCGACGAGATGACGCGCGTACTCGAGAATCCTGAGACGTTGCCCGAGGACCTGCTCAAGGAAGAGGAGCCGAGCGAGGTACTGTAGGTCAGCCGCCCTCGAACGCCTCAGCCCCTCATCCGGTGCATGGAGATGTCATGTCTCGTCGCGCCCGAGGTGGCCAGTTCGGCCACAATCTCACCCACCACAGAAGCGAACTTGAAGCCGTGGCCCGAGCACGGCGAGGCAAGGATGATCTGCGGGGAGTCGGCGATACGGTCGATGAGAAAGTGCTCGTCGGAAGTATTGGTGAAGAGGCAGGTTGTGCTTGAAAGGACCTTGCCGTTAGCTGCCGGAAAGAACGCGCTTACACCCTCGCGCAACAGCTCGATGTCTCGCTCGTTGACGGAGCGCCACTCATCGGAGTCGGGGTCGACCACTTCGTTAAAGTGGTGGTAGCAGCCGAACTTGAAGCCAGGAACACCAAACTCTGGAAAGCCATACCAGTGCCCGCTGGGCTGGTCGAGGTTGAAGACCGGGAAACGCTGTGGGGCAAACAGGTCCCGATCCTGGATCTCGAACCATGCGAGCACCTGTCGTTCTGGAACGAGGAGCGGAGCCAGTGGCGGGATGAGCTTACCCACCCAGGCTCCCGCGGCTACAACCAGCTGGTCCGCTTCATAAACGGTGCCGCCTGCGCGGACTTTTACTCCTCCGCCCGACGTCGTTTTGATATCCGTAACACGGGTGCCGGTGATCGTCGTTGCTCCCCTGTTATTGGCCAGCTCTACAAAGGATTGGATGCAGGCCTCTGGAACAAGGAAACCTCCATCGGGCTGGAGGACGGCGACGCAGTCAGGGGGCAACTGGTAGCCCGGAAAGCGACGCGTCAGTTCTGCGGAATCCAGCAGCTCGTGCTTCAGGCCATGCACCTGGCAGGAGTTGAGCGATCCGCTGACGGTACGCGAGGAGATATGACCGGCGTCTATTGAGCCAACCACATGAAGCAGCTGGCGTCCGGACTCGTGCTCCAGTTCGCGCCAGAGTTCAAAGGCGCGTTTGAGTAGCGGGACGTAGGAGGGGTGTTCGAAGTAGGCGAGCCGAATGATACGGGTGAGTCCATGGGACGAGCCTCGCTCGTGCGCGGGCTCGAACTGCTCTAAGAGCAGGACACGTTTTCCTCTTTTGGAAAGCTCCCAGGCGGTCGCGCTCCCCATGGCTCCCGCGCCGACGACGATAACATCCCAGCTCATGTTAATCCCGCGAAAGTGCCATGATGACGCGCGCTACCTTGTATACCGTCAGGGCGTCGTTGCTGCTGTAACGCACCACTCGGCCGCTCGTTCGCACGACTCCGGGAACAAGTGCCGCGGCGTCTGCGTAGGCGAGATTTGCGAGTTCGATTTCGAGCGTAATCGGCTTTGAGAGTTGGACGGGCTGGCGGGCAATGCGCTTAACGAGTGCTGCACGCACTCCCTGGGTTGTCTTTTCGCGCGCTTCGAGGGGGTGCATCGTACGCGCGGCGTAGTTGCCGATTCCTTCTTTAACGGATAGCACGTCGAGACCAGGAATAAAGGCTTGCGCCATCTCCACGGCCGCTTTGTCGCCCGACATAAAGACCACGGGGACGCCAAAATGGCCGGCGACCATCGCGTTGAGACCGTATTCTCCTACTTCGGTGCCGTTGAGCTTTACCGTCTTTAGGGCCCCGGAAAAGGTGTGGCCGTGGACGGCGTCGGCGCTCGAACCCGCGGCGTGGTAGCCGATATAGACGGCAGCGTCAAAGGTGGAGTCCACTCCCTGGGCCATTCCCAAAGGCTTGGGCTGGCCCGTTATGAGTGTGGCACGACGATCCAACTCGTCGGCTCTGAGGTTCACCTGGGAGCCGTGAGAGTCATTTACGAGTACCTCGGTCGCTCCCGCCAGAAAAGCCCCCTCGATCGCTGCATTGGCTTCTCCTAACATTTGCCGCCGCGCCCATTCGTAGTTTGAGCCTGAACTGCCGGTCTGTGAAGACGCCACGACGCCGGCAATGCCTTCCATGTCCACCGAAATGTAGACCTTGAGCTTGCGTGTGCCCTGCGGATTCTGCGCAGCGAGCTCAGCAGCTCCAACGTTTACCCAAAGGCTCAGCAACAGGAACACTGACGCAATTGTTAGGCGGCGCCAATCTAAGTACGTTCTCATGTAAGTTTCCCGCATGGAAGTGAATGTGAGACCGTAATTCTGCGTCTCAGACCTCACTTGCGCGAGGGAACCAAGGTGACAGACCAAGGTTGCGGTGCGTCTCTGAAGTAGCATGTCATCCACGCTTTCGCCGGAGATTCCGCTCTCCGCTCACTCGGCCGCAGCCGCCGACTCATCCGTTCTCAGTGGAACCCTCGCCGCGTCGATGGAGCGTCTCGCGCGCGTTGCAGTAGCGCGCGTCGGTACCGAGGGCGCAGTAGTAGCACTCCTGGGAAGCGATCGCAGAACCTTCCACGCAGGAACTCTGAGTCCCACATGGATGGCGCACGACTCAGGCGTCATAGTGCGTAGCGGACTGCTCGCATCAGCAATTGAGCACGGCGGAATGCTGACAATGGGCGACGCCAACAGTCCCATTCTCGACGAACGTGGTCGCGCGATACTCGCCGAACTCGAAGTAAAGAGTCTCGTCATCGCCACCATGACGCGGCCCGATGGCACGATCATGGGCGCGTTGATAGTTGTGTCCAGCACGGACCGCTCGTGGGATGCAGAAGAGTTGATGTTGCTCCGAGACATTGCAGAGTTGGGGAGCACCGAGCTGCAGCTCAGACTTACCGTTTCCGAACGCGATGCACGCGAACAGCGACTGCGTCACGATTCACAACACGATCCGCTCACCGGGTTACCTAACCGCGCGGTGTTTCTCAAGCGTTTGGGCGACGCCTCGCTGCGCGCACGCCGCGGTGTAGAAGGCATCTTTGCGGTACTCTTTCTCGACCTCGATGATTTCAAGCTGGTGAACGACAGCATGGGACACCACGTCGGCGACGAGGTGCTCGTACAGGTGGCGCGCAGGATCGAAAGCTCGGTAAGAGCTGGAGACATCGTGGCGCGGCTGGGTGGGGACGAATTCGCCATTCTTCTCGAACACGTCGCGGACCCAAGCGAGCCGGCCGTAGTCGCCGAGCGGGTTCAGCAGGCGATTCAGGCCCCAATGGTCATCAGCGGCTATGACTGGACGGCAACTGCCAGCATTGGTGTGGTGCTCTCATCCTCCGCAAACGAACAGCCGGAGTACCTGCTGCGCAGCGCAGACATGGCAATGTACCGCGCCAAGCATCAAGGCAGGGCACGCTTTGAACTCTACGATCGCGGACAGCATGCACAGGCCCTTTCAAGACTACAGACCGAGAGCGACCTGCGCAGAGCCGTGGAACGGGAGGAGTTCATGCTCCACTACCAGCCCCTCATGTCCATGCACTCAGGGCGCGTTGTTGGGGTCGAAGCGCTGGTGAGATGGAAACACCGTGAACGCGGTTTGATTCCGCCTAACAACTTCATCCCTGTTGCCGAAGAGACTGGACTCATAGTGCAGATCGGCCGCTGGGTGCTGCAGAACGCAATCAACGACGTGGCGGAACTCGAACGTCAGGGCGCGATCCCTAACGATTTTACGCTGGCTGTGAATCTCTCCACCAAGGAGTTTGCTCAGGCGGACCTGGTGAAGGTTGTGTCCAACGCGCTGAGGCTCTCCGGGCTAAAGCCCTCGCGTCTCAACCTCGAAATAACCGAGAGCGTCATCTTTACCCAGCAGGCCACGGCTATGGACACGGTTGCTGAACTCAAAAAGCTGGGCGTCCATATACACATCGACGACTTTGGGACCGGGTACTCATCCCTGAGCTACCTCCAGCGCCTCCCTGTAGATGCCATCAAGATCGATCGCTCCTTCGTGCGCACGATCGAACAGGAAGCACGCTCCCGGCACGTGGTCAAGAGCCTCGTCTCGCTTGCAGGGGGGATCGGCCTCGAAACTGTTGCCGAAGGTGTCAGCACGCTGGCGCAACTGGAGCTGCTTCGCGAAATGGGCTGCACGTACGGGCAAGGCTTCTACTTCTCACGCCCTGTCACCACCGACGATCTGGTGGCGTTGCTCCAACAGAATCCCAGCTGGTAGTCCGGGCTGGGACCACCCGGGATCTTTCGCAGTCGCGCTCTCGGGTCTAGGCTACGGCACTCCTCAAAGTCGGCCGACCCTTGTTCGGTCGGAAGAGTCGCGGAGTGAGCACTATGCCTGACCGGAGCTGCCAGATGAGCGCAACTGAAGAAAACAGGGATCACGATAATCACGCCGGCATGGACCGCCGGGCGTTCGTACGCACCGGAATCGCCGCCGGCGCCGCGTTCACGACGATGCCTCTGATTGCCTGTGGCGACAGAGGTGTAGGCGAAAGTAGTGGAGTGGCGGCGCTGCGAGACTCGGCGACGGTGAGCCCCTTTGAGCTCGACGAAGTGACTATTTCATCTCTCCAGGAAGGCCTGGCGGGCGGGAAGTACACTTCGCGGCGCCTGACTGAACTCTACCTGCGTCGCATTACCGAAGTAGATCGCGGTGGTCCAACGATCAACAGCGTGATCGAGACGAATCCTGCTGCCCTGGAAATTGCCGATTCCCTCGACGCCGAGCGGCGCGACGGAAGGTTGCGTGGCCCGATGCACGGGATCCCTGTTTTGATCAAGGACAACATCGATACTCAGGATCTCATGAAGACTTCGGCCGGTAGTCTCGCACTGGCCGATTCGATCGCCCCGCACGACGCCGGGATCGTTGCAAAGCTGCGCGAGGCGGGGGCCATCATCCTCGGCAAGACCAACCTGTCCGAGTGGGCAAACATCAGGTCATCGCGTTCGACCAGCGGATGGAGTGGGCGTGGGGGGCTCACTCGAAATCCTTATGCGTTGGACCGCAACGCCTGTGGCTCGAGTTCAGGCACAGGCGCTGCAATTTCGGCGAATCTCGCGACAGTGGGAGTTGGAACAGAGACGGATGGCTCGATTGTATGTCCATCCAATGCCAACGGGCTTGTGGGGATTAAGCCAACGGTGGGGTTGCTGAGCCGTTCGGGGATCATTCCGATCTCGGCGACGCAGGACACGGCGGGACCCATGTGCAGAACTGTGCGTGATGCAGCAATCCTTTTGTCGGCCATGGCGGGTTCCGACGAACGAGACTCCGCGACTGCGGCATCGGCGGGTCATGTGGAACAGGACTATTCGGTCCACTGTGATGCCGATGGTCTGCGTGGCGCACGGATAGGCGTCTTGCGCGCCTCGTTCAACGCGGGACCGCAGGTGGACAAGGTCATGGAGGAGGCTCTGGCCGCGCTGCGCGCAGGCGGGGCCGAACTGATCGATCCCGTTGAGGTTCCGACCGCAAGACAGCTCGGCAGGCCGGAGTTCGAGGTCCTGCTTTACGAGCTCAAGGCTGGGCTCAATGCCTACCTGGCGACTCTCGGGCCTAGAGCACCCTACAAGACTCTTGCCGAAATCATCCAGTTCAACGAGGAGAACAAGGATAGAGAGATGCCGTACTTTGGCCAGGAGACGTTTATTGAGGCCGAGGCCAAAGGACCGCTTTCGGATGCAGCCTATACAAAGGCGCTTGCCGATTGTCGTCGGCTATCGCGCGATCAGGGTCTGGACCGCGTGATGAGGGCGAGTCGCCTTGATGCTATCGTGGCACCGACTGGAGGCCCGGCCTGGGTCACAGATCTCATAAATGGAGATCACTTTGGCGGGGGCAGCTCAACCCTGAGTGCAGTCTCCGGCTATCCTGCTATTACTGTTCCTGCCGGCAGCATATTTGGCCTGCCTGTTGGGATCTCGTTTATGGGAGTGACATGGAGTGAAGGCAAACTGATCAGGCTAGCGTATGCTTTTGAACAGGCCACAAAAGCCAGGCAGCAGCCGCGGTTCCTGCCACACGCTGTCTAACGTACCTTCGGGCAACTTCCCACCTGACCATCAATGTCTGAATCTTTCTCCTGGAGCTCCTTTCTTCTTAGACTGATCGCGGCTCTGGTGCTTGTGTTCTGCACCTACAACGCCGAGGGCTATTCGTACTACCATTGGGCTCTGGCGCCGCTCATTGCAGGAGCGGGATTTTCCGCCCTCAAGTTTCTAGCAGGGGTCGTGTTGCTGGTGGCATGGGTGGTGTTCCTACAAGCGGCGCGCAGATCCATTGGGCCGCTTGGCGCGGTGCTCGTTACTGCGGTGTGCGCAGGCGTGATCTGGCTCCTGATCGACTACAACGTCGTGCGTGCGTCGAGCGCAAAGGGGATGACGCGAGTTGTATTGATTGCAGTTGCTGTTGTTCTGGCGGTGGGCATGTCGTGGTCGCACCTGAGCAGGCGCATTACCGGACAGGGCGACACCGACGTTGTTGGGTAGCGAAGTTTTCCGCGCTTACCTCAGTTCATCCATCAGAGCATCCAGCGCCTTTGTGCCAGGACAGAGGTCTGCAAAGGGGAGTTCGGCGAGTGGAGTTGCAACGGTTTTGTTGAGGACATGCATGTCATTTGTGTCCTCGTTGATGTAGACCAGACCAGTCGCAACTTCGCCGCGTTCCTGAGCTTCACGCACGTAGGCATACGCGGCGTCGCGGTCGCGCGGATCGTACGTATTGTCTACTGAGCGCAGTCGAACAATGCTGCCGTCGTGCATGGTGACAGAGACCGCCTCCTGGGCTGAGGAAGTGGCGCGAATCTCGGAGCGCAGGGGGACAAAGTCCACCGGTGCGATTTCGTGTTCATGCTCGCGCGTAAACTTGTAGCTCTTGGTTGAACCTTCGTGGTCGTTAAAGCTCACGCAGGGCGAGATGACGTCGATCAGGCCGAATCCTTTGTGGGTCAGCCCCGCCTTGAGGAGGGGCACGAGTTGTGTCTTGTCACCGGAGAAGCTTCTGGCAACAAAAGAAGCGCCGAGTGTGAGCGCTAGCAGCACAGGATCTATGGGTGGCTGCACGTTAGGCTCGCCCCCTTTCATTGTCGAACCTATGTCGGCCGACGCCGAGAACTGGCCTTTGGTGAGTCCGTAGACTCCGTTGTTCTCCAGTACATAGAGCATCCGCACGTTGCGCCTTATGGCGTGGCAGAGCTGGCCCAGTCCGATCGAGAGCGAGTCACCGTCGCCGCTGATTCCTATGTAGCTGAGTGATGAATTGGCGGCGTTGGCGCCGGCAGCAATCGAGGGCATGCGCCCGTGTACTGAGTTAAAGCCATGCGACTGCTTCAGGAGGTAGGCAGTGGTCTTGGACGAGCAACCGATACCACTGAGCTTGGCCACTCGATGCGGCGGCACGTCGAGCTCAAAATACGCCTGAACGAGCGCCGCGGTGACCGAGTCGTGGCCGCACCCGGCGCAAAGGGTAGACATTGCACCTTCGTAGTCTCGCTTGGTAAGGCCGAGGCTATTCTCTTTTAGTGAAGGGTGCCTGACCGGTGGCTTGGTGATCGATGTCATACGGTCACTCCTTCGAGCTGTTTGGTTACTCCGTCGATCACAACCTGGGCGGTCAATGGAAGTCCACCGTAGTCCAGAATCGAATTCATGCTTTCCCGCGCGATCCCTGTTTCGAGCGCGAGCAGCGAACGCAGTTGGCCGTCGCGGTTCTGTTCCACCACAATGATCCTTTCGTGCGAACGGAGGAACTGGTTAACGGAATCCGCAAAGGGAAAGCCGCGAATGCGCATGTAGTCACAGGAGAGTCCGCTGCTACGCAGCATATCGACCGCTTCGCGAACCGCGGCGTGGCAGCCACCCAGCGAAACGATGCCTACCTGCGCTGGTCCCTTCCCGTTGCTCGAAGCGCGAATCTCGGGCGCGGGAACAGCGTTTGCCGCAGTTGCAAGCTTTCGCGCGAGCCGGTCCACCACCTCGCGGTACTCTGCAGCATTTTCTGTGTAGGCTCCGTGCTTGTCGTGACCCGATCCACGAATAAAATAGGCTCCCTTGGGATGTACTCCCGGCAGAGTTCGTGCGGCAATGCCGTCGCCGTCGGTGTCCAGATAGCGCGAGAAGCGCTTGAGACCCTCGAGCTCCTCAGCGGTAAGGATTTTGCCACGATCGGGCCGGTAGGAGTCGTCCCACCTGAGTCGTGGTACCATCCAGTCGTTCATGCCGATGTCGAGGTCCGACGCCACAAAAACGGGAGTCTGAAAGCGTTCGGCTAGATCAAATGCCTGCACGGCCATTGAGAAGCACTCGTCCGGGCTCGAAGGAAAGAGCACGATGTGCTTGGTGTCACCATGCGAAGCATACGCCAGTGAAAAGAGGTCTCCCTGCTGCGTACGCGTGGGCATTCCCGTTGAAGGCCCGGTGCGTTGTACGTCAAAAAAGACCGCGGGAACGTCTGCGTAGTACGCCAGGCCAATGAACTCCTGCATCAGCGAGATACCGGGGCCCGCAGTCGACGTAAAGGCGCGTGCGCCAGCCCACGAGGCTCCTATCACCATGCCGGCGGCCGCGAGCTCATCTTCGGCCTGGATGATACAGAAACGCTTTCGACCTTCGGCATCGATGCGGTACTTGTTGCAGAAGGATTTGAAGGCCTCCATCAGTGACGTGGCGGGTGTTATTGGATACCACGCTCCAACAGTTGCTCCGGCGTAAACACAGCCAAGCGCCGAGGCGGTGTTGCCATCGAGGAGGACCTTGTCTTTCGTCTCATCCATCCGTTCCAGAAAAAACGGCAAAGGTCCCTTAAAGTTTTCAGTGGCAAAGTCGTAGCCGAGCCTTATTGCCTTGTGGTTGGCGTCCAGGAGGTGCTTTTTGCGCGCAAAGGTCTCCTGCAGCAACTCGGCGATCACATCCAGATCGATACGAAGTAGAGCGGCAAGCGTACCGACATAGACAATGTTTCTCAGCAGCGTTCTCTGTCTGTCACCCTGGAACGTTTCTACGCACATTCGTCCAAAGGGAACGCCAAGAATCGTTATATCATCTCGTACCAGGCGTGCGTCGAGCGGCCACGAAGAGTCATAGACGAGATAGCCACCCGGGCAAACGCTGGCGACGTCGCGCGAGTACGTCTCGGGGTTGAGGGCCACCATCAAGTCGAGTTCAGCGGGCCGTGCGGTGTAGCCCTGATGACTCACCCTGATTTCATACCAGGTGGGGAGCCCCTGAATGTTGGAGGGAAAGATGTTCTTTCCCGAAACAGGAATGCCCATACGAAAGATCGCCTGCATCAGCAGGGAATTAGCACTGGCCGAACCAGTGCCGTTTACAGTGCCGATCTTGAAGGCAAAATCGTTGACGCTGGCCATGAGGTAGTCAGTTCAGGACGTTACTACTGGCAACCAGCTTGCAGCGGGCTTCCCAGCGTAGGGTGTAAGCAGCTCAAACTGCCGCATGTCCCACGCTGCAGTCGGGCAACGCTCGGCGCAAAGTCCGCAATGCAGGCAGATGTCTTCGTCCTTTACCATCACTCTGCGTGTTTGAGGCAGTGGGGGCGAAACAAAGAGGGCCTGGGACGGATTCTGTGCCGGCGCCGAGAGGCGCTGGCGCAGCTCGCTCTCCTCGCCGTCGGGAGTGATGGTAAGGCAGTTCACCGGACAGACGTCGACGCATGCGTCGCACTCGATGCAAAGTGAGTCCGTGAAGTGCGTCTGAATGTCACAATTGAGGCAGCGCTCGACCTCGGTAGCCGTCTGCTCAGCGCTGAACCCCAGTTCCACTTCCAGGCCAAGCGCCGAAAACCTCTCGGTGAGTTGCGCATGCGTCATGCGTGATCGCGGAGCGGGGTTGTAGTCGTTGCTGTAACCCCACGAATGCATTCCCACTTTGGCGCTGACCAGATTCATGCCGGCTTGCGGACGGTCCGTCAGTGCAACGCCCTGGCAGTGATTGTGGATGGAGATTGCTGCCTGGTGACCGTGCTCCACGGCCCATATGATGTTCTGCGGACCCCAAGCCGCATCGCCCCCAAAAAAGACGCCGGGTAGCGTGCTCGACATCGTCCCCTTGTCCACCGCTGGCATTCCCCTGTCATCGAACTCGATTCCAATGTCGCGTTCTATCCATGGAAAGGCGTTGTCCTGACCAATGGCAAGGATTACAGCGTCGCATGGAATGACGGTGGTCTCGACCACGCGGCTCTTTGCGCGCCCACCCTCCTCACTCCACTCCAGCTTTTCGAACTCCATTCCTGCGAGCTTTCCATTCTCATACACGAAGCGTTTGGGAGAATGGTTCTCGACTATGTGAACGCCTTCTTCCTCTGCGTCTTCCAGTTCCCAGGGTGAGGCCTTGAAGTGAGGCCGAGATCTCCGTGCGATAACACTCACGTCCTTGCCGCCGAGTCGCTTGGAGGTACGGCAACAATCCATTGCAGTGTTGCCAACGCCGATGATGAGGACGCGTGGTTCAATCGACTCGACGTGTCCAAAGTGGACGCTGGCGAGCCACTCAATGCCCAGGTGGATGCTGGACGAATCGTTGCGTCCTGGTATCTGCAGGTCTTTTCCTTTTGGTGCTCCGCTGCCCACAAAGACCGCGTCAAAGCCCTGGTCGAGCAATTCCTGCATACTCGTTATGGGCGAGTTATAGCGGATCTCGACTCCCATGTTGAGGATGGTGTCGACTTCTTCGTCGAGGACTTCGGCGGGCAGTCTGAATGAGGGGATATTTACGCGCATCAGGCCGCCTGCGCGGTCGAGCTTTTCGAATATCACGCACTCATAGCCCAGGGGCATGAGGTCGTTACAGACAGTGAGCGATACCGGCCCCGCGCCAATCAAGGCTATGCGTTTGCCGTTTTTCTCTTTTGGTATCGATGGGAGGAACTCCGAGCCGTTCTCGCGCAGATCTGCCGCGACGCGCTTGAGCCGGCAGATTGCGACGGGCTTTCCGTCGACTCGTCCGCGCCTGCATGCCGGTTCGCACGGTCTGTCGCAGGTTCTGCCAAGAATCCCTGGAAAGACATTGGAGACGCGATTGAGGTAGTACGACTCTGTGTAACGGCCTTGCGCAATGAGTCTTATGTATTCCGGCACATTCGTGTGTGCCGGACAGGCCCACTGGCAATCGACGACCTTATGGTAGTACTGCGGATCTGCGACGTTTGTGGGATTCATGCCGCCTCCATGAGGTTCGTTTAGCTTTGCCGCGGGACCCGATGTTAGCAAGCGGGGAACCTCGCAGACTTGCAGAAACGGGGCTACTATCTCGGCCATGACGGCAGCCGCGGAGCGATCCACAACGCCGGCCAGGGCGCTGGCAGTCATCGGGGCCAGTGGCTACCTGGGTGGTCTCGTGATGAAGGCACTGTCGAGAGAGCGGGGAACGATCGAGCGCGTGTTGGCCCTCGACGTTTCACCCCTACCGGCGAGGCTCGAGGCACCACATGTGACGTTCGAGGAGCTCGACGTACGCTCCGCGAGGCTCGCCGAAGTTCTCAGGGAGCATGGGATCGACACGGTAATCGATCTCGCCTGCATCGTCACTCCGTTCCGCGGAATGACCAGGAACATGCACTACGCCATTGATGTGGACGGCACCCACAACGTGCTCAATTCCTGCATCGAGACTGGGGTGCAACAACTTGTCATAGCGAGCAGCGGTGCAGCCTACGGCTTCCATGCAGACAATCCGAATCTGATTCACGAAGGCTGCCCGCTGAGGGGCAACGACGAATTGCCGTATGCGCGTCACAAGCGTCTCGTGGAGGAACTGCTGGCGCGCTATCGAAAATCAAACCCGGAGCTGATGCAACTCGTCTTCAGGCCCGCGGTCGTACTGGGAGCTGCTCCGGGCAGCACAGCGGCTGCAATGTTCGAGCGCTCCATGCTCTGGGCGGTAGCCGGAGATGAGGCACGATTTGTATTTGTCTGGGACGAAGACGTAGTGGCGTGCCTTCTCAAGGGAGTGTTCGAGAGAAGGTCCGGGATCTACAACCTCGCCGCCGATGGCTCGCTTACGTTGCGCGAAATCGCGCGCATCACGGGTGCCCGTTGCTTTCCTGTGCCGGCCTCACTCTTGAGAGGGGCACTCGGCGTCCTTAGAAGGTTCAGGGTGACGCGGGTGGGTCCGGAGCAGGTGACCTTTCTGAGGTATCGGCCCGTCCTCGCCAATAGCGCGCTCAAAAGTGACTTTGGTTTTACACCAACAAAGACTTCGCGCGAAGCCTTTGAGGCATATTGGGCCAGTCGGAGCAAGGCAACCGTGGAGCTGTTGCCGGTGCGGCAAGCTACGTAAACGAGGATTAGCGGCGATAAATGAAGGAAACACAGGATCGAAGAACGTTTTTGTCGAGGCTTTCGGCGCTTGGACTTGGAATTGCCGGCTTACCTGCTGTTGGGTGCTGGTTGAGACCTCGATGGGACGACTATCCATTCAAGCTCGGTGTCGCGTCTGGCGATCCCGGATCAGACGGTTTTGTACTCTGGACCAGGTTGCTGCCTGACGACTCTGCAAGCCTGGCATCGCGCAACGTAGACGTGCGCTGGGAGATCGCTACTGACGACGGTATGCGCAATGTTATCCGGCGCGGAACGGCCGTGGCGGAAGCTCAGTTTGCGCACTCGGTTCACGCGGAGGTCAATGGTCTCGAACCAGATCGCTGGTACTGGTATCGTTTTGACGCCGGGGCGGAGGCCTCTCCGATAGGGAGGACGCGCACCTTCCCGACAGCGGGCACCACAAAAGATCGTCTGCAGTTCGTGTTCGCATCGTGCCAGCACTATGAACAGGGTTTTTACGCCGCGCATCGGCACATCCTTGAGGAGCCCATAGACTTTGTGGCGTTCCTCGGTGACTACGTGTACGAATCCAATGTCGCGCAAGGCGTGAGGTCTCACGGCGCGGATGAACCGGCAACGCTGGAGGAGTATCGGGCGCGGTACGCGCTGTACAAGCGCGATGAGGATCTGCAGGCGTCACATGCTGCCTTTCCGTGGGTGGTGACCTTTGACGACCACGAGTTTGACAACAACTATGCGGGCCTGAACCCGCAGGATGATCAAAGTGCGGAGGAATTCAGGCTCAAGAGGGCTGCGGCGTACAGGGCGTACTACGAACATATGCCGCTCCGGAAGTCGACGCTTCCAGTTGGACCTGACATGTCGCTGTTCCGCTCTCTATCGTTTGGCTCACTGGCGCGTTTCCACGTTCTGGACACGCGTCAGTACCGCAGCGATCAGTCGTGTGGAGATGGGCGGCGCCCAATATGCGAGCAATGGTCACAGAGCGATCGGACTGTTCTTGGTGACGCACAGTCGTCATGGCTCCAAGAGGGGCTGGCGTCGGGTGGAGCTACCTGGAGCGTGCTGGCGCAGCAGATAATGATGGTGCCGTTCGAAGTAGATCCGAGCCCGACTGAGTCTTACAACATGGACTCGTGGAGCGGCTATCCTGTAGCACGTCAGCGCCTCCTGGAGTTCATTGCGTCGCGGAAGGTACCCAATGTTGTGGCTATTACGGGGGACGTGCACGCCAACTATGCGAGCGAACTTCCCCTGAACTTTCGCGAAAGCTCTTCACCTTCTGTAGCAGTGGAATACGTGGGTACGTCGATCAGCTCGGGAGGAAACGGACGCGACGCCATTCCGGCCGTCGAAGCTGCGTTAGGCGGCAACCCCTGGATGAAATACCACAGCGCACGCCGGGGCTACGTACGGTGCGACGTCACTCCGAGTGAGTTTCGCGCCAACGTCAAGCTGTTGAGGTCGGTAGCAAGCCGCGATGAGCCCGTGATTGCGACTCACTCTTTCGTGACGCCAGCCGGGGAATCGAGGGTCGAACGCGCTTAACTGACCGAGCGAAGGCTGCTCCAGGAGTATCAGTTGAGCAAGGGTTGGGGAAAGTGCTATCGCGTGTGATCCGGCGCACATAGACGAAGAGCGCGGAAGTAGCACAGCGCGGCGTTAGGCAGCGAAACGAGCTCAGCGGTACGCGGGTGCATGTAGCTGCTCAGCTTGCAGTTGCGACCGTTTGTTGTACAATCAGTTAGAGCACTCGCCAGCCTGATCAACGTTGTCCTTCTTGGCCGCAGAATCGCGGCCCCTCGATCTCGGGCTCGATGGCGACAACAGCCTTGAGGCTGTTCAACCGGGAGGAAGCATGTCTGACAATATTCTCGATTCGATCACAAAGAGCCTGTCACCCGAACTGATTGGCCGTGCTGCAACTGCCTTTGGAGAGTCGCCAGTAGCAACAAGCAAAGCGGCAACTGCAGCAATCCCTGCAATACTCGGCGGTCTCGTACGTGGCAGCAACAACCGCAACGTTATGACGCAGGTATTCGACCTGCTCAGATCGCCGTCGGCAAGTGAGGGGTTGCTTGCAAAACCTCAGGTGATACTGGAAGAGGCAGCCAGTCCGCGACCAGGTGCGGGATCGTCGGATCTGGGTGGGAGTCTGCTGGCTACGGTATTTGGAGCTCGGCTTCGCACAGTGACCGACGCCATAGGACAGTACGCTGGTCTCAGAAGCGGATCAGCTTCGTCGCTTCTTTCAGTGCTGGGCACTGTGGTTGCCGCTGTTCTTGGACAAAAGGTAAAAGACGAGACGATGGACGTTGGCACCTTTACCCGTCTAGTGGCCGACCAGAAGGAGAACGTAATATCGGCCCTGCCTCCGGGTTTGAGCGGTGTTCTGGGATTGGCCACTCCACTCAATGAGCGAGTGCGTCAAAACGTGAATGCAGCTACGCAAAAGGCCGAGTCACAAAAGGGCTTTAGTTGGACCTGGCCACTGGCTGGAGTAGCCGCGCTGGCCGCCATCTGGCTACTGGCCCGTGGTGGAGAGGAGCGAATGGTCGACTCGGCGATGGGAATGCTCGACACCGCGGTCACGAGCGCCGCCGCAACGGCGTCCAACGCCGCGAGTAGCATGGCCGGCTTGGTACAGCGCACTCTGCCAGGCGGAGGCGCCATCAGTGTCCCGCGAGAGGGAACTGAGCAGGGGCTACTCGATCTTCTCGATGACTCGACGAGGCAAACAGACTCCCTCTGGTTCAAGCTCGACAGAGTCAGTTTTGAGTCGGGAGCCGCAGCACTGCGTCCGGAGTCACGCGAGCAACTGCAGAACCTTGCGGCAATTCTGAAAGCTTATCCGCGCCTGACACTGGAGATCGCCGGTTTCACTGACAACACGGGCGATGCAGAAAGTAACCTCAAGCTTTCACAGGAACGTGCAGATGCCGTCAAGCGTGAACTCGAAGTCCTTGGCATATCCCCTGTGAGGGTGCTTGCCAATGGCTATGGTCAGGACAATCCCGTTGCGGATAACTCAACGGCCCAGGGACGCGCGGAGAACAGGCGGATAGCACTTCGTGTCTCCAGCCGGTAGGAGGGAGGTAGGTCTGGAGTAGCCAGGACTAAAGACGTGCGAGCCATCCTGCAAACAACTGGGAAAGGATGGCTCCGGCCACAGTCATGGAAAGAGCCCAGATCAGCAGCTGTTTAAACAGCTTGCGCGCTGCAATGGGCTCGGCGACAGCTGCGACGCAGAGGGCGCCCAGGGTGGAAAATGGGGCCACGTCAACTAGCGAGGCTCCTACGTTGATCGAGAGCGCAACGCCCAACGGGTCACCGCCTCCAACACTGGAAACGAGTCCGGGCACGGTAGGCAGAAGGGCAGGGAGAACCACTCCCGCTGTACTGCTGTAGGTAGAAATGGCTCCCGCGAGTAGTGCAATGACGCCGTTTACAGAAGTGGGTGTTGCGAGTGCACCCAGCGCGGTCGTGAACAGGTCCATGCCGCCAGTAGCCTCAAGCAGCGCGATAAGCACTGAGACGCCGCACACCATCATGATCACACCCCAGGGCGCCAGTTTTACCACCGCTATTTCGTTCGCGCTTTTTGCAAGGAGGAGAAGGGTGAGTGCGGCAAACGCCGAGAGGCCGAGACTGACCTTGAACAGCAGAACGCTCAGGACCCAGGAGCCGATAACAAGGATTGTAAGCAGCTGTTGGCGTTTGAGCGGCGCCACGGCAATCACAGCAGCGTCGTTCGCAGCGCCGACCGTACGTGAGCGGGGCCTGAAAATCAGCCACGCCACTACACCAACTGCAACGTGCGCGGAGAAATTTGCAAACCACACTTTGGCTTCATGGCCCACAAGGCCGGATTCGGCCATTTTGCTGTTTGCAATGAGTCCAACGGCACTCACCGGCGAGAGGTTGCCCGCGTTGGCTCCGTTGGCAATCATCAGCGCTGAAAGCACGTTCGGTTGTCCTGCACGCCCGCCTATTGCTATTGCGAGAGGAACGAGCAGCGCGACTGTGGAAATCGCTCCGGGCCCTACCGATGACAGGAAGCAGGCAATACCAAAGAATAACAGCGGAAGTAGTGATTGACGGCCGCGGGCAACACCGAGTGCACGGAGTGCGAGCCACTCCAGCGAGCCATTGGCGTCTGCCACTGCAAAGAGCAGCGTGACTCCTGCGAGTGTAAGAAAGAGCGTCACCGGAAAACCACGCATTACTGCCGTATCTCCGAGTCCCGCTACGTAGACGCCAATTACCCAGGCAAAGGCGATAGAAACCCAGCCCACGTTTATGCGCGTCGTCATTGAGAGCACGATCGCTACGACAAGCGCAGCCAGGGCAAGAATGGCCGGAGACATCACTGTTGCCATTGCGGCAGAAGGTGCTTTTGCACCTTGCCCATCGCATTTCTGGGGAGCGCGTCGACACGAATAAAGGCGCGCGGTACCTTAAAGGTGGCAAGCTGGCGTTTGCATGCGCTGGCAAGCGCCTCAAAATCCGGAGTGTTTCCCACCACGTAGGCGATGGGGCGCTCTCCGAAAGTTTCATCGGGGACGCCAACGACCGCCGCTTCGACTACGCCGGGTTGCTCAAGGAGAACTTCTTCGATCTCTCGCGGATATATATTATATCCCCCCGAAATAATGAGATCTGAGCGCCGACCGTGTAGCGTGACGTAACCATCGTCAGAGCGCGAGGCCAGGTCGCCGGT
>CAZYTS010000058.1:0-18667 GCA_964649855.1 uncultured Gemmatimonadaceae bacterium
TGCGGCCCCGCATGCGCTCCCACGCCCTGCGAGGAATCGCATACGACTCTTCGGTCCTGACGCGGTCGGCCGCGTTGTCAATGGCCATGACGTGCGGCCCGTTTGCTGCTCCACCCTTGTCCACGTTAGGCCGACCGATGCTGTCTACAACCCATGGATTCAGCCGCGCGGTGTCGCCGGGCGAGTATGGCGGCAGAACCGGAGGGTTGTGCGCAACTTCTCGATGGCGCACCGGAGTAAAGCATCCGATTGGTACGCCGAGCGACCATGAGTAGTGCGTCATTCCAAACGCGCAGTTCTGGAGACCCCATGGGATACCGCATCCACCGTAGCGATAGCCATAGCCGCCGCGGTAATGCGAATAATACGTACTCCCCGTGTACGGGTATCCGACGCACTGTTCGTTGTATCCGACGGCACTCGTGAACCACGTGGGTCCACCCACCGAGTAGTACTGCACATCGTAATCGTAGACCGTTTCATCGTAAGGCACGACCAACTGCGCAAAGCGGCCGATCGAACGATGCGGATCACCCACATAAAAACGGCCTACCGGCTGTCCCATGGAGATTCCGGTTACCCACGCCGAAAAATCGCTCTGTCTCAGCGCTGAAAGGTCGAAGGGGGTATAAGAGGCAATGGCAAAGACGTATCCGGTGCCTCCAGTGCGATCAGTGGCGAGAAAAGTTCCTCGCGCGCCGAGTCGGCTGCCAAAGATCGAATTGTCGATGCCGCCGCGCACAATGCGCTGCGATCGTGGCGATCTGGGATGGAGGAGAGTCAGTTGCCCTTCGGCATCGATCCTCGCAACGATCACGTACGCGTCCTCTTCGACTCTGAAGCGGACTCTTACCGGATCGGCGTAGTTGAATGACCTGGTCCCGTCAATCCAAACATCAACGAGAGGGGCCTCATCCTCGATGAGCTGAGCGCGATCGTTGAACCGTACGGTTTGCTGCGCCGTGATAGCGGCTGGCACCATCGCACACACCGCAAGCGCTGCACCAAGTACACGCTTCTTCATGATCGAACCTCCTTCCCAAGGTCGACGTCCCGAGCTTCAGGAACATTGGAGCGTATCACTTAAGGTAGCACCGGAGCCGCTGGAGGCCAGCGTTTTTCCGGAACTGCCATTATCTCGACTACTAGACCTACACCGCGGCCACACTTTCCCCTAGCTTCCGCACCCCTGATGGACACAACACGCGCCCCACGCGCCGACTTGCTGGACCCAGCCCAGGTGGCCTCGCTAGGCCGCATGGAGATTGTTGCACGCTGGGTGGTAGAAGGCTTTCTGCAAGGACTACACCGCTCACCTCGCAAGGGTTTCTCGGTGGAGTTTGCGGAATACAAGCCCTATCAGTCCGGGGATGACCTGCGCTACATCGACTGGAAAGTCGTGGCACGCGCCGATCGCTGGATGATCAAGCAGTTCGAAGAAGAGACAAATCTACGGGCCATGCTGGTGCTGGACGTCAGCAAGTCGATGGACTGGCGGGGCTCTTCGGCCAGATTGACCAAGCTCGACTATGCCGAACAGATCGTGGCCGCAATCAGCCTTCTTCTTTTGCGGCAGAAGGACGCTGTAGGGCTGATCCGTTACGACGAGACGCTGCGTTCAGTGATCTCGCCCAAGGCGCGGACGATTCACTGGCGGCGCATCATTTCGGCGCTCGAAGAAGGGGCGGCCGGTAAGGATTCGAGAATGGGTGCCGCGCTCTTGCAGGCCGGCAAGATGATCCGGCGCCCGGGGATCGTGATTCTGGTCTCCGACCTTCTTGTCGACCCAGAGGACACGCTTAACGCACTCAAAGCGGTGAGAGCAGGGGGCCACGACGTCACAGTGCTTCACGTTATGGATCCCTCGGAGCGGCTCCTCGATCTTTCTCCCGAAGCGATTTTTGTGGACACAGAAAGCGGAGAGCAGGTGCCAGCCACTGCCTCAGAAGTGCGCGATGCCTATCGCGACACGGTGGACGAGGCGATCAAGGAGTGGCGCGACCGGCTCGGTGCGCTGGGCTGTGCCTACGAGGTGGTATTTACGGACTCTCCCTTTGGCGTTCCGCTGCGCAAGGCCTTTGCTGCAAGGCAGCGTTTGCCATGAGTCTTTTAGAACCGTTTTATTTGCTTCTGGCGGGGGCCGCGGCGGTACCACTCCTGCTGCATCTCATGCGCCGAAAGATCCAGGCGCGCGTTGATTTTCCAGCGGTGCGCTACCTGGCGCGTGCTGAAAAGGAAAACATTCGCAAGATCAAAATGCGCAACCTGCTTTTAATGCTGCTGCGCATTGCCACGGTTCTGATTCTCGCCTTTGCTGCTGCGCGTCCTCTGGGTGCTTTTTTCGGCGCGGGACACGTGCCCACTGCTATGGCAGTCGTGCTGGATAACTCTCTTAGCACGAGTGCTATCGTTGACGGCGAGCCGCTTCTCGCAAGGCTCAGGGCACTAGCCGACGAAGCGGCCAGTGCTGCGACAAGTTCTGACAGGATCTGGCTCGTGACCGCCGACGGCAGCGTCGTAGGAGGGAGCCGCGACGCCGTGCGCGAAGGGATTCAGCGCACTGACGCTTTTGCCGGACGGGGAGACCTTTCAGCAGCGGTGGCCCGTGCGGCGGGGCTGGTGTCTGGAGCAGGACTCAGCGCGCGACAGGTTGTGGTAGTTACCGACGGTCAGGCGGCCACGTGGTCCGAACCTGTCTCGAGCGGTGGAGTACGCTTTTCTCTGCTTTCGCCCCCATCAGAGCCTGCGCTCAACCGTGCAGTAGTAGAAGCAGACGCTCGCCCAAGTCGCTGGACTCCGCGCGGCGCTGTGGTGACAAGAGCCACCATGCCCGATTCAGCTACATACAGGATCGCTTTAGGTGATCTTCGTCTTGCCAGTGGAACGGTCAGGGGTGGAGAAGACATCACCATACACGCCACCCCCGAGAGCCGTGGCTGGCAATCGGGAGTAGTGGAGCTTGAGCCCGACGAGTTACGGGGTGACGACACCCGCTATTTTGCAGTTTGGGTAGGAGCCGCTCCACAAGTGAGGGCAGATCCCAGCGCTGGGCAGTTTGTCAGGACGGCAATCGAGGCGATGGCGCAGAACCAGCGCGTTGCCATGGGCAGCGATGTGGTAATTGCACCAGCCGATCAGGTGTCGGCGCTTCCGGCTCTCATCATCGCTCCATCCGACGCCGTCAGGCTCGGCGCGGCCAACCGGAGTCTGGAGCGGTTGGGAGTACCCTGGCGATTTGGTCAGATGCGGCGCGAAGAGACAATTGTGCGCGGAGATCGCTTTGCCGGGACCCGCGTCTCGCTGCGCTATCCGCTGCAGGCCCAGGCGGGTGCTGCTGCCGATACCATCGCAGTGGCGGGCGGGGATCCCTGGATTGTGGCGGGAGATGGCTATGTGATCATTGCCTCTCCGCTGGACCCTGGGGCAACCGATCTTCCGGTGAGTGCGAGCTTTGTGCCGTGGCTGGGTGACGTCATTGCGCAACGGCTCGCGGGAGATGCTACCGCTATAATTGAGACAGTGCCAAAAGGTTTGGTGCGGCTCCCTGGCGGCGCAGAAGGCATCGAAGCTCCCGACGGCCAGGTCAGTCCTGTAGCGTCGTCGTCCCAGGTAGAAGCACCAGCACGTCCCGGCGTGTACTTTGTTCGTCGAGGTGAAGCGCGCATCGGCGCCCTCGTGGTCAACGCAGAGCCGGAAGAATCAGATCTGCGACGACTCCCAATCGAGTCACTCCGGGATCGCATTCGCGGTCGCGACGTGCTCGTAACATCCGATGCAGAAGCCTGGAAACGTTCACTCTTTGACGCCGGTTCACGGCGACCATTACAAGTGCCACTGATCGTGCTTGCGCTCCTGTTGCTGGCAGCTGAAACCTTTCTCGTCAGGCGCAGCGAGGGAACGACCACCGCGGCCTGATGCCACTCCCTGTAGTACTGGACGCTTTTGAGCGTTTGGCGCCATTCGGCAGGCTGTCCTCGGAAATACCGAATTCTGGTGAACGACGCGCGGTCTCAGGACTGGCTGGTTCCAGTGACGCTGTGCTGGTCGCAGCCCTCGCACGGCGTCATCCCAACCGCTTTTTCGTTGTAGTCGGAGACGCCGTCGGTGACGCGGAACGCTGGCTAGCGGATCTGGAGCTTCTCCTGGACGAAGCCCCAGTGGCGCTCTATCCACCCCGCGAAGGCTATGGGAACGAGGAGATTCACGCCGAAATTGCCGGCGAGCGCGTAGAAACGCTGGAGCGAGTCTCACGGGGCGGAGTGCAAGTCCTTTTGACCACTGCGCGTGCTCTTCTCGAGCGCACGGGCCTTCCTCAAGCGCTCGGTGCATCTCGTCTGGATCTGCGCCAGGGCGACTCGATGCGCCCGGAGGATCTAGCCTCGCACCTCGATTCCATCGGTTTCGAACGCGTTGACATGATCGATGACGTGGCGCAGTACGCGGTGCGCGGCGGGATCTTTGACATCTACTCCTTTGGAATGGCCGATCCAGTGCGCCTGGAGTTCTGGGGCGATGAGATCTCGGAGCTGCGCCATTTTGAGATTGCCTCGCAGCGCTCCACGCGCAAGGCCGAGGTCGCAACCATTCTCCCGGTTGACGAGGGTACTTCCGGGGTGTCGTTAGGCGACGAGCGCGTCTCCATTGCATCCCTGTTTCCACCCGACACTGTTCTCGTACTCCCCGACGAGTCGCATCTGGCTCCGGAACTGCAGCGCACCTGGGACGAGGCCCTTCACCACGCCGACCTGGCACGGAGACGAGGTGAAGACGTAATCGACAGAGAGACCATCTTTGTAGACCCGCAAAATCTCGAAAAGCGGTTGCGGAGCTTTGGCCAGATTGCCATGACGGCACCCGAAACGGACGCGATCCACTTTCCGATTCGGGAACCAGACAACATTTCGAGAGACGTAAAGCTCTTGCGTCGCGTGGTCCGCGACGGAACGCCCACGGTCATTCTCTGCGACAACGCGGGCCAGGCAGAACGGCTGGAAGAACTGCTCAACGAGGACACCCCCTACCCATCGCCTGCTGCACTCACCATCGGCGTCCTCCATGGTGGATTTATCATTCCGCCGGGTTCACGACGTGCGGAAAGCACCAGCGAGGCATGGGCAGAACCAGGAAGCGCCGCGGTTTCACGCGAATCCAAAGGGCTTCGCGTTCTCACCGACCACGAGATCTTCAGGCGCGACCGGCGCCTCAGGCGAGCCCGCCGCTATGCCACCGGTTCCGCCCTCGAAACGATTACCGCTCTCCAAGCGGGTGACTACGTCGTTCACCTCGAACACGGCGTCGGTATCTATCGTGGCATCGAGAAGCTCGAAATCCGCGAAAGCGTGATTGAAGTAGCAGTCATCGAGTACGAAGGAGGCGATCGACTGAACGTCCCGCTGTATCGCATAGACCAGATCGAGCGCTACAGGTCCGGTGCGGACGTTGGAGACGACACACCGCCGCCGCGTCTCCACAAGCTTGGCGGTAAGCGATGGGCTCACCAACGCGAGCGCACGCTCGCCGCCATTGAGCACATGACACACGAGTTGCTCGACCTCTATGCCCGGCGCAAAATAGCTACGCGGCCTCCACACCTCGGAGATACAGCCTGGCAGCGTCAGCTCGAATCTTCATTTCTCTTTGAAGACACTCCTGACCAGCGCAAGGCTACCGAAGACGTCAAACGGGACATGGAAGGTACGCGTCCCATGGACCGTCTTCTCGTGGGAGACGTAGGCTATGGCAAAACTGAGATTGCAATTCGTGCAGCCTTCAAGGCCGTGCAGAGCGGTCGCCAGGTCGCAGTGCTCGTGCCCACCACCATCCTCGCCGATCAGCACTATCGCACATTTACGGAGCGTCTGGCAGACTTTCCGATAAAAGTGGCTACCATCAGCCGCTTCCAGACTCCCAAAGAACAACTGCAGCTCATTTCAGAGCTCAACAAGAAACAGCTGGACATCGTGATCGGAACGCACAGACTCCTCAGTGATGACGTCCGCTTTGGCGAGTTGGGCCTGATTGTCGTGGATGAAGAACACCGCTTTGGAGTAAAACACAAGGAAAAACTCAAGCAACTGAAACTCGAAACAGACGTCATAACGCTCACCGCTACCCCGATTCCCCGTACCCTCCACCTCTCACTCGCTGGTCTGCGTGACATGACGCTCATGCAGACTCCTCCGCGCGACCGTTCGCCCGTGCTCACATTCGTCGAGCCATGGGACGACGGCATAATTGAAGAGGGAATCGGGCGCGAACTGGATCGCGGCGGACAGGTCTTTTTTGTCCACAATCGCATCGAAACGATCGAAGCCATGGCCGACCACGTCAGGCGTGTCGTGCCTCGCGCGCGCGTTGCCGTGGGCCATGGGCAGATGCGAGAGAAAGATCTGGAGCATGTCATGCGCCAGTTTGTCTCGGGCGAGGTGGACATCCTCGTATCGACGCTGATAGTCGAATCAGGGCTCGACGTGCCCAACGCCAACACGATGTTCATCAACCGCGCCGACCACTTTGGCCTGGCACAACTCTACCAGTTGCGCGGTCGCGTCGGGCGCTCCCACAGGCGTGCATACTGCTATCTCATTGTCCCCGACCTCGTTGACGAAGAGGCTGAGCGACGGCTCAACGTACTCGAACACAACACCGAACTTGGCTCGGGTTACCGCGTCGCCCTCAAGGACCTGGAACTCCGGGGAGCGGGCAATCTCCTCGGCGCCGAGCAGTCGGGGTTCGTACACGCAGTGGGCTTTGACCTCTATCTTCGAATGCTCGAGGAGACGGTGCGTCGCGTGCAACTTGGGGAGAACGCACCCAAGCGGCCCCCGGCCGAAGTCTCGGTCGATGCCCCCGCATACCTGCCTGACGACTACATCGTGGCGCAGGAGGCCAAGCTGGACGTCTATCGCAGGCTCACCGCCATGAAGGATCCGGCTGAGATCGACCACCTTAGGGCCGAGTTGCGGGACCGCTTTGGGGCCCTCCCGGCGCCGGTCAGTAACCTGTTGAGTAGCACCAGCTTGAGGCTGATTGGGGCCGAACTCGGGATAGAGGGAATCCTCGTGCATGGCGACGAAGCTCGTGTTACTTTTCACGATTCTGTCGTGCCAAAGTTGAAAGCGCTTTCAGCCGCGTTTGGCGAAGTGCAATTCCGAGCCGAGGTCCGACGCCCACATCCGTTGTCACTAAAACTTACCAGGCTCGGCGGTTCCGGAATTCTTGATGGCCTCGTTAGGGCTCTGCAGTTAATGAGTCCTACGCGCCAGTAAACCGGCTCCGGCAGAGAGGCCTCAAACAGATAGACAGCTAAAACAGTATAGATGCACGCTGTACGCGGCACCTAAGCCAGAACCCAAACCGCTTTTTGCACGCTACGCTGGACTCACTCCATTGCACATGAATCGCATTCGTTTTCTCGGCATCGCAGCACTCCTTTCAGTTGTAGCCTGCGACGGACTCAAGGAAGCACTAACCGCCCACGTGGACGTGGTGGCAACTGCCGCCTCCCAGGAGCTTTCGGTGCAGCGAGTTGCCGACATGATCGGCAAGTCTCAAATCCCGGTGCGGCGCGAAGTGGCGCAGAGCATCGCCGACGTTTGGGTCAGTTATCAGCTTCTCGGCAAAGCTGCCGCTGAGAAAGACTCGCTGACGGACAAAAAGTTGATCGAAGAAGTGATGTGGCCAGTGATCAGCTCCGCCAGGACGCAAAAGTTCTCACAGCTCGTTTCGCAAACGTTTAGCGTCGATACCTCCAACCTCGACCAGAAGTACCTGGCCGACGACATACTCTCGGCGAGTCACATTCTCTTTCCGGTGCAGGGCGACGACTCGGCGACTGTTGACTCCGTAATGCGCGTGGCCGAGGCCGTAAGGGCACGCACTACGCCGGCAAACTTTGCGCAGCTTGCGCGGCAGTATGGCACAGACGGCACCAAAGATCAGGGTGGCGATCTTGGAGTCTTCAGGGCCAACCAGATGGTGCCTGAGTTCTCCCAGGCAGTTGCGGCAATCCAGCCGGGTCAGGTTGGCCCACTGGTGCGTACGCGATTCGGCTGGCACATCGTAAAGCGCGCCAGCTACGACGACGTCAAGGATCAGTTCAAGCCGCTCTTTCTGCAGCGCGAGCAATACGTGGCAGAGAGCACATACATCGCCGGACTCGAAGCTGGTGGGAGGATCGTTCTCGAGCCCACACTCGCCAAGACGGTCAAAGAAGTCGCCGAGGATCCGGTAGGACACTGGGACGATGGCAGTGCCGTTGCGCGCACTCGCTTTGGCGCCTTCCGTGCCCGTGACGTGGCTCGCTGGATCCAGGGTTTCCCTAACCCGCAGCAGATGCGCTCTGAGATCGTTCAGGCAGATGACTCGCTAATGCCGGTGCTAGTGCGGAACCTGCTGCGCAACGAGCTTGTTCTGCACGCTGCAGATAGCGCCAAGGTGACACTGGACTCAACGGAAATGGACGGGGTCTACAGGTCCTTTGCAGCAATGCTGCAGTCCGCATGGGCCGGCCTCAGGATTTCGCCGCATCTCCAGGCCGCAGATACAACCGGCACTCCCGCAGACAGGTCTGCTGCTATTCCAGGTCAGATTGACGCGTACATGGACGGTCTCGTGGCCGGTCAGGAAGCATTTATCGATGTTCCGTGGCCGCTGGCACTTGCACTACGCGAGAAGTACGACTGGAAGATCAGCAATTCCGGTATAGATAGAGCCATCCAGGCTGCCAATACCATCCGTGCACGCGAAGACTCGGCGCGCTCTGCCGGCTTGCCAAAGTCGCAGGTCCCAATGCCTTCGCCCGGGGATTCCGGAACGCGCAACCCTCAGGGCAAGTAGAAGTCGAGAGGGCGGGGTGGCGATGATGGCGAAGATGCGAGGTAGCATCCGGCGGTACATCAGCCGCCGGATGCGGCACCGTTCAAACGGCTAAAGGTTCGAGGCAGGTCACATGAAACGTCTCATCAGCTCCCTGGTCTTTCTCCTGCTCGCAGCGCCGCATCTGCAGGCGCAGGATAGTGCGGGCGTCAAGTTCGACGTCGACCGCATTGTGGCCGTCGTAGGGCGCACGCCAATTCTCTGGAGCGAAGTACTGGAGCAGATCAACATCCTCCGCGCCCAGGGTCGTCCCATACCAGAGGATGAAGCGAGTCAGTACGCGCTGGCGCGTGAGACGCTCAACAACATGATCGATGTTGAGGTCATGGTTCAGCGTGCGCAGGCTGATACCTCCATCGTTGTGACAGATGTAGACATCCAGGACAACGTGGACCGTCGACTCCAGCAGTTGAGAGGACAGTTTAGAAATGACGCCGAGTTCTCCCAGGCGCTGCGATCGGACGGCTTTGGCAATATCGAGGAGTATCGCCGCTGGATGATGGAGCAGGCGCGAAGGACTACAATGCAACAGCGACTCGTCCAGAACCTGCGCCGCGAAGGCAAGATCATTTCCGTCGCCGTTTCGGAGGAGGAGATAAGCGAGGCATTTCAGCGCGAACGGGAGCGGCTGCCCAAACGCCCGGCAACAGTAACGTTCCGGCAGATCGTGGTGCCAACCGTTGCCTCACAGGCAGCGCGCGAGGCCGCACGTGCCAAGGCAGACTCAGTGCTCGCAGAGATCAGGGCAGGGGGTGACTTCGAGAAAGTCGCCCGCCGCGAGTCGCAGGACTCTGTTTCGGCGCTCCAGGGCGGAGACCTCGGCTGGAACAGGCGTGGCGACATGGTGCCAGCCTTTGATGCCATGATGTTTTATTTAAACCCCGGCGAGGTGAGCCCACTCGTCGAAACGCAGTACGGATTCCACATTATTCGTGTAGACAGGGTTCAGCCGGCTGAACGAAAGGTACGGCACATTCTCATCAAGCCGGAGTTTGATTCGGCGGATGTGGAACGAGCGCGGCTTCGCGCGGACTCGGTGCTCGCCTTGTGGAAGTCAGGCGTTGACTTTGATACCCTCGTGGCACGCTACCACGATATTGCATCGGACGAAGCCAAGGGTGTACTCGAACCCTTCGACCGCGCCCAGCTTCCGGAATCATACCAGACGGCGTTTGAAGGCAAGCACAATGGCGACTTTGTGGACCCGTTTGCTGTTGAAGACAGGCAGCGACGCGTTCCCAAATTTGTTGTAGCGCGGATCATCGAGGCTCAGGAAGAAGGGGAATACACAATGCAGGATCTGCGCAACCGGATTCGCGAGCATCTTGGTGAAGAAAAGTCCATGCGCAGACTGCTGGACAATCTCCGCAAGGAGACCTTTGTCGCCATCATGCTCGAACAACCTCCCACGAGGACTACCTCTCCCTGAGGTGAAACCCGGGGCGTCGCGGGCCACGTGCGTGGTCCCGGTGTTTCAGACCAGCCGTCCTGAGATCTATGGCTGAGGCTAGAACTCGTCTGGCAATCACACTCGGCGATCCGCGTGGAATTGGGAGCGAGATAGTAGCGCGCGCTCTGGCAGAACCCCAAATAGCGAATGCGGGCGACTTTGTGATTGTGGGACCCTCGGGCACCGAAGTCGAGCCGCAGGAGAGTGTTGGTGCCTGGCCCGGAAGCGGGGCGTCTGCAGAACTCGCCGGCCGACTCGCTGGTCTGGCCATAGAACGGGCAGTCGAACTCGCTATGCGCGGTGAAGTGGGAGGGATAGTAACGGCGCCCATAGACAAGCATGCGCTCCTCGCTGGTGGCCACGACTATCCCGGACATACCGAGATGCTCGCGGCGCTTACAGGCACTCAGACTGTGATGATGCTCGCATCGGATCGGCTGCGCGTTGTACTTGCAACAACGCACATCGCGCTCCGCGATGTGCCCGATGCACTCACCGAATCGGTCATATCAAAGACAGCATCAATAACTCGAGCGGGTCTCTCTCAATGGTTTGGGATTTCCGAACCACGCCTGGCTCTCTGCGCGCTCAACCCGCACGCGGGTGACGGCGGGCGTTTTGGCGACGAGGATGACCGCGTACTTCTGCCGGCGGCGCGTGCAGCCGGACTCCTGGGCCCGTTCCCCGCCGACACCGTATTCGTGCGCGCGTTACGCGGCGAGTTTGACGCCGTCATTGCCCCATACCACGATGTGGGAATGACCGCCATCAAGGTTGCGTCGTTTGGTAGTGCGGTGAATGTCACGCTAGGCTTGCCATTCCCCCGCACTTCACCTGATCATGGAACGGCACTTGATATTGCAGGCAAAGGGCTCGCCGATCACTCGAGTATGGTGGCAGCAATAGCCGAATGCCTGCGCATGGCTCGCTCGAAAAGCCGCTAAATTGAGGTAGAGTTGATCAGCTAGAGGAGGGTACCGCCTGACAGACGCTACGCACGGCCGCGTACACGCGCATTCGCACTCACATGTTCATCCTCATGTGCATGGACGGGGAGACGACCGCAAGCGCCTGACAATCGCGCTCGTTCTCACCGGTGTATTTTTTGTCGCCGAGGTCGTTGGCGGGATCATCTCGAACTCGTTGGCGCTGCTCGCCGACGCCGGCCACATGTTCACAGATGTGGCAGCGCTCGGGCTTTCTCTCTTTGTAGCCTGGTTCAGCCGTCAGCCCGCTACGCCGGAAAAGACCTACGGTTACCTGCGCTGGGAGGTCCTGGCTGCCTTTATCAACGGCGCGGCGCTACTGGTGGTCAGCGCGGGGATTATATGGGAGGCCGTGAACAGGCTCCGCGATCCGCAGGACATTGCTTCCACCACGATGCTGGTGATCGCGCTGGGCGGACTCGCGGTGAACATCATCTGCGCCTGGATTCTGCATTCTGCGCACTCCCATAGCATCAATGCGCGCGGCGCCTACCTGCATGTATTGGGAGACCTGCTTGGATCGATTGGAACCGTTGCCGCAGCGCTCATTATTCGGCAGACAGGTTGGCTCCCGGTTGATCCGATTGCGTCGGTGATTGTGACGCTACTGGTGGTGCGTTCGGCTTGGCGGTTGGTACGCGAGTCGATCGACGTGCTCCTTGAGTCTACGCCTTCGCACATCTCCTTGGGGGCTGTACGCGCACGGATGGAGCAATTGGAGGGAGTGGAATCGGTCCACGATCTTCACGTCTGGACCGTGACATCGGGTGTTGTGGCAATGAGTGCGCACGCGATCGTCCCGGACACCGGCCAGCACCAGCGGGTTCTGGAAGAGACCCAGAAGTTGATGGGAGAGTTTGGCGTCGGGCATGTAACGCTCCAGATCGAGCAAGAGGAGCTCTGCCAGGAGACGCACGAGTGAGATAATCGAGGGTTGGCGATGCCTGATGGGCTGTGACCCTTTCGTCGCGCATCCCAGCCCCAGTCCCAGCCCCTCGCAACACACACCCCCGGTCGAAACCGTCACAAAAAGGGGTGACGGTGGACCTCTCAGAGGCGTCAACCCGTGGACGCCCATGAACACTCCCCACTGGACCTTCGTCAACGACTACCACGTCGAGAAGCTCAGGCTTCCGGTCGTTCTCGTAACGTCGGATAACGAGCGGCTTTCGGGGGACCTGTTTGTTCAGCCCAACTCCCGGCATCACGTCGGACCCGAAGGGGCGTCAGACATTCTCAACGGCCCCGAGAGCTTTGTTCCGATTGCCACGCTCTCCGGAAAGGTTCTGCTTCTGGCAAAGTCACGAATCAGGGAACTCCTGGTCGCACGGGAGGACGTCGACCCTGGTGAGTGGGAGCTGGGATCGCCAGTAGCCGTAGAAATACAGCTCAGCGGCGGAGCCAGGCATTCCGGAGTTATGACGATAGAGCGCACTAACGCGAGTCAGCGTTTGCTCGACTATCTCAACAGGATAGGCGAGAGATTCCTCAGCATCTCTACCGACGACGGAGTCGTGCTGATCAATCGCGACCACATTGTCCACGTCGAGCAGGCAAGCTGATGTCACAGGTCAAGAAGCTTCTCGAAGTCCTTGCGGCCTCTAACGCCGCTGAACTTGTGATGACCCCGGGGGAGCCGATCCGCCTGATCAAGGGCGGCGGTGGAGAAACTCACCTCACACGTTCTCCAATCAGCACTGAACAGTGGCGTTCGCTGGCGCAGCAGGTGGTGCCTCCGATCGCATTTGCAGAGTTTGAATCGGCGGGCAAGCTGACTACTCCATTCGCGTTAGGCGTCTGGCGCTTTGACGTGACGCTCTCGCGCGCGGGTAGCCCAGGTTCGGAACGTCTGGTCGTGACGCACTCGCGCTCTGGCGCCGTTGATGTGCAAGTCACGTCGTCGCCCTCGGGCAGTCGCGAAGCACTGGACAAGGTCGTTGGTCTATTGCGGCACCAGCTCGAATGCGGCGCCTCCGACCTACACGTGCGTTCGGACGCCGTACCGCTGGTTCGCAGCAGCGGCCACATCCAGCCGATCGAAGGCGAAGCGCCATTGAGCTCCGACGCGGTGGCCGACATGCTCGCCGCCATAATGCCCGATAACATCAAGCGCGAGTTTGCCGAGGACAACGACGCCGACTTTGCCTTTGAAGTGCCCGAACTGGGGCGCTTTAGAATCAACGCTTTCAGAGATCGTGCTGGTGCCGGCCTTGTGGCCCGAATGGTCCCGTCCAAGGTCATCAGCGTCGACGAACTCGGTCTGAGCGCCGAAGTCCGGGCTCTGGCACAGCTGACAAAAGGTCTGGTGCTGGTAACGGGTCCTACGGGGAGCGGAAAGTCTACAACTCTCTCGTCGCTCGTGGACCTTGTAAACGAGAGCCGCAAGGACCACATAATCACGATCGAAGACCCGATCGAGTTCGTGCACAAGAGCAAGGGCTGCCTGATCACGCAGCGGCAGGTTGGCGTCCACACCGGCTCATTTAAAAACGCGCTGCGAGCCGCCCTTCGCGAAGACCCCGACGTGGTGCTGGTGGGCGAGCTGCGCGATCTGGAAACGGTCTCTATTGCCATCGAGACCGCCGAGACCGGCCACCTGGTCTTTGGTACCCTTCACACGTCTACGGCTGCCAGCACGGTAGACCGCATCATCGACCAGTTCCCTCCCGACCGGCAGTCACAGGTAAGGGTGATGCTCTCCGAGTCGCTGCGCGGCGTTATTTCGCAGACCCTGTGCCGCAAGATCGGCGGTGGTCGCGTGGCTGCAATGGAGATTTTGCTTGTTACCCCGGCGCTCTCGAACCTCATCCGCGAAGGCAAGACCTTTCAGATGGCGTCCATCATGCAGACTTCGCGCAAGCTGGGCATGGTCACCATGACCGACGCCTTGATGTCGCTGGTGGAGCGTGAGTTGGTCGAGCCGCGTGAGGCCTATCTCAAGGCGACGGACAAACCAGGCATCCTTCAGGCGCTAAAGTCCAAGGGCTTTGACGTCTCCTTTGCAGATTTTGACCCGGGATCGGTCAAGCCCGACGCAGGACCCGGTGCCCAGCAGCAGGCCAGGCCCCAGAGCGCGCGCCCGTCGCTGACAGCCCGTCGTTAGTCGCCGGCGCCTTTGGGGTAGAGTCAGGCGGTAGATACTAAATAAGAAAGGGCGCAGGTGTGCGCCCTTTCTCATTTCCCTGGGGGTTGGTGTGTGATGGGGTGGCGGCCGTGGCCGCCTGACCGCTATTGCGGGCGGCCGCCGCTGGAGCCCTCGCTGGTTTCCTCTTTAGCCGTCTCGTTCTCGCCACGGGGTCGTTCGTATTCGTCCCGGGCGCTGTAGCCGTAGCCTCCGAGGACCTCGCCCCCTCTCATGTAATCGTGGCCGTATCCACGGCCGTGAGGGTAAGCGTCCTTTGCGGGCTCCTGCTCCTGGTGCATTGGCACACCTCCGACGGGGTGGTTGGCACTGTTACGCTGCAACCAAATTCCCATCATGGCAAGAGCCTTGTATGCGAATCCCGCCCCAATGATACTTCAGGGCTTATGGAAATCCGCAACATTGCCATTATTGCCCACGTCGATCACGGAAAAACCACTCTCGTCGACAAGATGCTCCGCCAGGCTGGAGCGTTCCGCGATAACCAGGTGGTCGAAGAGCGCGTGATGGATTCAAACCCGCTCGAACGCGAGCGGGGCATTACCATCCTGGCCAAAAATACCGCAGTCGTCTGGAACGGCACCAAGATCAACATCGTCGACACCCCCGGCCACGCTGACTTTGGTGGCGAGGTGGAGCGTATCCTGCGAATGGTCGACGGAGTGCTCCTTGTAGTCGACGCCTTTGACGGGCCTATGCCCCAGACGCGATTTGTGCTCCGCAAGGCCCTGGATCTCAAACGGCGCCCCATAGTCGTGATCAACAAGATCGATCGGCAGGGAGCCGATCCCCTTCGCGTTCACGACGAGGTGCTGGACCTCTTGATCGACCTCGAAGCCGACGACGATCTGCTCGAAGCGCCATTCATCTACGCCTCGGCGAGAGAGGGGGTGGCTACTCGGGACATGGACGTCACGCCTACGAGCCTCGAGCCACTCTTTGAAGCGATAGTCGAGAGCATCCCTTCGCCGCCTAACGATGCAAAGGGATCGTTCCAGATGCTCGTTTCCACGCTGGACTTTTCCCCCTACCTCGGCAGGCTCGCCGTGGGACGCATCGAGAGGGGAATAGTAAAGGTCGGTCAGACTGTGGCGCTTTTGCCGCTGGACCAGAGCCTGCCAGCAGAGACTTCGCGAGTCACCAGGCTCTACACACACCAGGGACTCGACAGGCTGGAAGTGGAGGAGGCGTCGGCCGGAGATATTGTTGCGCTTGCCGGACTCGAGGGAGTCGAAATCGGACTCACCGTGTCCGACTCAGAAGTGCAAGAGCGTCTCGAAGGCATTGCTGTAGAAGAGCCCACGATCTCGGTGGACTTTCTTGTCAACAACTCTCCTTTTGCCGGAAAGGAAGGAAAGTTTGTGACTTCCAGACAGCTTCGTGACAGGCTCTTCCGCGAGTTGGAGCGCAATGTGGCCCTCAAGGTCGAGGACACCGACTCAACCGATACGTGGACTGTTTCGGGGCGCGGTGAGCTGCATCTCACGATCCTTATGGAGACGATGCGGCGCGAGGGATACGAGTTTCAGGTGTCGCGCCCGCGTGTGATTGTACACGAGGGTCCCAATGGCGAGCGGCTTGAGCCGTATGAGGAACTGATGATCGACGTTCCTGAGGATCACCTGGGCGTGGTGATTGAGGCGCTAGGTCCCAGGCGAGCCGAGCTGATCGACATGCGTAACCCGGGCCAGGGAATGGTGCGGTTGCGTTACAGGATTCCCGCACGCGGGCTATTTGGGTACCGCAGCGAATTTCTGACCGATACTCGCGGCACGGGAATAATGCATCACCGTTTTCTGGAGTACGGTGCCTGGACGGGTGCGTTGTCGGGGAGATCCCGGGGGGCGATGGTTTCTATGGAGAATGGGATCGTAGTTGCCTTTGCGCTCAACAATTTGCAGGAGCGCTCCGTTTTGTTCGTGCGACCGGGAGATGCAGTTTACGAGGGAATGATCATAGGCGAGAATTCCCGTCCCGGGGACATGGATGTGAACCCGACAAAGGAGAAGAAGCTCACCAACATGCGTTCCAAATCCGCTGACGAGCACATCATGCTGGAGCCGCCGCGGGAGTTGACGTTGGAAGGCGCGTTGGAGTATATCGAGGACGACGAGCTGATCGAGGTGACCCCTCAGTCGATTCGTCTGCGCAAGCGTATGTTGAACAGTGTTGATCGTCGTAAACTGTCCCGAGAAGCAAAGCGCGAACGGGAACGCGCGATGCTCTGACATCCCCACATGGAGACTAAAGCAATGTTGCCCGAGTTCGACTCGTCGACGGAACGAGAAACTGTATGGACCTTCGGCGAACCGATGTTCATGTCACCTTCGCGTAACGGCGATGACGATTACGACGATGATGATGACGATGGTGACGATGGTGCTTTAGGCGGAGTCAACGATCCGGACGACGAGTTCGACGATCCTGAAGATCTCGACCTGGATGACGAGGACGAGGAGGATCTGGACGATCTGGATGATGATGACGACGACGATGACGACGACGATCTGGACGACCTCGACGACGACTACGACGACGATGATGATGATGACGACGTCGACGACGATTACGACGACGAGGACGACGACTAACTTTGGATTACCGCGGCACGCTCAGTCGCGGTAGTCCGCTGTAGGTCAGGCCCACTCCAACACGTCCGCCGCTCAAGCGCGTTACGCCAAGCTGCATTCCTGGCGCGACGCGCGCCGGCTCGTGTGCAATTATCGACTCTGCGCGGGCGCGCGATCCGCGCGCGTAGGCAATCGATTCGAGTGCGGCTCCCAGCCAGACCACGCCCGCCGTGATGAGCCCGGCGGTCAGCAGGGGACGACTGGACGTGGTGATCGTGTCTGTGTACGGCTGTCCAAAGGGGTCGTTGAACTGACGCGTTTGCGTCTCGGTCTCGGAGCGTACAGCCAGTCCAACAGCGGCGCCCACGGCACCGAGGGCGAGAACGCCGAGCACTGGTCGCCCTGTTGTCATCTGTCCAAGGCCTGGGACGAAGACTCCGGAGGCAAAGGCCTGGCCGGGGCTGTAGACGCGGTCAGGCAGCCGGGCCATCGCTTCACGCAATGGGCCGCGGTCGGCTGCTCGCGGAGCGAGCGCCAGATAGCGCTCAAAGGATTGCATGGCTCCTTCGCGATCGCCGGTGGCGGCGCGTGCCAGGCCACGGTTGAAGAACGGTTCAGGGGCCGCCGGCATTTGTGTGGCGACGAATCCAAAGACGGAATCGGCGGCAGCGTACTGTTTGCGACTCAAAAGCGCGACAGCGGACTGGAACTGGGCCCGCGCTTCTTCGAGTCGGGCGAGTTCGTTTACCGGGGTGAGTCTGACTACTCGGCCTCTGACGTCGTTGGCATCTGGCGCGGTGGGAAGGAGGGCGAGGTAGCGGCAGTATTGTTTGACGGCTTCGGTGTTTTCGTTGAGGGCTTCGTGTTCGCGGCCGAGGTAGTAGGCGACTCTGGCGTTGGAGGGTTCGAGTGCAGCGGCTTTGGTGAAGGCGTCTCGAGCGGCGATGTGTTCACCCTGGAGGGCGGCGGCCTCGGCGTCAGCGATGAGCTGTTGGGCTTCGGCGTTTCGGACGGGGTTGGAGGGGGTGACGGTTGTGGCTTCGGGCGGGAGAGCAGCGCAGCCGGTAACGCCTCCAGCTGCAAGAGCTGGTTTGACAGTAAAGCTCTGCGCGTTGGCGGTGGTAGCGGCAGCGAGTGCCAGGGCAACGAGGATGAGTTTGGTTTTACAGCTCACGTCGGTTGGCGGTGGTTGATGGCTTTACTGGACTGTGACTACTGAAATACCCGACTCTGTTTCGCAGGTGGCTGTGATGTTCGCGCTACCTAAGCTATCGCCCCTCACGGTTGCAACTGCTGTACCGGCTGTTCCGGTGATAACCGAACCCGACAGGACCGCAACCGCCGCGTTGTCCGAGGCGACGGAGCAAGTACGATTGATTGCGGGATTTCCATTGGTGTCCGTGGCGGTGATAGTGAGGTCGATTTGAGCACCCACTGCGATAGTCGCGCCCGTGATCAGGACTGTACCCACAGGCACGGGCACCACCGCGACATCGTAAACCACGGATTTACCTTCGCCACTAACAGTGATTTGTGCGTTCCCTGGAGCGATTCCACTAACAGTCACTGTGACGTCTCCACTTGGCCCCGTGTTGGCCGCGATGCTTGGAACGGCAATTGTCGAATCAGAACTACTCGCAAC
>CAZYTS010000059.1:0-18613 GCA_964649855.1 uncultured Gemmatimonadaceae bacterium
TCACCGTGGATGGTCAGACGATTCAGGATGGGACGGTCACGGTGCGCGATCGCGACACGCTTGCGCAGGAACGCATTGCTGCGGACAAGGCGGGCGAATACATACTTTCGCGCCTTGCCTGAACGCCGGAGCAAATGACTTTCGCACTGTCGGACGGCGACTGGGAGGGCGCGCTATGGGAAACCGTAGCGCACCTTCAGGCGCTCATTCGTCTCGACACTGTGAACCCGCCGGGCGATGAGATCCGCGTGGCTCGTTACCTCGAAGATGTGCTGCGCGGTGCGGGGATAGAAACCACGCTTCTTGAGTCGGCGCCGCGTCGTGCGGCACTGATAGGACGAATCAAGGGGCAAAGTGCGGCAGATGCGTTGCTCCTTATGGCTCATATGGACGTCGTACCGGTGGACCGAGAGCGATGGAGCACTAACCCCTTTGGTGGCGAGATTCTCGACGGTTACATCTATGGTCGCGGTGCAATCGACGACAAGGGGATGTTGGCGTCCAATCTTGAGACGATGCTCCTGGTTCAGCGCTTTTGCACCTCCACCGGCAGACGTCCGAGCCGCGATGTGGTTTTTCTTGCTACAGCAGATGAAGAGGCTGGAGGTGTGCACGGCATCAAATGGCTGCTGCAGAAACATCGAGGGTTGCTCAAGGCATCTGTGGCTTTGAACGAAGGAGGGAGGATAAGGCTGGCAAAGGGCAAGCCTCTTTATTGCGCAATACAGTGCGCCGAAAAGGTGCCTCACAACGTTGTAGTTAAGGCGACCGGTACAAGTGGACACGCCGCGGTTCCGCGTTCCGACAACTCGGTCAATCGACTGGCCCGAGCCCTGACGCGAATCGAGCTTCACAAGGAACCCATTTCACTCGACGACGTCACCCGTGGCTTCCTCGCCGGGTTGGCTCCGGTATGGCCGGACCGCGAAGCAGGAGCAGCGATGGAGGCCGTGGCGTCCAACGATCCGCAGCGACGCGAAACGGGGGCAGTCTCCCTGGCTCAATTTCCGGCCATAGATGCCACTATTCGCAACACCGTGTCGGCGACAATGCTCAAGGGTGGCGTACGCAGCAACGTCATTCCCGCAGAGACATCAGCTACCCTCAACGTGAGAACGTTGCCTGGGACAGGTATCAGCGAGGTGGTTGAGCGCTTGCGCGCAGCAGTGAACGACCCCGCTGTTGGGTTCGAAGTGGTATCGAGTGGTCAGGACGCACCTCCGTCGCAACTCGACGGAGAAGGCTACAAGGCAATTACAGACGCGTTACGCGAGTTGGACCCCAACATCCCCAGCGTTCCCTACCTGAGCTCGGGGGCCACAGATTCAGCAGCATTGCGCAGAGCCGGTATACAGTGCTACGGTGTCCTGCCGTTTCCTTTGACGCAGGAAGACGAAGACCGAATGCACGGTAACGACGAGCGAATCCCTGTGAACTCGCTTGGTTTTGGAGTAAAGCTCACGAGCGGAATAGTGGAACGCCTGGCTTTTTCAACCTCTCAAAAGACGGCCTGACGTGTCGCGTTCAAAGATTCTGACGCACGAGCGTTTCAGCCGCACTCCACCGACAGAAAACTCCTATCGGGAGCTCACGGCGGTACGCGAGATCGTGCACGCGTTTCTCAACGCCGACAGACCCGAAGAAGTCTTTCAGTTTGCCCTCGATCGGGTTAGTCCATTGCTCGGCGCAAGTTTTGCCTCGGTCTATCTTACCGAGGGTGTGTCGGAGCTCATGCGTCTTGCAGCTGCGTTCAATTGGCCGGCGAAGCATCGGCCCTGGCTGGGCCAGATGCGAGTACGGCTGGGTTTCGGACCAAGTGGCGAAGCGGCTGCAGAACGCCGCATCATAGAAATCCCCAATGTCGATGCCGACAGGGATCTTGAAGATTGGTCTGAGGTGGCAACGGAACTCGGCTTCAAATCATTAGTAGCGTTACCGTTGCAGACTGCTTCGGGAGTACTGGGCGCTCTAACGTTTTATTTCAGTGAAGCTGGGGCGCCAACTCCGGAACGCCGCAATCTCATGCGGCTCACCGCGGATCAGATGGCTGCAACGGCTGAAAAGGCGCGCTTTATAGAAGAACTCAGGCGCAGCAGCGCAGCACTTTCCGAGACCGGTGCAGAGCTGGACCGGCAGTACGCGAGAGTGGTGGAGGCTCGTCGCATCAAAGACGAGTTTCTCTCAAATGTCTCGCACGAACTCCGCACGCCGCTCACCTCGGTACTCGGGCACATTGCCCTCATGCAGGAGGAGCTCACGGGCCCGCTCACTGACGCCCAGCGCAACGACCTGGCGGCGGTAAAGCGCGCAAGCGAGCAACTGCTGGGGCTGATTCAGGACCTGCTGGAATTGACATCACTCAAGAGTGGCACGAGCGAAGTGCAGATAGAGGAGTTCGACGCGCAGGAACCAATCGACACCGCCGTGAATGCAGTGGAAGGAAGGCGCTCTGGAGTTACGCTACGGGTTGAGCCGCCACCAGCATTTCGTCCGCGCCTCAGATCCGACAGGCAGAAAACGACGCGACTTCTGATTAGCTTGCTTCACAACGCTTACAAGTTCACCGCCGAGGGGGAGGTTGTGTTGGGCTTTTCGGTGGGCAACGATCGGCTGGTCTACCGCGTTCAGGACTCGGGGATCGGCATTCCGGAGGGGTCCCGGGAAGCCGCGTTCGAGGAGTTCCGTCAGATTGACGGATCAGTGACGCGGCCATACGGGGGTTCAGGGCTTGGGCTGGCGCTCGCCAGGCGTCTGGCGCGGCTCCTGGGTGGCGACCTCACGGTAGTGTCGTCTCCCGGCAACGGTTCCACTTTTACGCTCGAACTTCCAATAGAGTACGATCCCGCACTGGTGCAGCACGACTCAACCTGAACCACGACATGTCACAGCAACAGCGTACGCTACAAGAGACTACAACTTCGTTGCAGCCGGTGGACGTACTCCAAGCGGCTCGCGAGTTTTTTACGCGGCGTCTGTCGATATATGCCACCTTTGTTGAGCAAGAGAGCGATCATCACATCACGCTTCGCGGTCAGGGAGGCGAAGAAATCGCTCTTGCTGTAACTCCAGAATCAGGTGGGACGAGGGTGACGGCGTCGACGTACATGTTTGATGCACAGGTGTCGCGGTTTTTCTCAGCGCTTCCGCCGGCTCAGGGATCTGCAACGGTGGTTGCATGAGTGCGCCGTTTGCAACCACGCTCCGCAGCCGTCCCGGTGCAATCCGCCTTGGCACGGGCGATGAGCAACTGATCACGCTTCGTGTGGAGATTCCTGAAGTCTGGGATACCGTGCGCTTCCAGGTGCCTGCAGACCTGCCTGTAGCTGTGCTCAAGGAGCGTGCGCTTGGCGAGATGATGCCAGACGCGGAGCATCCCGAAGACTTTGTCGTAAAGCTTGGGGGATGGGAAGTGCTCGATGAGCAACTATCCGTAACAGCCGCCGGCGCGACGCAGGGTTCAATCTTCCTCCTAACGAGTCGTCGCAGACGTCCGGTCCGCTGAGCGCAACTACTTCTTTCTCCAAGGCCCGGCCTCAGCCGGGAACCACAGACACGCTTCTTGAGGCGGCAGGTAGACTGCGCGCCGAAGTCGGACGTCGCATCGTAGGTCAGCGCGAAGTCCTCGATGAGTTGCTCATGTCCCTCTTTGCCGGTGGACATGCACTGCTCGTCGGTGTTCCTGGACTCGCCAAAACTCTGATGATCCGCTCTCTCGCAGAGGGGATGCATCTGGACTTCAGGCGCATCCAGTTCACTCCTGACCTCGTACCCAGCGATATCACGGGCACAGAAATCCTCGAAGAAGAAGCTGGTGGCGGTTCACGCCGCTTCCGCTTTGTCAGGGGTCCCATCTTTGCCAACATCGTTCTTGCGGACGAGATAAACAGAGCACCGCCGCGCACACAGGCGGCGCTCCTCGAGGCTATGCAGGAGCACCGCGTCACTGCAGCTGGCGAAACCATGCGGCTGCCGGAACCGTTTTTCGTTCTTGCAACGCAAAACCCGATCGAGCAGGAAGGCACATACCCGTTGCCGGAAGCGCAGCTCGACCGCTTTCTCTTTGATATCAGGGTGGGATATCCCGGATCAGACGAAGAAGTCGCGATCCTCAAAGCTACAACTGGAGAGCAGAACGTAGACCTGAGTCCAATCCTGGATGCGCAACAGACGCTGTCGCTGCAGCACCTGACGCGTTCGGTTGTGGCTTCGGATCCGGTCCTTCAGTACGCCGCATCGCTGGTGCGCGCGAGTCGCCCTGATCAGGGTGCAGTGGCATCCGGCCTCGTTAGCCGCTTTGTGCGCTGGGGTGCAGGTCCGCGCGCCGGACAGGCGTTGATTCTGGGCGCCAAGGCCCACGCGCTGCTCAACGGTCGCATGGCGGTATCGCCAAACGATATAAAGCGCGTTGCGCGACCGGTCCTGCGGCATCGCATATTGACAAACTTTGCCGCACAGGCAGAAGGAATCGGCGCCGAACAGGTGATCGACGATCTTTTGCAGCAGGTCCCGCTGCCGTCCAGCGGGATAGGCGTATAGGGAGCGCGATTGCCAATGGCTGCCGCTGCGGCCTACGGTAATCTTCTCGACGCGGTCCGCACTCTAACGTGGCCGGCGCGGCGTCGAGTGGCAGGTACCCGTACTGGATCTCACCCCTCGAGGCTAAGAGGACGCGCTCCCGAACTCAGCGAGTACCGCCTCTATCGCCAGGGAGATGATCCGCGAGACCTGGACTGGAAGCTGCTGGCACGCAGCGATCGCCCGTTTGTGAGGCTCGCCGATGATCGAGCAATTCACGAGACGTGGATCTTGCTCGATTCCACTGGGTCGATGGGATTCCCCGACAAAACCAACAACAAGTGGAATGCAGCTTGCGCTCTTGCCGTGGCTTTGGCAGCCGTGGCCCAGCGAGCCGGTGATCCGGTGGCGCTGCTTGTCCCGCGTGGCAGTGGTGGAATAAGGATAGATCCAACAACGCGGCGTGACCTGCCTCAGCAAATTGCAGCCGCTTTGGCATCCGTCAGACCAGAGGGCGACTTTGCCCTGGCTGAAGCAGCTAATCTGGTGCCCGTACGCGCACGCCTGGTGATAATCAGTGACCTCCTGGGCGACGAGGAGGCGCTTCGCTCGCACGCGGGGGTTCAATCCAGTGCGGGTGGGGAGGTGGTAGCGGTGCACGTCGTATCGGCCGCCGAGCTGGAACTGACGAGCGAGTTTTCGTTCGTGCGTGACTCTGAGTCTCAGGAGCTCGAGCGCACGCTCAACGATCAACAGCGTGAGGCGTACACTGCGGAGTTTGCACGCTGGCGGCACGAGGCAATGGAACGCTGGACTGCGCTCGGTGCATCGTATGTTTGCTTAACTGCCGAAGACGATCCCGCTCGAAATGTGCGTCTGGTAGTGGATTCAGTACGGGCAGGAATGGGGGCAGGGGCCTGATGCAATTCGCGTTTCCTGGAGTCTTGTGGCTGGCTGGCGCCGCTGGGTTGGTCACACTGGCACTTCACCTTTTGTCATGGCGGAGGCCGGAGCCGCGACGGCTACCCACCGCGCGTTTCATTCCGGAGACGCCACAGCGCGCCCTCTCACGCCGGCTGGAACTAAGCGACGCTATGCTCCTGGCGCTACGCCTTTTAGTCATTGCGGCGATTGCGCTGGCGGTGGCGGGACCCAAGTGGATTGTCAAACGATCCGGCATTGCGCGAATCGTCGTGGTCGATCGATCGCGTAGCGTCGAGAGTCCAGGCGAGGCGATGGACAGTGCAGTGGCAGTTGGCACTGGGGCCTCCTTAACCCGGCTCATTCTCTTCGACTCCGCGGCTGTAATGCTCGAGGGCAATGAAAGTCCTGACTCGTCTCGCGTCGAGGCGAGGGGAGACCTGGGCCCCGCGCTCGTGATGGCGGCTCGCGAAGCGGCATCGCTGAGAGCACGCTTTGACAGCGTCGACGTTGTTGTAGTGAGCCCCACACGCGCCGAAGAGCTGAGCAGTGCAACAGCGCGCATCCTCGGTGAGGCGGGATTGTCTCCAAGGCTGGTACCGGTGCGCGCTCGTGAGATTCAGGCGCTTCCTGCTTTGGCAGGAACGATACCGCCGGCAAGAGATCCCATAGGTGCTGCCTTCAGGCTGGCAAACGGTGGCGTATCCGCAGGGTTGCGCGTGGTTAGGGCTGAGCCCGATGCGGCCGATAGCGCACACGCGATGTCGGGGGGTGTACTGGTGGTATGGCCCGCTGATGAAAACGATTCGGCACAAGCTGACGGTATATTGTCTGCATCGGGTACTGTGGCGCTGCGTGCGGGACGCGGGCTGGAACCCCAGGGAGCGCCGATTGCGTGGTGGAGAGACGGAAGTGTCGCAGCTACAGTGGAAGCAGCAGGCGAAGGGTGCATCCGCCGTGTTGCCGTGCGAGTCGAGCCGCGAGGGGACGCCACGCTGAGACCTGCCTTTTTGCGTTTCGTGCGTGACCTCTCCCGTTCGTGCGATTGGGTTGACACAGTTGCTGCCACACTTCCCGCTCCCGTCGCGGGGCCGCGGACACTCATGGCTGTCTCCGAAGCAACCGCTTTTGCCGACGCGTCTTCCATGACACAAAGGCTACTCCTGATCCTGGCATTGATTGGCCTTGCCGTCGAATGGTGGCTGAGGCGCAAGGGCGTGGGAAGTGGTGTATCAGCCGAAGCTGCAGTGGAGGGCTCGGCCAGATGACCGCGAGATGGATTCTCTCAACGTGGAAGTGGCGGCTTGTCGCTGTGATTGTATTTGCAGCGCTGGGCGTAGCGACCGCGCTCGGAATCCTCGCCTTTGTTGTTGCGGGTGCTTTGGGAGCGTCGCACGATCAGGCGCAGATCCTTGGTCTCGTTGTGGGTGTGGTTAGCCTGCTCGTGGAGGTCGGCAGGCGCGCCAGAGGAAGGCTTACAGACACGAGGGTCGCTCTCTGGCTCGAAGAGCATTTGCCGGAGCTCGAGTATTCACTCGTGTCGGCGGCAGAGCAGCCCGAGCACCCCTCGCTCGTTTCCCCCGCGGTTGCCAGGACTGCCGCTGATTCGCGACCCAAAATTGCTCTGCTAAGGGCACTTGTCGTGCCCGGGCTCGCGGTAGTGCTTGCGGCAGCACTTCTCCTTTTGAGACAGTCCAGCGGAGCGGCACACGTACTGGGTCCGATCGCCGAGGCGATCAGCCCAGCTGCAGGAAACGCCCTCGCCCGTGTGACGGTTACAGTACGCCCCCCAGCGTACTCCGGTTTGCCGCGTCAGACGATGGTCAACCCAGATATTGTTCAGCCGCTCGTGGGAAGCAGAGTAGAAGTCGAGGGATCGCTGGCAGACACAGGCGACACCCTCAGCGCTGTGATCGGTGAGACCACTCTCGACGTTTCTCTCAGAGACGGACGCTGGCTGCTTGAAATGGCTTCACCAGACAGTGCAGCTGTGCTCAGACTAAGACACGGCAGCAACGCAAGGCTGCTGGTGATAGAGCCACGAGTGGATTCCATTCCCGTTGTCACAATTACCTCTCCAGCGCGTGACACAGTGCTGCGCGAGGCTCAGGGGAGATTTGCCCTGCGTGGCCATGCTCAGGACGATCTCGGCGTGGCGAGCGCGGCATTCGAGTTTATTGTCAGTTCAGGCGATGGAGAGAGGTTCACCTTCAGAAGCGGTACGCTTGGCGATGTTGATGGGGCCGGAAGGCGCTCGGTCGATCTGACGGCAGCTCTGGATGTGAGACAGCTCGAACTCAAGCCTGGAGATGTTGTGCATCTGCGGGCCGTTGCGCGCGACCGGAATACATACCGAGGTCCGGAGGCCGGTGTTTCGGACACGCGTGCAATACGAATTGCTCGTCCCGGCGAATACGACTCGCTGGCCATCGAACCAGCACCGCCGCCCGAAGAGGACAAGACCATCCTCAGTCAGAGGATGCTGATCAATCTTACCGAAGCGCTGGTCAAACGCATGCCCGCGTTAGGGCGCGACGCCGTCGTAGCTGAGTCGCGGCGCATTTCCCGAGATCAGGCAAGGCTTAGAAAGCAGGTGAGCGACATAGTGTTCATGCGACTCGGCGACGACGTGAGCGGTGAGCACTTTCACGGTGACGGCCACGCACACGGAGAGAACGAACCGATACAAGGACAGCTCACTCCCGAGCAATTGCTAAAGGCTGCAGAACGGGCGACCGAGATCCACAATGAGGCGACGGATTTTGCGGAGGACGAGACGCCGATCGTGGCGATCAACAAGCCACTCCTGGAGGCCTACAACGCCATGTGGGAGGCGGGCCGTGCGCTCGATGGTGGACAGCCACGTCAGGCTCTGCCACCGATGTACGCTGCACTTGCAGCCATCCAAAAGGCTCGTGCAGCTGAGCGACTCTACCTGCGGGGCCTGCCACCTCGGGTTGTCGTTGACCTTGCCCGTGTGCGGTTGCAGGGCAAGGAACGTGGTTCCGATGCTTTTCGGGTTTCCAGCAACCGATTCGACGATACCCGCCGAGAAGCTCTGCAAAGGATGCGTCGTGCGCTGTCTTTGAGCGATGGTGGGGAGTCGGCTGACTCTCTGCTGCTGATTCGCATGTCGCTGATAGGGCGATGGCCCACGGCCGCAGCCACTTTTGATGCACTCATCGCGGACGTTCGTGCCGGCCGCGACGCCACCGCTTCTGTAACCGGCGCGCGTCGTGCGCTCGAGTCATCAGTATCTGTCAACGATTCGATTGGATCGTGGGGTCGAGTTCCTTGAACGAGTTCGTCTTTGCCACGGTTCAGTATGAATCCGGTGACTGGGACAGCGCGCCCCTGGTCCCGGCTAATATCATCGATTCGATAGCTCGATACACCGATATTCCGGTTGCGCCCACGGGGCGCATTGTGCCTTTGGCATCTGAAGAAGCAATGCGTTACCCGCTTCTCTACATGACGGGGCACCTTCCGGTGCGGTTTACTGAGCAGGAGAGGCAGGTTCTATCGCGTTTCATGGAGCGCGGAGGGCTGTTGTTCGTGGACGATCATAACCACGACATCGACGGTATGTTTCACAAGACAGCGGTCGAAGAACTCGAGCGCGTGGCGGGCCCTCTGCGCAAGCTACCCAATAACCACCCGATATACACAATCTATTTTGAGTTTCCCGACGGCCCGCCCAATACAAGTCACGAGTTAAATGGATGGGGAGACAATCTCATTCATCCCTATCTCATGGGAGCGGGGCAGGGAGATCGCATCACGGTTCTCTACAGTAACAAGGACTACAGCTCCGAGTGGAATTTTCATCCCGACAACAAACGCTTCTACTCTGTCGACAACACTCGTTTTGGTGTCAACATCGTGATCTATGCTCTCACGCGCTGAGCGACGGCTCTACCTTGAGCGCATATGCCGCGCGGGCGCCATTGCCGCGATCCTCGCATTGATTGCGCTGTCGGGGAAGGATGCGTTGCCCAACCGGGCCAGCGTCACCGGGAATGCACAGCTCGAGTCAGCCTTGGAGCGCGCCACCCGTGAGGCGCTTTCAGAATTTAGTATCGAACTCAATAGCCTGCCCTCTGACACCACCATCGCGTGGATTAAGGCCATAAGGGGTGCCGGAACACAGGTAAGCTGGGACTCGGCAGACTCGCTTGCACCGTTGCTCATGGCCGTCGAACCGATTGCCGGCCCCGGAGGCCTCACCCGCGGAGATATGGTCGGGCTCCCTGAGGGGCCGACTGTGTTGCGTGATGAGATCGGAATGCTGGACTCTTCGCAGAGTCCTCGCGGAGGCGCACGGGAGTTTGTTGCAAATGTTTCTGGCGTGTTGTCTCTCGAAACGAGTGCTGGTAACGCGAATGGCGCGACACGCGATTCTCTAGTCCACCGACCTGTGCTGCTCCTGGCGCGTGCCGGTTGGGAGGGAAGATTCACCGCGGCTGCTCTCGAAGAGTCGGGTTGGCAACTGGAAGCGGAGTTTGTTGTTACACCGCGAGGAGCTCCAGGGCCTGGTCAGGACCCCGGTCCGGGTGTTTCTGTGCGTTCGCGCGGCGTCGCTGCGACTCTCGATACGGCCAACTACTCAGCCGTCATCGTTCTTGATCCTCCATCGGCTGCGCGTGCGAGCGCGATTGCCCGATTCGTAGCCCAGGGCGGCGGGCTCATTCTCTCCGTACAAGGTGCAACCGGTGCTTTGTCAGCGCTCGCTCCGGCGCGCATGGGAGACGCCATCAGACCGGTGATTGGCGGTCTGGTCTCGTCTGCTCCGCTAAGAGGGCTCGCGTCGCACCGCCTCGTTAGACTGACCAGCGACGCCGTTGAACTGGAGCACGACAATGGTGCGCCACTTGTGGCGGCTCGCCGACACGAGTTGGGCCGCGTCGTGATGTTCGGCTACGAGGAACTCTGGAGGTGGCGTATGGAGGGTGGCGAAACCGCTCCCCTCGATCATAGGCAGTGGTGGTCTGGCCTCGTCGCGTCTGTCGCCTACGCGCCGGTCGTGTCAAGTAGCGCGAGTTACGGGAATCCCGCGCCACTGGCGGAGTTGCATGCAACGCTAGGTCCGCCCGGGAGGAGCGTCGAGTTGCCTCAAATTCAGGGGCTCCCTTGGATGCATTTGCTCCTTGGTGCCTCCATCTTTCTCCTGCTCCTGGAATGGACCTCGCGCCGACTTCGCGGAATACCTTGACCACAGCCTTCATAACAAACTCCGACTCCGGCCGACACGACACGGGTTGGGATCACCCTGAACACGTTGGCCGGATCAGAGCAATACCGCGCGCCCTGCGCGAGGACGTAGATCTCTTCAAAGCTCTCATGCATCACGAATCGCGTCACGCGACCGTGGAGGAGCTTGCCCTGGCCCATGACGCCCGGTACGTCGAATCCGTGCGCACTATGGCCCAGAACGGTGGTGGTCGCATGGACCCCGACACGGTCGTCAGCGAGGGCTCGTGGGAAGCAGCCACTGCGGGTGTTGGCGCAGTGCTAGACGGTGTCGACATGGCGTTTGACGGTCGAGCAATACGCTCATTCAGCGCAGTCCGTCCGCCGGGGCATCATGCTCTGGCCACGCGCTCGATGGGCTTTTGTCTCTTTGGGAACGTGGCCATCGGTGCGCATTATGCCAGGTTGAGGCATGGGGTGTCCCGAGTTCTCATCGTGGATTGGGATGTTCACCACGGGAATGGGACGCAGGCACTTGTGGAGAGCGAGGCCGACATCCGCTTTATCTCGATGCACCAGTGGCCCTGGTACCCGGGAACCGGGGCAGAGGAGGACCGTGGGCCGCATCGCAATGTCTTCAACGTACCGATGCCCGCGGGGCGACGACCTCAGGACTACGTAGAGGCTCTAAATCGCGCCATCGACAAGGCGTCGACAGGATGGCAGCCCGAACTGGTCATGATTTCTGCTGGCTTCGACTCGCTCAAAGGTGACCCGCTCGGTGGTTTTACCCTGGAACTTGAAGACTTTGAGGGTCTGACGCGCGAGTTGGTGACGCGCGCTCAGGCGTGGTGCGGGGGCCGGCTGGTGAGTGCCTTGGAAGGGGGATATGCCCCCGAACGACTGGGTGCGGCGTGCGTGACGCACCTTCGTGCTCTTCTGTGAAAATGGCGCCACAGCCGGTTGCACAGGGACTGTTCGAAACCCTCCAAGTGCTTGCAAATGAACGAGAAACGGCAGAAAATGCCGAGTGACGGCCGCCACTGTGGTGGTCGTCAATTGAGTGTTCGCCGACACCGACTCCGCTGCGTCGCCCTTCTCAAATGAAGATGCCATTTGCCATCACGCCCGGCCCTGCTCGGGTGACAGCGTTACGCTGCCCAGATGGCAGCGCGGAGGGGTCAAACCGCGGTGTGCAGCGCTTGGGTAGCGCCGGAGCTCGCGCATGATCAGATCCTTCAGCGGACGTCATCCGGCGTTAGGCGCCGAGGGTGTGCTGCTTTACGGAATCATAAGTCACGAAGCAGCCATATCACCACGTCCTGCTGGTGTGGAGACCGTTGCTCTGCGCGACGTTGTGGCGCTGGTCAAGCGTGTGCCCTACGGTCGCGTAGACGCAGATACCGATCGCATTGCGGAGTACCGACGGGTAATCGAGACGGCCTTCCAGAATCACTCGGTGCTTCCTGTCCCCTTTGGAACGGTCTTTCGCTCACGCGACGCGCTCACTCGCTGGATGGAGATCCATTACGTCGCGCTTCTGGAGGGACTGGGCTTTGTGCACGACCGCGCCACGGCGCGAGTGCGACTCAAGCCAGTTGCTGATTCCGGTGAGAGCGACTTTGAGAACACGGTCTTTGATTCGCTGCGTTTTCTCAAACGGCACGCAGTTGCGTTTCTTTCGCGTCCTCCCGAGTCAGATGGTCACGATGGACCGGTAGCTGACGCCTCGTTCCTGGTTGATCGCGAAAAGTGGGACGCTTTCAGCGCCGCAGTACGCGAAGAAGGAGAAAGACTCAAGGATGTCGCAATCGAGCACACCGGCCCCTGGCCGGCGTACGATTTTGTGCGACTGCAGTTTGGAGCCTGAGCGATGTTCTGTCCTGACTGTGGCACGTGGAACCGTACGCGCGCAGTAAAGTGCGTGCGCTGCTCGGCGGACCTTCCGGAGCTTACGTCTACTCCACTGGAGCAGCCGGACAGCGAACTTTCCAACCTTAGGAAAGCAGCAGGTGGCCGCTACAGAGTGATCAGGCGTATGGGGAGCGGCGGTATGGCGCAGGTCTACTATTCGATGCACGCGTCGCTGGACCGACCCCTTGTCATCAAGGTGCTGCACCAGCACCTGGCCAAGGATGCTGAAATGCGGGAGCGCTTCCGCCGCGAAGCAGAGGCGTCGAGTCAGCTCTATCATCCGCATATCTGCCCGATTCTGGACTTTGCTGAGTTAGGCGATCTGGTATACCTCGTCATGCCCTACATGGCCGGTGGATCACTGGCGGATATTCTGGTTCGTGACAAGACAGTCCCAGCGGTTCCAGCGGCTAACATATCGGCACAGGTTGCCGTGGCACTCGACTACGCGCACCGGCGCGGCATCGTGCACCGCGACGTCAAGCCAGACAACGTGCTCTTTGACGAAGACGGGCATTCGCAACTCACGGATTTTGGAATCGCCACCGCGCGCTTTCACGGGAGACTAACCAGAAGCGGTCGCGCCATGGGAACGCCTCACTACATGTCCCCCGAGCAGGCAATGGGTCGCATGGTTGATGGACGCAGCGACCTCTACGCGGTTGGTGTAATGCTCTACGAGATGCTGCTTGGTTTTCCACCCTTCGATGGTGCGGACTCGTACTCGGTGGGCTACAAGCAAGTGCACGAGCAGGCCGTGGCTCCCGACGTGGTAGAATCGCGCATACCCGCAGAACTATCGGCCATAGTCATGCGCTGCCTCACCAAGTCAGCCGAAGAGCGCTACCAGACGGGTTTTCAGCTGGCCGACGCGCTCCTGGGCTTCTTGCGCGACGAAGGTGCCGCGGGCGACACACGGGCAGCCTGGCTGGCGCGCCGATCCGGAAGCGCTGCCGTTATATCCTTTTAGTCCCAGGACTCAGAAATCAGCAAAGCGTGACTTCTCCTCTGCCGAGGGCAGAGGACATGCATCGTATTTGCCAAACCAGCGGTAGCGCCGGCGCGCAAACCAGTCGTAGAGCCCGTCTCGCATGAAACGCGGCAGGAGATAGCCGGCCAGCGCCAAGGACCAGATCCCACCTACGTAGCGCATTGCTTCGAGCGCCGCGGTTGAACGTACCCACGCCCCTTCGCGGTGCAGAAGCACAACCGAATCAACGCCCGCTATTGTTGGGAGAACGCGTGCCGCTGCCTGGCCCAGCTCCCCCTGGAGCGAGGCAAAGCGCATGGCCCCAGCCTTATCGTGCCTCAGAATGAACTGCACCAGCCGGTTGCAGAAAACGCAGACTCCATCGTATAGCAGCACGTAGCCGTGCTGCGATACCAGTTCGGCAAGGCGCTTCTCAGCGCGGTCCGCACCAGTCTTGCCCTGCTGCCGTGACGCCGGACGCCAGGGATGTGAGTGTGCCGGTATGTATGCCAATTCAGTGCTCCTGACCCAATCTAGCCCCGTAGCCGCTTCCCGCAGCACCTCCACGAGGCCTTTGCGTAGCCTACATTGACCGTATGCCGAGGCTCGTTGAGGTCGCCCTCCCCGTTCCGCTCTATCAGAACTTTGCCTACGAATTTGACGAGGATCGCGACCTGGTGGCGGGAACGAGGGTAATCGTTCCGTTCAGCGGCCGCCGCGACGTCGGAATCGTTACAGGCGCCAGTCCAGAAAGAAAAGAAGGGCAGAAGTACAAGTCTATACTAAGCGTTCCCGACGCTGTGCCCGCGCTCACACCCGCACTCATGGAAACGTGCGGATGGATCGCCAGGCACTACGTGGCGCCGTTAGGCGTGGTGCTGCGGAGCGCGCTTCCGGCAAGGCTCACTTCTCCCTCGGTTCCAACTCCCCCCGTTAAGACTCGGCGGCTGCTCGTTATAACAGCGGAACTCGAGTCACTGGCGCAGCGCGACAAACTCTTTGCACGCGCTCCGAGACAGCGAGAGGTATACGAGCTACTGGAAGCCATGGGCGGCAAAGCCCCGCTCAAACAGGTGATTTCACAGCTGGCTGTAGGCGAAGCAGTTGTTCGCGCCCTGGCAAAGCGCGGTCTGGTGAGCATGGAAAGCGAATCAGTGATGCGTGATCCCTTTGGCGCTCGGGGAGACGGTACCCAGGAGCCTGCACTGCACACTCCCACGTCGGCGCAGAAGTCAGCCATAGACAAAATGCTCTCTGCGCAACCTGGTTCCGTGACGCTGCTGCACGGTGTAACCGGGAGCGGAAAAACTCTCGTCTACCTGGAAGTTCTAAAAAGGCGGCTGGCTGAGCCTGGCTCGAGTGCGATTGTGCTGGTCCCGGAGATCGCGCTGACGCCACAAACAGTGTCCCGCTTCCGAGGTGTCTTTGGCGATCAGGTGGCGGTACTGCACAGTGCACTGAGCGACGGCGAGCGCCACGATGCCTGGGCAGCGTTGCGAAAGGGCGAGCGCAGAATCGCCGTAGGAGCACGCTCCGCGATTTTTGCGCCGCTGGAAGGTGTGAAGGTCATCGTAGTGGACGAAGAGCACGAAGACAGCTACAAGCAGGGAGAGACTCCGCGCTATCACGCAAGGGACGTGGCTGTGGCGCGTGGTGCCGCGGAGGGCGCAACGGTAATCCTGGGGAGCGCTACACCTGCTTTAGAGAGTTGGTCGCGTGTGGACGCAGGACAGTACTCTCTGGTCGAGCTCAGGGACCGGGTGGGCGGAGGAGTATTGCCGAGCGTGGAAGTGGTGGACCTGAAGTTGAATTCGCGGCCCATGTCGGAGCGGGGGGCCCCCCCCGAAACAGAATCTAACACGCACCCGTCACTTCGCCGTCACTCGTTAGGCAGCGACGCAACAGGCGCTCAAGCACTCCCACAACGTTTGCCCGCTCCTCAGCCACCGCCGCTGGCACAAACCCCCTTCAGACGCGTCATCTCCGAATCGCTCGAACGCGCCATCCGCGACCGCATCGGCCGACACGAACAAACCATCCTGCTCCTCAACCGAAGAGGATACTCCGCGTTCCTCCACTGCACCGCCTGCGACTACGTGGCCCAATGCCCCAACTGCTCCATCTCCCTTACCTACCATCGCACCCCCGAACGCCTAACCTGCCACTACTGCCTCTATACTGAACCCCCTCACACCGTATGCAGACGTTGCGGCGCTAACACCATAAAGCAGCGCGGACTCGGAACACAGCAGGTCGAAAGGCTCCTCGGCGAATGGATGCCCAGTATCAGAATTGCGCGCATGGACGTCGATACCACAAGCGGAAAATGGGCGCACGCCGACATACTCGGCAGAGTCGCCAGAGGCGACGTAGACATACTCCTCGGCACTCAGATGATCGCCAAGGGCCTCGATTTTCCAAACGTGACGCTTGTGGGCGTCATCGACGCCGACGTCGGAATCAATCTCCCCGACTACAGAAGCTCCGAGAGAACGTACCAGCTGCTCGCTCAGGTGGCGGGCAGGGCTGGACGCAGCACCAAGGGAGGCCACGTCATAATCCAGACCAGGCTTGGATCGCACCACGCCGTCCAATGCGCTGTGACACACGACTACAACTGCTTTGTCACTCAGGAAGTCCAACAGCGTCACTCTCCTCCTTATCCTCCGACAACATCTCTCGCCAACGTGATCGTGAGCGGGGAAGAGGAGCAAAAGGTCTACGAAGGAGCAAGAGACGCCGCAGCCTGGCTCAACCGCCTCATTCAGGTGCGGTCGCTGGACGGAGTCGAGGTCGTAGGGCCCGCTCCCTCACCGGTTGAGCGAATCAAGCAGCGTTGGCGCTGGCATCTTCTGGTGCGATCTCCCAATTCGCGCCAGTTGACGCAGGTGCTGCACTACTTTGCCACCAGATTCAAGCCCCAGTCCCACGCCAGTCTCAGAATCACAATAGACCGAGATCCCACCTCACTCCTCTGAGTGCTCAACAATCGTCGATCTGCGCACTCCCTCTGGAACGTGGTTTGGGCGATCTTTAAGGAGTGAGCGCTTTCTCCCGTCCAGATTTCGATTCGCCGCCGCTTTCAGAAGCAACGAACGCGGCCTTTGTGGCCGCTCCTGCGGACGGAGTCCTTCCTGAGGGCTTTTTCTCCACGACGAATCTCCCCACCTACGTGCGGATCAAAGGCGCCTGGAAGATGCCGCGCGAACCACGCATGGATGCTGCACTCGTGCTCGACACAGAGGGCAACCTCTGGGCGCGCGAAGGGCGGCGTGTGCGCAAAGGGGAGCTCGTTGCAGTGGGTGAGGCGGAGGACGGATCGCAAGGCATCTTTGTCCACTCGGATGCATTTCTTGGTGAGTCCGCCGAGGGTGAGTTCAAGTTTATGACCTCGGAAGTGTCGCGCGAGAAGCCGATCGATTACGCACTCATGGCGCGGATTCTCATCGACGAGCGCGATCGCGGCGGCTATCCGGTATGGGTTACCGGGCCGGCGCTTGTTCACTCACGCGCGCGTGCAGACATGGTCTGGTTTATCCGGAATGGTTTTGTGCGCGCCTTGCTCGCCGGCAACGCCGTCGCGGTTCACGACATAGAGGCGTCGATATACGGAACAACACTGGGGATGGCGGGAACGGGGCAGGCGACTGCTGGTGGACATGGACTCCACATGCGTGCCATCAACAAGGTGCGAGCTGCTGGCTCGATCAAGGCAGCGGTGGAGCAGGGGATTGTAACGGACGGGATCATGCACGCTTGCGTGACGTCTGATGTTCCCTTTGTTTTGTGCGGCTCGATTCGTGATGACGGTCCTCTGCCGGAGGTGTACACGGACGCCATCGAGGCACAGGACGCGATGCGGCAGCATGCGATCCGCGCCACGATGGCGATCATGATTGCAACGGCGCTACACGCCATTGCAACCGGTAACATGCTCCCTGCGTTCGTAGAGGAATCTGACGGGACGCTACGCGAGCTGCCAACGATTTGCGTGGACTCGTCGGAATTTGTCGTGAGCAAACTCAAGGACCGTGGCACGCATCAGGCATTTGGAGTTGTAACCAACGCCCAGGATTTCATGCATATTTTGAGGCTATATGTCGAGCGTGAGCTCGACGCACGTGGAGCAACGATGCGCGAGGGGCGGGTTACCGCAAGGGCGCGATGAACGATACGACGCGTCGTTTTTTTGATGCTCTGCTCGAGCGGGTGAACGAGAAAAAGATTGTTGAAATCAGGCTCTTTCCCCCGATAAGACAGGGGGGAGTCGAGAGTGGTGTAGCGGTACTGGCGGTCGAGCCGGTCGGCGAGCCAGAAGACGAATTTGGCCCTCCAGCGATCGTTGTCGGCGAGTCCGGTGAAATCCTCGCCGACTCGCACGGGCAAGTCACCATGGACGTCGTTGCAGAAGCTACACAGGAGCTGCCTGCTGATGACGTTCACGAGGCGGCGACGCGAGAGATTCCGGTCCCGCTTGAAAGTGTGGTTGGCGACCTTACGGGAGACGAAGGAGCGGCGTCAGATCTTGGCAACTTTCTCTATGCTGAAGCCGAGCAAGTCGAGGAGGTTACCGACCAACCTGAGCGTCTGGCAATTCTTTGCGCGTCGTACAAGCTGACGGTAAAGGGAGTGGATCGTGGCAAGTGGGAAGTAGAGATCGTCCATCACGCCGATGCACCTCTCGGCACGCTCGACAACGTGATCCGCGGTGTGGTGCGCCGCTCGGGTGACGACGCGGAGCCAGAGCGGTTTACGCGGCAATCGCTACGCGACTTTCTGGATGCGCCCTCCTGGGTGAGCGAAGCCTGAGCATGGAAGCACCTACCGTAGGGCTATTTATCGCGTTCACGGCAGGACTGCTTTCGTTCCTGTCGCCGTGCGTGCTGCCGCTGGTGCCCAGCTACGTCACTTTTATCACTGGTCTGTCGATAGATGACGTGCACACAAAGCGGCGCACGGCACTTATTCATGGTCTGCTGTTTGTATTTGGCTTTTCGCTGATCTTTATTGCGTTAGGCGCAATAGCCACCGGCCTGGGGCAGACGTTAGGCGCCAGCCGCGACTGGCTGGCACGAGTTGGTGGCGTTGTGATCATTGTGTTTG
>CAZYTS010000060.1:0-18600 GCA_964649855.1 uncultured Gemmatimonadaceae bacterium
CCCCGGCGCACCGGGTTTCCCTCCGATCTCAGGAGTTATTTCCACTTGCTGCAGCAGTTACGGAGCAAATCGCTCATCATCTGGGCGCTGGTTTTTATCTTTTTCGTGGTTGGTTTCCTCCTTGCCGACACCTCTGGCCTACTTGGGCTGGGTGGAGGACCGATTACTCCGGGAACCACCGTCGCCGAGGTCAATGGCACCGATATCAATTGGCTTGCCTGGCAGAACCGCGCCAACCAGCTAGCCCAGCAACAGGAACAGCAGGCAGGAAAGAGCCTGTCGCTGGACGAACGCCAACAGATCGAGAACCAGGCCTTTGAGCAAATGGTCGGTGAGATCCTGCTGCAACAGGAATACGAGCGGCGCGGGATCAGAGTCAGTGACCAGGAGGTGGTGCTGGCGGCTCAACAGAGTCCCCCGCCAGACCTCATGCAGAGCCCTGAGCTCCAGACCGACGGTCGCTTCGACATCGAGAAGTACCGCCGCCTTCTGGGCAGCCCTGCAGCCAGACAGCAGGGATTGCTCCTCCAGTTGGAAGCCTACTACAGATCTGAACTCCCCAAGGCCAAGCTCTTTGACCAGTTGGCCGGAGACGTTTTTGTCTCGGATGCCAAACTCTGGCGCACCTACAAGGACCAGTACGACTCTGCAGCAGTCAGCTATGTAGCGTTTGATGCCGCGTCGGTAGGCGATTCCTCGGTCCAGGTTCCTGAGTCGGAACTCCGTGCCTTTTACGAGCAGAACAAGGAGTCGATGGAGCGCCCGGGTCGGGCCGTGCTTTCTATCCTAACGATTCCCCGCGCGGTCACTGCAGAAGACAGCGCTGCAACCGTGCAGCGGGCTGCTGGTCTCCGTAGCGAGATCGTGGGTGGCTCCAGCTTTGAAGACGTAGCTCGTCGAGAGTCGGCCGATACGTTGTCAGCCGTCCAGGGTGGCGACCTCGGCGTCAATCCCATTGACCGGTTTGTACCAAGTTTTGGGAATGCCGCACGTGCCTTACGAGTCGGCGAGATCTCGCAGCCCGTGAAAACCGAGTACGGAGTCCACCTGATTCGAAAAGATTCTCAGAAGGGGGACACGCTTGGGCTTCATCACATTCTGCTGCGGTACCATCAGAGCGATTCGAATGCCGTTCGGACGGACCGAAAGGCTGACTCGCTCTCCCGCATTGCCGCTGCCGCCGAGGATCCTGCCCGGCTCGATTCGGCTGCCAAAGTGTTGGGTCTTGGAATCGAAAAGGTCGTAGCCTTTGAAGGCGAACCTGTGATGAGTTCGGCCGGCCGAATCATACCAAGTGTTTCTGCCTGGGCCTTCATGGGTGCGCGTCCGCGAGAGATCTCCGATCTCTATGATTCGGACGACGTATATGTGATTGCCCGTCTCGACTCGCTCTACCCTGGTGGCATTCCTTCGTTTGAAGATTCTCGCGCTGACATCCGCCAGGTCCTTATTGGCCGCAAAAAGGCCGAGTCCCTTGTACCGCGTGCCGATTCACTCGCGGCTGCAGCAGCAACTTCGACCCTCGAAGCAGCTGCTCAGGCGATGGGACTCCAGGTTGCCAAAACAGAGCTCTTCACCAGACCGCAGTTTGTGTCAGGGCTGGGCAGGTTCACAGCGGCGATTGGCGCTGCGTTCACGCTGCCCGTGGGCGAAGTGAGCAATCCGATTGTCACGGATCAGGGCACGTTTGTGCTCCGTGTCGACCGTAGAATCGAAGCAGATAGCGCCACCTGGGCTGCCCAGAAAGACGTTCAGCGCCGCGAAGCCATACAGGCGATTCAGCAGCTTCGTGTGCGAACCTTCCTGAGTGAATTGCGCAAAACGGCGGACATAGACGACCGGAGAAAGCAGCTGAACGCGGCGGCGAGAGCGCAAGAAGCTATCACGCCTTAGGTAGCGCTTCGTTTTCTGACACTTATGGCGACGTCTTCTTTACAGGAGACGTCGCCATTTTCCTTTTCAGACGTCAGGTCAGAGCGGGAATCAGGAAATCAAACGCTTGGGCTCGGGGCGCTCGGCGTCGTCCTGCCGCACCGGCTCGGCCGGATTCTGCGGTAGCGACGAACGATAGTCCTCGCGAATCGAGGTGTTGGCGTCTGAGATTCCCTTCTTGAATTCCCTGATGCTCTTGCCGAATGACGCGCCGATCTCGGGCAAACGGCGCGCTCCAAACAGGAGGAGGACCACCACAAGGATGAGGCCGATCTCCATAATGCCAAGGTTGCCGAAATTCATATGACGCTCCTAGAAAAGCGACCGCGCGATTAGGTACGCGATCAGTACCCCAACCAGGCTCAAAAGCGACACATCAAGTGCCACCGGACCCAGCGAGAAGTTCAAGATAATAAGATCTACCTTCAATGGCCCCAGGGAGGGGGTTACGCCAGTAGTCAGAAACTCCTTTACAGCACCAACAGGTAGGAACTTACGGGAAAAGTGCGTCAGAAAGCCCCCCACAATGAACCCTACCGCCAGCACCAGGCCGTGGAATAGGGGGCGGCGGTTGGTGGGTCCCTGTTTGATCATGAGCGTCTTTCGATGACGTAAAACATGGCGTCGGTTAGGGCTGCACGCGCCGGTGTCTCCGGCAGTCCTGCAAGAGCTTCTTCGGCCTGCGAGAGGTACTCTTCCCCCCGCTGCCGCGCGTACTCCAGACCTCCAGCTTCGACAACTATCCCTGTCACTGCGGCAATCTGCTCATCACTCGGCTCAGGATTGGCAAACAACTCGTCCACTACCGCTCGTGAGGCGGGAGTCAGATCTCTCAGCGCAGAAATCAGCGGCAGCGTCACCTTGTGTTCTCGCAGATCAAGCCCCTGCGGCTTGCCCATTGTTGCTGCTTCTTCTGTGTAGTCCAGAAGGTCATCCGCTACCTGAAAGGCCATGCCAAGTCGTTCGCCAAATCTCGAAAGCTGCTCTCTGTATTTCATAGCGCCACAAAGCGCACCGACCTCGCAAGCAGCCTTGAAGAGCGCGGCGGTCTTGCACTTGATCAGGAACTCGTAGTCGTCCTCTGAAAACGCCAGTGCATCGAGCGCGCCAAGCTGACGCATCTCGCCCACCGTCAGTTCGTTGGAAGCGTTGGCAAATACTCTAAGCGCCTCCATGTCTCCCAGGCGGACAAGTTCCTGCACCGCTCGGGAATAGAGAAAATCACCCGCGATCACGGCCACCTGGTGCGTGAAAAGCGAGTTAATCGTAGGCATCCCCCGGCGCAGTACTGAATGATCCACCGCGTCGTCGTGGATAAGTGTGGCGAGATGGATCAGTTCTACTACAGCGGCATAGGAGGCCGCTCGGTCTTCTGGACTAGAGTCCGTCTGGCTCGACAACAGCATGAGCGTTGGTCTCACCATTTTGCCCTTCATCAGCATGAGATGCTGATTGACGCCGGCAAAGTACTCGCTATCTATGGCAACAATACGCCACATCTCGCTCGAAACCTGTTCGAGCGCAGCGGCAACTGGTGCCTGAATTTCCTTGAGTGAGACTACGGGAGCAGATCTGGCTTTCAGAGTCACTTGGTTTTGCGTTCCAGGGCGGCCAAGCGGTTTGAAACATCGCGGAACTCGATGTCCACCGCAAACACGCGTTGATAATAACCAACTGCGTCCGTATGGCGCTCCATAGACTCGCAGGCGAAGCCGAGTAGGTATAGTACCCCAACCAGCCGCTGGTCGTCCGAGCGGGTGGTCTCCAGGGCTCTGCACAACAGGGTTACCGCCACCTGATACTGCTTCTGTTCCACGAAGCACTGCCCCAGCGCCTCGTACGCCCGGACCCTGTGGTCCTCGCCGCGGAGAGCCTTCTGGAACTCGGCGATGGCCTCGTCGATGAGTCCCATCTCCTTGAAAGCCACACCCAGGTCGTAGTGGCTGGAGTAATCCTCCTCTTCCACGTTGGCAGCGACACCCTGTTTGAAACGCCGCAGCATTTCGGCAAAGTCAGCGTTTTCGTCACCGGTAGGAGCGACATCCTGGGTGACCATGCGCGTCGACTTCTGGGGCTCAGTCTCGCGCAACCAATCACCAAGATCTACAAAGCCGCCCTCCCCTTTCTCCCGCACTTGCGCAGCGCTTTCTTGAGCCACTTTTGGAGGCTGCGGTTCCGCAGGTTTGGAGTGCGAGTGCTCCTCGACCGACGCCGCCACAGGAACCGGAGGCAGAGCTGCTTTCTCGGTCATAGCCTCGGCGACAGCCTCCTCGATTTCGTCGGCGATTCCTTCGTCGATCGAAGCTTCGATCTCGTACTCGGCCGATTCTTCGATCCCGGCTTCGATCGGCTCTACAACGGGAGTTGGCCGCACAGGGGTGTTGCCAAAGGCGGCTTCGACCTCTTCGTCGAGTTCGGGGTCGTCAATAACCTGCGGTTCGGGTGCAACGAGTTCAGTCTCAACCGGCGTACCCTCACGACCGTTTGCAGGGCGGTGTGGCACGTCGAGGTCTATTACAAGGCTTTCGAGAGTGCCCGGAGTAATTACCGTACCACGCTGTACGCCAACGGGCGACAGACCGGTGTCGATCGATGGAATCTCGTCGCTGCGCCTTGCCGGACCGGGATTGTCTGAAAGCATTCCCAACGCAAAACGAGCGCGCTCGTTTCCTGGTTCGAGATCCAGAATCCGGGAATAAACCACGCGCGACTTGTCAGGCTCGCCGCACCTGAAGAGAGCGTCAGCCAATTCCGAGTAAGCGATGATGAGCTGCGGTCGGTCATTGGCACGAACAGCGTACTCCACCCGCTTCTGATGATGGTGCACAGAGAGCGGTGTAACGCGCAGAATAACGTCCACAACTTCACGCGCTGCATCGTACGCTCCCTTGGCTTCGTAGGAGTGCACCGCGATCTCCAGTTCGTTCAGCCCGGATTCCTTCTGACCTTCGTCGAGGAGGATCTCGCCGAGTTGCCTCCGCAATGCGGGATTTGCTGGATCGAGTTCCAGTCGTCGCCTGACCTGCTCTGCGCCACCACCAAAGGACAGCGTGGACTTTGCCTTTCCGCCCCTGACGTGGTCGTTAGGCGCTGATTCATCATCTTCATTGCCGTCGTACATCATCGCCGCGGCGAGGTCATCAAATGCAGCGCCGTCGCGTGGTCCGCGAGTGGCCTCACGCCGTTCGCCAATCACGAACATTTCGCCGGAGACAAGGTCGCCAACGTGCTCGTCGCGCCACTCTCCATCAATCAGAACCTCAGGGTGCGGCTCGGCGTCCCATTCGTCCTTGGACGGCTCGGCCGCAAGATCCAGTGGACCCGGCTCAAAGTTGTCGGTGTCTTCGGGTTCACCAAAAGACGGTGGCGCGGCCAAGAGATCGTCGATGGACTCACCGGAATCATCCGAAAGGAACGACTCCTCTTCTTCTGCGTTCGCCTGGTTTTCGAGGTCGATCATCGGGAGTTCCACACGCTGCTCCCCAAATGACGGTGTGTCGACCGTCTCCTGTTCGATCTCAGCCGCTTCGGGATGCGCTTCGGGATCCGAGCGTCGCGCTACGAGATCCTCGAGACCCGAAGTGTCGAGTGCCGATGGTCGCGCGGAATGGTTCTGGCTCCTCTCCGCGAGGGCATCGTGCAGGACGTCCTGAGTTGCCTCCACCTCGCCCGAGCCGAGTACCTCGTGATCGGACTGCACTGCAGCAAGTTCGGATTCGGAAACACTTGGTGGACGCGATGGATCGCCGCGGACAATGGCGTGCCCGTCGTCTTCATCGGCCTCCGGCGACGCATCGTGAGAGGACGCCTCCTGAGCAACTACGTCGACTGCTTCTTCACCCTGTGGCTCGGCTTCTTTGTCGCTCTCGACTGGCGAAGTCTCCTCCTCCTTCGCATCGTTTGTCATTCTCGGGAGCGATGATGGAATTGCCAGGTCGTGGGGAGGAGTGGCAGAGTGTTCGTCCGACGCATCGAGATCAATGCTTCCGAACTCCGAGCTCGAAAGTGGCGGACTCTCGATCAGTGGCGCCATGGAAGGATGCGAATCCGTGAGCGTCGTGGCCATCGTGGCCAACCCTTCAACCGGAGTGACTACATCCTCCTCGGATTCATCCATGCCGACCGGTAGGTCGAGTTCGAGCGACTCGATGGGATCCTCGAGTTCAGCGGCGTCCACGGTGGTGAGGTCAAGATCATCCAGTGGCGCGACCGGCTCGATCACTACGCTCGCGACGTCGATCTCCAGCCCATCCACGGCCTCGCTCTGGGGCTCCTCGACTTCAGGACTCTGACTCTCTTCTTCAGCTGGCTGGTCTTCGGGGAAGAACGTTATGGCCAATCCTTCGAGCGCTCCAACGCCACTTACTTCCACCGTCTCGGGCTCCTCGACAACGGCGATATCCGAGGGAGGCGTAAGACGAGCATCCTCTGTAGCGGCGGCAGTGACGGGCTCGCTCAGATCGAGGAAGACAAGGTCGTTGCTCTTCTGCGTTACAAATGCCCCAGATGCACGCGGTGTGATATCCGGATCGATGGCCTTGATCCGGTCCATCGTTGCCCGTGCTTCGGCGCTGCGACCTTCTGCCTCGAGTTTGGCATAGAGTCGTTCAAGTTGTTCGACAGCTTCGCCATTGCGCTGCTCTTTCGTTAGCAGGTCAGCCAGAAAGAGGCGGATGTCATCCTGGTCGGGGCAGAGATCGGCGAACTCCTTGAGTGCACGGAACGCCTCGTCGGTGTTCCCTGCCTTCTGCATCCGGTCCGCGTATTCCAGAAAGTTCTTGCGCGCGTCGCTTTTGAAGCCCTTTTTCGCGGAGATTTTGCCCAGCTTGTAGTAGACCGTGGTTCGCGCGGGCGATTGACGCAGAATCTTGTTGCAGAGCGCTATTGCATTGTTGAGAAAGCCGCGCTCCGCGTACATGTCGACAGCTTTTTCGTAGTAGGCCAACGCCTCGGAAACGTTAGACTGCCGCATGAGCAGATCGCCCACGCGGTTGTATATCTGCAAGTCGGCGTCGTCGAGGTCGCGGCCGGCTTCATCGACAAGCTGGATATACAACGCGAGCGCCTTATCGAGCTGCTTCTTTTGCTCAAAATCGGCGGCTTTGCGCTTGAGTTTCGTTACAGTAGCGGTCGACATCCTGGGCGTCGGAGTACCACTATAGACGCCCTTTGGGGGGCGAACGGCACGAAAAATCCGGTACTTAGCCCGCGTTCACCCAGCGCCGCTCGACTCCACGAACCCAGGTACTTTGGCAGCGGCGGTCACCATACCAGTACGGAAGCTCACGAATGTCTTGGATTTCAAAGAGTGCCAGGTCAGCGGAATAGCCTGGTGATATCTGACCGACACGCCCTGCCATACCAAGTGCAGCAGCACCGTTAACTGTAGAGGCTACAACAACTTCCGCCACGGACATGCGAAGTTGGCTCACCCCCAACGCGAGCACCAGAGGGAAGTTGGGGGTGGGCGAAGTTCCCGGATTGAAATCGGTCGCGAGCGCGACCGCCGCGCCACGTTCGATCAGCTCGCGTGCGGGTGCCTGACGAGTCTTTCCGAGAAAGAGCATAGTACCAGGAAGCAATGTGGCCACGGTTCCAGACGAAGCGAGCGCCGCAATACCGGCTGGCGAGATTGCTGCCAGGTGGTCGGCTGACACGGCGCCAAGTTCAGCGGCCAGCTCTGCCCCCGCGCTCGACTCTAGTTCGTCAGCGTGGAGCTTTATGGCCAGGCCATGCTTTCTTGCCGCTGTGAGGATGGCGCGCGATTCAGCGACGTCGTAAACCCCCGGTTCACAGAACACGTCGGCAAAGAGGGCCAGCTTTTCGCGCGCCACGAGCGGAATCATTTCCTCGATAAGGAGCGCGATGTAGTCGCGCCTTCCATTCTCCGTAGCGCGCGCCTCGAGCGGAATCTCGTGAGCCCCAAGAAAGGTCGGCACGAGACTGAGGTTTGTAAGGTCTCTGAGGCGCTTGACTGCTCCGAGTGTCTTTAGCTCATCGGCAAGAGTGAGCCCGTAACCGGATTTCACTTCAACCGTGGTGGTGCCGTACGACGCAAGGCGCTCCAGACGCGGCAGGGCCAGAGCCACGAGTTCCTCCTCGCTTCGCGATCGAAGGTCGCGGACTGAAGAGTGTATTCCACCACCCTTGGCAGCTATGCTCATGTAGTCCATGCCAGCCGCGCGCATCTCCTGTTCTTCGTGGCGCGGTCGGCCGAAGATCGCGTGTGTGTGGGAGTCGACCAGGCCAGGGGTTAGCACTCCTCTATTGCAATCGACCACTTCGGCCTCAGGGTGCAGGCGGAGCAGATCCTCCTGATCTCCCACAGCTTCGATTGTTTCCCCACGTATTAGCACTGCGCAGTTTGCGCGGACTGCTGCGTCGCCTGCCTCCGCTCCCCGCCTCGCGCGTCCGGGGCCCGCGCACGTCACAACCTGCGATGCATTCGTTAGCAGCTGCGACGTGCCGGTCATCTCAGCTGCCACTGCGGCCTAACGCAAGGACGTCGAGAACGCGTGAATACTCCAGCGGGGCCTGCGCTTCGCCGCGGCATGCATAGTAGCACGCGCTGCAGTCGATTGGAGCATAGCCCTTGTAGTCCTTCCAGTGCCCATCAGTGGGAAAATCGGGGCAGCGCTTTACCTGACCTGTCGGCGAAATATGAATCGTGCGTTCGCCTGATTCGCAGGGGCCAGCCAGCTCTCCTCGCAGGTACGAGGGAATCGTGGAGAGATAGTAGTCCGAATTGGTTACAATGCCCCGTCGCTTCTTCTTGAATGCCAGAATCTCGCCGATCGCCGCAGTCGCCGCTTCTACGCCGCCGTTCTGCAACAGGTGATTGGTGTTGCCGTTCTTGAAATCCGTATACAGAGAAAAATTGACACCAACCCCCAGGCGCGCGGCGGTCTCGACTATCCGCATCAGCTCGTCGAGGTTGTCGTTCTTTATTACGGTGTTAAAGCGGATCGAATCTATCCCCTCCGAACGCATAGCTTCGACCGTAGAGAGGATCTTTTTTGTGAGGCCGGGAATGCCACGCGCGGTATCGTGGCGTCCATCGAGGTAGTCCAGCGAGATATTGAACTGGTCTATTCCTGCGTTCCACAGCGATCGTGCGCGCTCGATGCTGAGCATGCCTCCATGCGTAATGACGTTGATATACGTAAGTCGCGTGGCCCTGCGCACGGCCGACACAAGATCTTCCAGGTCTCTCCTCAAGAGTGGTTCACCACCGGTAAAAGTGATGATCATGGGAGAGAAGTGCCGAGCCGCGTCTGCAAAGCTCGACAACTCGTTCTTCTTTTCTTCAGCTGGTGTCTTCCAGTAGTCGCAAAATCCACAACGCGCGTTACAGCGCATTGTGACCTCGAAATGAACCAGTACCGGGCGTTTGCGTGCCGTGAGCCAGGCGTATTTCGCCAGGAAGAGCGGGATATGGTAGGGCTTGAAATGAGATGAGATCACGGAATCATGGGCAGCTTGAGTCCCTCACGTTGTGCTGAGCTAACAGCCTCTTCGTACCCCGCGTCGGCGTGCCGTGCCACCCCCATCGCTGGATCGTTCGTGAGCACTCGTTCGAGACGTAGGCGCATCTCTTTGGTACCGTCAGCCACGATTACCTGCCCGGCGTGCAATGAGTTACCGATTCCAACGCCTCCTCCATGGTGGAACGAAACCCAGGATGCCCCGCTCGCCACGTTCACAAGAGCGTTGAGTACGGCCCAGTCGGCCACAGCATCGCTGCCATCCATCATGCCCTCTGTTTCTCTGAAAGGAGATGCAACGCTGCCGGTGTCGAGGTGATCGCGTCCGATAACGATAGGCGCCGAGATCTCTCCCTTGGCAACCAGGTCGTTGAGCGCGACTCCGAATCTGGCCCGCTGCCCAAGACCTAACCAACAAATGCGTGCCGGCAACCCCTGAAAAGCGATCCTTTCGCGCGCCAGCGTAATCCACCTCTTCAGGTGCTCGTCTTCGGGGAACAGTTCCAGTACGAGATCATCAGTCCGGTAGATGTCAGCCGGATCGCCACTAAGCGCGACCCAGCGGAAGGGACCTTTTCCTTCGCAAAAGAGCGGACGGATGTATGCGGGGACAAAACCAGGAAACGCAAACGCATTGTTGACCCCAGCATCGTAGGCCACGGTCCTTATGTTGTTGCCATAATCAAAGGCAACAGCTCCCTTCTCCTGCATTTCGAGCATTGCCCTCACGTGCTTCACGATCGATGCAACGCTGCGCTCGATGTATTCATTGGGCTTTGCTGATCGCAACTCCGCAGCCTCGGCCAGCGACAACCCACTGGGCACGTAGCCATTCAGTGTGTCGTGAGCACTTGTTTGATCTGTCACGACGTCGGGTATTACACCGCGTTTGACGAGTTCGGGAAGCACGTCCGCTGCGTTCCCGACGAGTCCCACCGAAAGAGCTTGCCTTTGCGCAACTGCTTCTTGCACCCACTTCAGGGCCTCATCGAGAGAGTTCGTCTTGCGGTCGCAGTATTTCGTTGCGAGCCGTTTGTCTATTCTCGCCTCGTCGACTTCGACGCCCAACAGAACACCGCCGCACATAGTGGCGGCAAGGGGCTGCGCGCCACCCATACCTCCCAGCCCCGCGGTGAGGACAAAGCGTCCCGAGAGGGTGCCTCCAAAGTGCCGGCGTGCCAGCTCACCAAAGGTCTCGTACGTCCCCTGCACTATCCCCTGCGACCCGATATAGATCCAGGAGCCGGCAGTCATCTGTCCATACATCATCAGGCCCTTTCGCTCCAACTCGCGAAAGTGTTCCCACGTAGCCCAGCGTCCCACAAGGTTGCTGTTGGCAATGAGAACCCGTGGCGCACTCTGGTGAGTCCTGAGCACAGCTACAGGCTTGCCGCTCTGCACGATGAGGCTTTCGTCGTTCTCCAGTGCTTCGAGCGAACGAACTATGGCGTGGTACGACTCCCAGTTTCGTGCGGCCTTGCCCGATCCCCCATACACCACAAGATCTCCGGGCCGCTCGGCGACGTCAGGGTCGAGGTTGTTCATGAGCATCCGCAGGGCGGCTTCTTGCTGCCAGCCTTTGCAGCGAAGCTTGGCTCCGCGCGGCGCTCGTATGGTCGATTCCGCAGCTTTCGCGGTGCCTGAGGCGCTGGGTGATGCTTTTACTCCGGTCATATCGGGGTTACGGCTATGGAATCTCTGACAATGGCAGCGTAGAGCTCCTGTTCAATCTGCGACGCGACCGCCGCAATGTCACCAGAAAGTACCCGATCATTGTCCAGAGCCGGTACCAGAGTGCGTAACAACGCGTGAGCGCGCTCTACTGCCGGGCTCGAGGTCAGAGGCCTCCGGAACTCGAGCCCCTGCATCGCACAGAGCAATTCGATCGCAAGGATGTTACGGACGTTTTGCACGACTCGCCGGAGCTTGACGGCAGCCCTCATCGACATCGGCACTACATCTTCCTTGCCGCCATCGGTTGGAATGGAGTCTACGGTGGCGGGATGAGCCAGTCCCTTGCACTCCGATGCAAGGGCAGCGGCAGTGATCTGAGCAACCATGAACCCCGAGTTGACGCCAGGTTCCTTTGCCAGAAACGCAGGCAGCCCCTGATTGAGGTCGGGGTTCACCAGCCGGTCGATGCGTCGCTCAGCCATCGTCGCCACTCCTGCAAGCGCAATTGCCAGAAAGTCGCACGCCATTCCCACTGCATGCCCATGGAAGTTCCCGCCGCTCACCATCGATCCGTCTTCGAACACCAGGGGATTATCCGTCGCGGCGTTGAGCTCACGTGAAATCACGCCTCTGGCAAAGCGCAGCGCGTCGAGTACCGGACCGTGAACCTGCGGCATGCACCTGAGTGCGTAGGCGTCCTGCACGCGCGGATCGTTGCTGCGATGCGACTCCCGGATTGCACTTGGACTGGACAATGCAAGACTGATGGCAGCTGACTCCATCTGTCCTGGCTGGCCGCGAGCATCGTGAATGCGGGGCTCGAAGGCAACCGGAGTTCCCATCAGCGCCTCTAACGTTGCAATGCCTGAGAGATGCGCCGTGTACCAAAGCGATGTGGCATCGGACACGAGGAGCGATGCTAGTGCCGTGTGAGCCTGGGTGCCGTTGATCAGCGCCAGGCCCTCTTTGGGAGCAAGAGATGAAGACGCTATTCCTGCGTCAGACAGCACCTTGGCGGCGTCACCGCGTACTCCATTTCTAAAGACTTCACCCTCACCAATGAGCGCAAGCGCGAGGTGCGCCAGTGGTGCAAGGTCGCCGCTTGCACCAACGCTCCCCTGCTCCGGGATCGGAGGCCAGATACCGGCATTGAGCATTGCCAGGATCTGCTCAACCACCGAAGCGCGGATGCCAGAGTATCCCTTGGCCAGCACATTAGCCCGCAAGAGCATTGTCGCCCGCGCCTCTGCCTCGCTCAGAGTGGCGCCAACGCCAGCGGCGTGACTCCGCACCAGGTTGGTCTGGAGTTCAGAGAGCCGGCCGCGCGGGATAGCCACGTCGGAGAGCTTTCCAAAGCCGGTATTGACGCCATAGACCGCGTCGCCTCGATCTACCAGATCATCCACATAGCGGCGTACGCGAACCAGACTCTCGCGGGCACGATTGTCGAGCGTAACGGGCGCGTGGCGCCGGGCCACTGCAACCACGTCTTCGAGTTTCAGGCTGTTGCCGTCGAGCGCAATTGGATCATGCATGCCGGGGGAATGTCCATGCCCGCGCCCGTCAATTCAAGCCCGCCATAACGGCGACGCCTTTATTGATTCCGCCGCCCCGTGTAGCCACGCGGGAAGCTTGGCCTGTCGTAGTCAAACTTGATGTCGGGCTGGGCGCGCAGGGCTATGAAAAAGCTGAAGGAAAAGTTGCCGTTAGGCGACCTTGTAAAGGCAAAGATCGCGTCCCAGTCGTGGAGCGAGCGTTGCAGCGAGACTACGTGCTGCGCGAATTCGTTTGTCTCGAAATCAAACGAGGTGCGCCATTGCGCCGCCCAGTTGTCGGTTACGTGGAACGAAATATCGCCATTGAGATTTGCCGTTGGCGGCGTACGGAAAAAGGTCCCGCCGCGTGTGGTCTCGTTATAGGGATTCCCCGAGTTTGTCTGTCCTCCCTGGAGGAACTTGGAGAGACAGGCATCGTACTGGAACGGGTCATCAATGTAGAACTGACATTCGCGTTTGGGATCAAAGATGACGACGTTGTCGCCACGCGGCGGCCGCTGCCTCGAGCCGGAGTAGCTCAGGTTCATGCGCCAGCCCTGCCCCTGCGGTATCTGGAGCGATGCACGGTTTACACTCCCGGCAATCCCTCGACCGGCGAGAAAATCGCCCTGACCAAACCCGCCACTTTGCTGTCCACGCTGATCCTGGCGACCCTCCGTTCGATTGCTGTCGAGGTGTATCCCGAACAGTCTCGCAACACTACGCACAATGGGAGAGTTGGCATCGAGCGACAATGAAGCGCGCACACTCTCACGGTAAGGCTTGAACTCCGATGTGTCAGACACCGGATCTCCAAGAAACAGGGAGTACGTAGTTCCTATATCAAAGCCAGGTAGCAGGTCGGACCGTGCACTGATATCAAACGTCCTGTTGGTCAGTCCGGTACCGCTGCTCGATTCCTTTGCCCTTATAAAGTCATAGGAAAGCGTCGAAAAACTCAGGGAGAGCAGTTTGATCTTGCGGCTATCAGCAGGCAGCGCCGCTCGCCGCGTCGTGTCCGTCGGAGCAGCTTCATCGGGGGATCTGAGCTTGGCTTCAAACGAGGTATTGAACCCGAGGCTCACTATATTCTGCGCGTTATTGCCGAGGTAGCCGAGTGGCAGGTCGCCGTTAGCTATCAGAAACTCGTCGGAGACGTTTCCTCGGGGAGTGTACTGGTAACTGATGGACGGCTCCACCGCGTGGCGGATGCGCTCAATCGGGCCAAACCCCGGAAAAAATCCAAAGAACTTTGGCGCGATGGTAATCCCTGCAGCTGGCCTCAGCGACTGGGTGACAAACTCGCCTCCGGTCCTTTCCGTCCGCACAACGAGGGGCGAACGGCTGTCCACCTTCTGGATAGCCAGCGAGGGCGTGATGTTCCACTTGCCGGGAGAAAAGCCAGGGAGGCTGAACGAGGTCTGCCAATCGAGACCGGTACGATATGTGCGCGCAAAAACACGCTCCTGCTTGACCGTAGTATCCCTAGGGTTGGGATAGATCACCCGCTTTTCAGGAAACTCGTTCGCTATGTCACTCAGGTTGATGGTGTTCGACCAGTTGAAGCCGCGAATCTCCAAGGGAGTACTGAAGGCGACCGTGGTATTGCGCGTATCGCGCTTTACTCTTGTTGAGTCGAGCCCGTTGGGGCCCTGGAAGTAGCGAAAGGCAAAGTCTCCGGTCTGGTCAATGTCAAAACTCTGAGATGTGTTTGCCGTGAGGGTCGGCGTCCACGTGAGCCACTGTCCAACCTCTATCGGTTTGGACGTAATACTCAGAGTCGGAAAGGTGCGATCCAATTGGTCGCGCCCGGGATACTGCGTCTGCGTGCCACCTAACTGAAGCGAGAAGGGGCCGCGTCCGCTGCTGAAATTGACCGACGACCGGATCGTCTGAAGCGCCTGAATCGGATTGAATGTCAGATTCCGCTGTACCGACGTGTTGGTGGTGTAGTTGACGCTCGCGACTATACCTGTTCGCTGCGAAAAACGCTGATCGTGGTTTAGCGAATACGTCTGAACGCGCTGACCATTTCTCAGGTAGTTCTGCGACACTCCCAGCTGACCACTGATGAACCGATCCCTCCATCGATAGTCCAGCAAAGCGTCCAGCTTCACGTATCCGGGATCTGATTCGGTCCCGCGTGCATCACTCCTCCAGTCAGTCGAAAGTGTGAGGCTCGTGTAGTCGCTGAGGGCAAAGTAATACCCAATGTCTTCGATGGTACGCCGCAGGAACGGAGAGGACCGGAACACCTGATTGAATCCGATTCGCGGAGGTATGAGACCACTCCTCCGACCCGGTCGCATATCGTTAAACACAAACGGCAGCCACAATACCGGTATGTCCGCGATATACAAAATCGCCGGACGTACCACCATCACGTTCTTGGAGATCAGTTTCATCTCCTTCCCAGCAAAGTGATAGTGCGGCTCGTCCTCCTCGCAGCTCGTCAGCCATCCGTCGCGCGCATAAAACACAGATCGCCCAGCTTCCGACGTGTCGCCCCTGAATGCGGCCACTCGACCGTGAACTATCCAGCGCTGCCCACTCTCCACCACTGTAGTCACATTCTCGACGCGCCCCATCCTGTTGGTGATGTCGTAGCGAACTCGCCCCAGCGCCACCACGTCGTCCGGCCCCTGCGCAGGATCACGGATCACAACCGTGTCTCCACGTGCTTCGATCATCTGCGTGGAATCGTTAAACGTGATCGTGTCTCCGATCAACGTCGCCGAGTCGCGCTGGACTGCCGATCGCCTACCTATGAGGTGCATCGTATTGGCGCGCGCATTGAAGGCAACGGTGTCACCCTGATAGCGCGTCACCGTATAACCCTCGCGCGACAACAACGACGTCATCGCGGAGTCCTCGCGTGCCCACTCGATCTCCACCTTGTGACCGATAATGTCACGGCCTTCGAGACGCCGCCTGAGCGTATCCGCCAAGGCCCTCAGTGAATCAGAGCCAACAGGGGTCCGCCTGATGAGCGAGTCCACAACTTCAAGGCGCCGCAACGAATCGGCCAGCAGCTTGCGCGCACTATCAGCCTGTATGACGCTGTCGCGCTGCTGCGCTCGCAAAGTAGTAGGCAGCATCCCGGAAGCGAGAACCACGACAACCAGGGCAACCAGCGCCCCGATCCACTTCTTCATGAGGCTGCCCCGGCTGCCTCTTGCGACTCGGCCTCTCGCTGAGCCTCGCGCCGAGCCATTCTCCGCGCAATGAAGTGCGAGCAGACAATGCTCACTTCGTATAGCCCTACCAGCGGAAGAAACACTGCGGCCAGCGTGAGCGGATCCTGCCCCGGCGTGATAAAGGCCGACGCTACAAGGCAGATGACAAAAGCATGTCTGCGGTAGCGGGTCAGCATCTTTGGCGTTACAAGGCCCAGTGCCGTTAGAGCCAGCACGACTATCGGCATTTCAAACACCGCGCCCATCACCAGCGAAAATCCGATGGCAAATCCAAAGTACTCGTTTGCCGAGATCATCGGCGTGATCACGCTGGACTGAACGCTGAGCAGGAAACGCAGGGTCAGCGGGATCAGGCCAAAGAACGCCAGCGCCACGCCTGACAAAAAGAGCATAGCGCCAAAAATCAGAACCGGTATGAGGACTCGCTTTTCGTGCTTGTGGAGCGCCGGTGCCAGAAAAGCCCAAAGGTGGTAGAAGATCACCGGCGACGCAAAAACTCCACCTAACGCGAAGGACGCAGTCATTACAATCTTGAATGCGCCAGCCGGGTGCGTCGTGATGACCCGACCGTCAGGAACGTAGGGTAGGATCGGCAGCGCCAGCCACTTTATGGCATCGTACCGCAGTAGCACGATGAAAGACGCCACTACGCAGACCACGAGTACGGCCAGAGACCACATAATCCGCCAACGCAATTCCTCGAGGTGATCGAGGAACGGCATCTCCGCCTGGTTGCCCACCTTTGCCATCGGCTTTGGCTATTGTGCTACCTGTTTGTGCGGATCCATTCGTTGGCGAGATCCGCCTCCGCCGCGTGAGGATAGTCCCGCGTTATACGCTCCATAGCGACACGTGCCTCCGCCGTCCGCCCTCGCTTGGCCAGAGACAGCGCCATCTTGTACAACGCTGTTGGCGCACGCGCCGACTTTGGAAAGTTTGTCACCACCGCCCTGAACGTGCTGTCAGCCTCAAGCACCTTGCCGTCCGCGTCGTACGCCTCGGCGAGCCAGTACTGAGCGTCCGGCACCCTATCAGAGGTCGGATATAGTCTGATGAGATCGGAGAAAGCCATTTGGGCGGCGCCATAACTCTGACGCCTGAGCTGGCTCAATCCCTCTTCGAACAGTTGGTTGGGCCCAGGATTTGTCTCAGGTACCACGGTCGGCGTACCCGTAGCGGACGCCGTCGAGTCAGTCGCGGTTGGGTTTACGACTGGTGCGAGCGGTTGCTGCATCATTGCTCGCTGCTCGGCTTCGGCGCGCAGCCGGTTTACTACCGTCTGACTTTGACCCACAAGCTCCTGAAGACGGATCAGCTGCTCGCCAACCGATCTCAGTTCTCCTCGCGTATCGCCCTGAAAGCGAGCGAGTCTGTTGCCCGTGTCCTTGAGTGAGTCCTGGACAGTGCCTAGCGTGGCCGCAAGGGTGGCAATCTGACGAGCTCGGGCGGAGTCGGCGCGTGCACTCTCCTGCCTGAATGCCAGGATGTCGCCTTGCAGCACACGCACGTCGCTCCGGGTTGCGAAGCAGGCGCCCGTCGACAAGAGCGCGACGGGCGCGAGAAGTATCTTCAGGCTACGTGAAATCATGTGGGAGGAACCAGGGTCTCGCCGCCGGCGGTAATCTCGAACTCGGCGCGGCGATTCATACGATAACCCGCTTCAGTACCATCCGTTACTTCGGGACGTTCCTCGCCGTAGCTCACCACGTCAATTCTGCCTGGGTCGATTCCCTGATCCGTCAGGTAGCGCTTGACTGCAACGGCGCGACGCTGTCCCAGGGCCAGGTTGTATTCATCCGATCCACGCTCGTCGGCGTGACCTGCGACACGAATCCTGAGACCCGGATTGGCGCGGAAGATCGCCAACTTGGCGTCGAGGGTCGACCGGGCCTGCATCGAGAGCTCGGCGGCGTCGTATTCGAAGTAGACCTTGGCAGCGAGTGCGGAACGCGCGTCGGCGATGGCGCGATTACGAGCCTCATTCGCCGCGGTGATCGAGTCCTGACGCCTGCGATCAGCTGCCTCACGTTCTGCGTTTGCGATGCTGTCGCGGCAGCGCTGGTCGCAGGTTTCGGACGGAGTCGAGACGGGGATCGCGGCTGTCTCAGGCTGGTTCTTCTTGCAGGCCGCGACCATCGCCAAGGTCATGACAGACAGGGCGAGGATACGCTGTGATCGGATCATTTCGGTGAATGGGGAGTGGGTGAGCGGAGGACTGGGGATAAGCGAGAGACGAATGTGCTAGCGAAGCTTAAGGTGCGGCGACCACGAACCGTGACGCGCTCCACCGGATGCATGCGTCAGTTGGCGAAACGTTCCCGATTCGATATCAACTATCCACAATTGACGACTACCACCGCGCGAAGAAGTAAACACAATGTGGCGACTATCAGGTGCCCATGAAGCATTCTCGTTTACGCCAGTGCTCGTCAGCATCTTGATCGCCCGGTCCCGCGGACTGGCCGTCATCAACTGAAAGCTTCCTGCAACCTGCGACTGAAACGCGATCAACCTCCCGTCAGGCGACCAATCAGGGTCTGAGCGATACGACTGATCCCCAATGTTGAAAGGGATCAGTGGTTCTGCATTTGTGCCATCGGCGTCAGAAATATAAACGTCTGGACGCCCCTGACGGTTGGTTGTGAAGGCAATTCTCCGCCCGTCAGGGCTGAACGTCGCAGAAGTGTTGTCGCTGCCCCGACCCACCGTTATGCGCCGCGCTGGTTCCGATCCAAAAGCATTTACAGCGTAGAGATCTGTTCCGCTCTCACGCCCATG
>CAZYTS010000061.1:0-18470 GCA_964649855.1 uncultured Gemmatimonadaceae bacterium
TGGGACGCTGGGACGCTGGGACGCTGGGACGCTGGGACGCTGGGACGCTGGGACGGACGCAGTGGCGGCACGCGGCAGGCTGCACAAGCCTCCGCTTCCACCTCGGAACCTCTTTTTTTCCGCGTTATTCTGCGGTCAGCCGCGACCGCGGCCTAACGCTTTCATCGCTGCCACAAAAGCATCAGGATCGCTCGGGCTAACTATGATCGAGTAGTTGTTTACAGTCGGAACGAGCACCGCCTTCACCCGATCCGTCATATACAAGAGCGCCTTCTCACCGTTCTTGAGTCTAAACCAACCCGAGCGATAGCCCGGCAAGGCGGTCCCAAGCGTGCGGACGCGGGGCGCATAGTCCGGTTCGCGACCCAGATCGAGTCTCCTCACTTCACCAGTCCTGATCTCTGACGCCGGGACGAGCCGGCCATACAGGTCCCCACGCAGACGCAACCCTTCAGTGGATACCTCAAAGCTGGAAGCCCGTGCTCCCAGCAACGAGAGAGCGAGCATAACCCCCGCTGCGACAATGATTAGAAGCACGGGAATCATGACCCAGAAAGGTTTGGTGTCACTCGGTGCGATCGGAAATGCCTGCATCAGCAAAGAGGGCAAAGGTGGCAACTAGCGGCTACTGCCAAGTTCACAAACCGCATCCGCTTTCGCCATCCTCGCTCTCTTCGCCTTACTCGCGATCTAGTGCGTGCAGGAAACGAGCGGATTGTAGTCGGCAAACACTCCGCTTGGATTGTGCTTCTCGGCCCATACATGCAGCGCCCAGAGACCGAAGGTGAAGTTGTGTTTTAACTCCTGCCCAAACAACGTCGGCGCCGGCTGGTTCTGATCGCGAACCGCAAATGGAACAATGAACTCCACCCCAACCAGCTCATAGTTGCCGTTGTCCATTGGCTCGTATATCAGCACTTCGGGAGCAGTTGGGTCCAGCACTCCGTCAGCAAGACCGGGCTTGAGATAGTGCACGCCCATTCCCCCCAGTTGTGCGTGACTTAGGCATTTATGCCCATCTCCTGGGTGCGCTACTTCTACCGTATAGCCGGCCGCCTTTGCGGCGTCGATTTGACGATATGGTTCTATTGAGCTTCGCAGCGCCAGCAACTCGGTGTTGAGCACTGTCGATACGCCCGGGAACAGCGGGCCATCGTTGTCGTCCTGGCAACCGGGGGCAAAGGCGGTAAGGAGTGCGGCCAATCCGAGCGGGACGAGAGACTTCGAGCGGGAAATCCGGAACATTGTAGCCTCCTTTTTTTGATGATGCGGCTACCAGGCATGGATCTGCGCTTGGCGCCGGGTGAAACGGAGGCCTATTATGGACGCCCCCCATCGTTTCCTTTTCGCCTCTGTATCGCCGGATTCCCGCTTCTCTAAATTGTTTTCTCTCAAGCTTTTAGGCGGCGCGTCGCTGGAGGGCCCCGGTGGCCCGGTGAGCGGAAGTGCGGCTCAGCGAAGACGGCTGGGACTACTCGCACTGCTTGCCGCCTCGCCGGAACGCGGGGTCAGCAGAGAGAAACTGGTCGCCTACCTCTGGCCCGAGAAAAGCGAAGAACGTGCACGCCACGCTCTCTCGGACTCGGTCTACAGGTTGAATGCGGAAGTGGGAGGCGAAGGGATTCTGGCTACAGGCACGGAGTTGCGTCTGAATCCAGCGGTCATATCCAGCGACCTGCAGCAGTTTCGCGACGCGATTGGCCGTGAATCATGGGATCAGGCGGTGGCGTTGTACGCAGGCGCCTTTCTTGATGGGTTCTCGCTCTCGGGCGCATCGGAGTTCGAGCGCTGGGTCGAGTCCGAACGCACGGTGCTCGGCCGACAATACGCTGCGGCGGTGGAGACGGTGGCGAACCGCGCGACAGAGGCGAATGACCTGGGCGCCGCGATCACAGCATGGAATCGACTGGCAATCCACGATCCGTACAACGCGCGCTACGCCATTGGCCTCATGAAGGCGATGGCGGCAAATGGCAATCGTATCGGCGCCCTCAAACACGCGCGGATCTATGGACAGTTTGTCGAGCAGGAGTTTGGTGCTCAACCGGATCCTCAGGTCACAAGTCTCGCAGATCGACTCCGCGACGAGCAGTCGCGTTCGACCCCTGGTGCCAAGCCCATCATAGACCAGGCTCCTGACGCCACGGCGGTGGCCACTAAAGACCAGAAGCAGCCTAGTGCGGTTTCTGAGGCCGATGCCAAGGGTGCCCATGCGTCGCCATTTGCCTCTCGATCCTCATCTCACCAAAGCGGTATTTACCGAGTTGCTGCAACGACGTTGCTCGTAGCCCTGCTCGCAATCGGGTGGTTCGCATGGGACGGCCGTGAGGGATCCCCGTCTTCGTCAGCACGTCCGCGAATTGCTGTGCTACCGATGACGAATCTCGGTCAAAACGAAGACAACAGATACTTTGCAGATGGAGTAACCGAAGATATCCTGACACATCTTGCCCGCGTCCCCGGCCTGATTGTCGTGTCGAGTACTTCGCTGCTGCCAGATAGCGCCGCACAGCGCCCTATCACCGAGATTGGAGCCCTGCTCGGTGTGGACTACATACTTCGGGGCAGCGTAAGGCGCGAAAACGAACGCGTTCGTATCACAGCACAATTGCTCGATGCCAGACGAGGCGGACACGTGTGGGCCGACTCCTATGACCGTCGCCTGCAGGACATCTTTGCGGTTCAGGGTGAGATAGCGACAAAGGTGGCAGACGCACTGAATGCAGAGATTGTATCTGGCGTCAAGGAGCGCATAGCGCGTCCACCGACCGACGATCTCGTTGCGTACAATCTCTATCTGCGTGGCCGCTACCTCTGGCACAGACGAACCCAGGCAACGCTGCTCGAATCTGTTCGCTATTTCAGCGACGCTGTTGCTCGTGATTCAGGCTTTGCACGCGCCTGGGCCGGCCTCGCGGATGCTTACTCGGTCCTGGCCTTCTATGACTACCTGCCGCCTGGAACCACGTACCCAAAGGCCAAAGCTGCGGCGAGACGCGCTCTCGAGCTCGATCCTCATCTCGCCGAGGCCCATGCCTCACTCGGCTACATCGCTTTGTACTACGACTGGGAGTGGAGTGCTGCCGAGGATGCGTTCAAGCGTGCCATCAGCATCAACCCCAGCTACACAGTGGGGCACCAGTGGTACGCCAATCATCTCGTCGCGATGGGGCGTTTTGACGAGGCGGAGCGTGAAATGATCGAGGCGCGAGAGGTGAATCCGCTTTCGCTCATTGCCAACGGCGCGTTAGGCTGGGTCTACTTCTTCGCGCGCAAGTACGAGGCGGCCGTTGAGCAGTGCAATGTTGCGCTGGAAATGGATGCGGATTGGGATTTGTGTTATTTGTGGCGTGGTCAGGCGCTAGTTGAGCTAGGCAGGTACCCAGAGGCGATCACTTCGCTCGAACGGGCCGTCGAACTATCCGGGAGGAGCGGAATAAGCGTTGCTGCTCTCGCACATGCTCAGGCGACGTCCGGGGACACGGCGTCGGCGCGGGCACTGCTCGATGAGCTCGCTGCGGCGAGCGAGTATCGCCCCTCTTACGAGATTGCCAAGGGTTATCTGGCATTGGGTGAACGCGAGCGTGCGCTCGAGTGGCTGGAGCGTGCCTTTAACGAGCGAGCGCACTCTATGGCGTTCCTTCGCGTCGATCCTCAGTTGAAGTCACTTGAAGGCGACGCGCGTTTCGAACGATTGGTGGCTAAGGTTGGGCTGCATTAGCGTTAACGAGGTCGCGTGCAACGCTCGACTAATGACCTGCGTGCGCCTTGTCAGCGTTGTCCACTACGCCGCTCACGCCCTTCTCTCTTGCACAATGAGCACAGCAGTAGAACACGCCTTCTGACTCAACACCGTGCCCGATGATCCGCGCTCCACAGTGATTGCAGACGGGTGCCAACATATGGATCGCGCACTCGAACGAATCAAAGGTGTGCGTGGAGCCATCAGAAGACGTCACCTGAAAGGAGTACTGATAGTCATTGCCGCAGTGGTCGCACCGTGCCATGGGAGTTCTCCAGGATGAGCCAGCGAGCTCGGCGCTTTCAGCAACCGGCCCGTCGTGGTCGTGTGCGGGGGGCAAGGGTTGTAACCCAGCACGCGTCTTTTGTGCGCCAACTCAACCGGTCGGCATCCTTGTCATTTCGCAGCTGCATGAGCACAAACGAAAATGCTCAGCAGAAATCATCATTCAAGTCTGCTGAGCACGAGAAAACCGTTCGCAGTTACCCTCCCTGCCGCGCCGCCTTTACTGCCTCTGTGAGTGCTGGGACCACCTCGAATACGTCACCCACGATCCCGTAGTCCGCGATCTTGAAGATCGGCGCTTCCTTGTCCTTGTTGATCGCCACGATGCAACGCGACGTGCGCATGCCCGCCAGGTGCTGGATTGCCCCCGAGATTCCGACGGCAATATAGAGATCAGGACTTACGAGACGACCAGTCTGACCGATCTGATCGGTATGTGGACGCCACCCTTCGTCGGTAACTGCTCGCGTAGCACCTACAGCAGCATTGCCGAACGCCGCCGCGAGATCTTCAACCAGCTTGAAGTTCTCGGCGGACTTGAGTCCTCGACCTCCGCTGATGATCACCGGAGCTTCACCAAGATCCAGCTTTCTGGAATCACCGAGTACGGTTGAGGTCACCACAACGCGCGATGCCGAAGGATCGGCCGGCGGCTGAATCTTCTCCACCTTACCAGAGGCGGCAGCCTCAGCTGCACTAAACGCCCCCGGCCGCACTGAAATGACGGCAGGTGAACCCTTGAGACGCAGGGTCTGCACAACCTTTCCAGTGTATCCAGGATGCGTCACAACCAAATCAGCGCCGTCGACCTTGAACGACGTTATATCGCTCGCAATCGTCGCGCCGAGCCTCGCGGCCGTCCTTGGACCAAGGTCTTTGCCCTGCGCGCTCGCGGAAAAGACGAGAGCTCGATAGTCACCTGACTTCACCCTGGACGCCACAAGCTCAGAGGCTGCTTCTGGGTTGTAGTTTGCAAAACCTTCATGCTCGCAAACGATCACCAAGTCGGCTCCGTGGGCGCCAAGCTGACTGGCGTGAGCGGATACACCGGGTGCGCCGGCGAGAATGGCATGGACCTCGCTCGCACCAACTGCACTCGCCAGTTGCCGTGCGGCCGTTACTGCTTCGAGCGCGACCTTGCGCAGTTCGCCACCGCGGGCCTCTGCGAAAACAAGAACGTTAGCCATCAGAGCACCTTTGCCTCAGTCTTGAGAAGGCCCACCAACTCGGGGACGGCCGCCGCTCCTTCTCCTATGATTCGGCCCGCAGCTCTCGCTGCCGGCAATTCCATCTTTTCAACTGTCAGGCGGGCTTCGCCAAGCTGTGCGGGCTTAGTCTCGAGTGGTTTCTTTTTTGCAGCCATGATCCCCTTGAGTGATGGGTAACGGGGCCGAGCGATTCCTTCATCGATGGACACCGCCGCGGGAAGTGGAAACTCCAGGAGTTCTCCGCCACCTTCGATCTCGCGCCTCGCCGAACCCTTTCCATCTTTGATTTCGAGCTTTGAGCAACCCTGGACCATGGGGAGCCCGAGCTGTTCTGCAACCATCAAGCCGACAGCGCCGCTGGCCGAGTCTATCGACATCTTGCCAAACATCACCAGGTCGTAGCCCCCGTCCTTGAGTTCTGCTGACAGAGCGGTTGCGATGGCAAAGGGGTCGAATGGCACGCTATCAACTTTTAGTTGCACCGCTCTAGCACAGCCCATGCTCAGGGCCTTGCGCAGAGTTTCCTGAACGACGTCGGGGCCCAGCGAAATCACATGGACTTCGCTCCCTGCTCCATCCTTTTCGGTGATCTGGAGGGCTGCTTCGACGGCGTAGCCGTCAAAGTCCGACATGTCCCACTTGAGGCCTGTTTCATCTACCGCGGTGCCGGAGGGGGCGATCTTGAACGCCGCATCCATTTCGGGCACGCGCTTGATGCAGACGGCAATCTTCACAGAATGCTCCGTCGTTGTATGTGAAAAGATTCACAAGGAATGTAGTCGATGAAGCGAGCCCGGAAAACCGGTGAGATCCCCACAAGCGCCGGGTCAGAACGATGTCAGAGCAGCGCGCGCGGTGTTCCCCACCCTGACACCCCTTCCCTTATTTCGCGCGGAGCAATTGCCAAATTCAACCTGACGCCGCTCTCGACCGATGCGTGCAATCGTTCGTAGCCTCCTCCGCTCGCCAACCTTTACGCTGGCCGCCGTTCTCACCCTCTCACTGGGGATTGGCGCGACCACGGCAATCTTCAGCCTGGTCAATAGCGTTCTGATCAACCCCCTGCGCTGGGCGGATTCCAGGGAGCTCGTAGACATCTCGCACACACTGGAGATCTCCGGGGTAGCGCGAGTCGATCAGTCGGACGCCGGGCACTTCTTCTATCGCAGCGAGAACCACTCTTTTACCGACGTTGGGGCGTGGCGGGCGTCTGCCGTAAACCTCGGCGCTCTCGACGGGCAGGTTGCAGGAGACAACCAGTTCGCCGAACGCGTTGAAGCGGCGTATGTAACGGCGTCGGTGCCGAGGATACTCGGCGTTGCGCCACTGCGAGGTCGCTCGTTCAGCGAGGGCGAAGACCACCCTTCTGCATCACCGGTGGTCCTAGTGAGTGAGCAGATGTGGCGGCGCAGGTTTGGCGCCGATCCTTCGATCGTGGGGCGTTTTCTCACGGTCGACGGCACGTCGCGGCAGATAGTTGGGGTCATGCCTGGCGCATTTGCTTTCCCTACAGATGGCACGCATCTGTGGCTGCCCGCGGGCCTCGACTCCACCAGGACCGAGTCTGCAACGTTTGGTTGGCGCGGGCTGGCGCGCTTGCGGCCCGGCGTTACGGTGGAAACGGCAACGGAGGATCTCACTGCGTTGCTCAAGCGGCTGCCGGAGGCTTATCCCGGTCGGCTGACGGTGGCAGCGATCGATGCAACGAAGATGCGAGCGGAGGCCAGGCGTCTCAAGGACGTAATTGTTGGCGACATCGGCAAGACGCTATGGGTAATACTTGGAGCTGTCGCGCTGGTGCTTCTGATCGCATGCGCAAATGTGGCCAATCTTTTTCTTGTTAGAGCGGAGGCTCGTCATCAGGAGCTGGCCGTGCGTCGTGCCTTGGGCGCCAGCCGTTCGCGTCTCATGGGTTCAATGGTTAGTGAGGGTCTGCTGCTGTCAACGCTTGGGGGCATCTTTGGCACGATTCTTGCATATACTGGCCTCCGCCTGCTGCAACGTCTCGATAGCGCTATTCCCCTCCCGCGCATCTCAGAAGTCGGCGTAGACGCGACAGCACTCCTGGCAGCGGCCGCCATCACGTTGCTGGCCGCGCTCCTGGTAACGCTGGTACCAGCCCTCCGCTCCAGCGCCGCACCCGTGGCGCTCAGCCTGCACGAGAGTTCACGCGCGGCGACCGCGGGGAAAGTGCGACATCGTGCACGCAATGTGCTTGTTGTCTCACAGGTGGCGCTGGCTCTCGTTCTGCTCGCCGGTGCAGGACTCATGGCGCGTAGCTTTGCAACCCTTCGCGCCGTCGACCCAGGGCTGGACGCCGAACGGGTGCAGACGTTCAGGATTGCTCTCTCAGAGGGAGAGTTCCCGCGCGCGCAGGATGCGGCGAATTCGCTCACCCGCATAGTCGACGCGGTTGGCGCGGTTCCTGGTGTGGAGGCTACCGGTCTTGTGTCCAAGCTTCCGTTCGACCCCGAAGCCCGACGCGATACCGCAGTGTTTCCCGAAGGCAAGGCTTTCGAACCCGGCGAGATGCCAAATCTGCACCAGGTCGCGTACGCCAGCGCCGATTACTTTGACGCAGCAGGCATTCCCTTGTTGGAAGGACGCAGCTTTCACCCACACGATCCCTCGATAGTCCCACTGGAAGTTGTATTGAGCAGATCTGTCGCCGAGAGATACTGGCCCGGCGGCCAGGCGGTGGGACGACGCATTCGGCTCGCGCCGAGAGGACCTCTCCTTTCTGTAGTTGGAGTTGCGGGGGACGTCAGAGGGAGCGGACTCGACCAGCCTCTGGACGAGACCGTGTACCTTCCTCTTGTTACGGCTCCTGGTGATGCTGTGGAGGGCGGAGCCGGACCGGCGCGCTATACGCCGCGTGAGCTTGCTGTCGTTGTCCGGGCCACTGGCTCGCCCACACCGCTCCTGGCTCCATTGACAGAGGCATTGCGTTCGGCAGCGCCGACTGTACCGCTGTACCGACCCAGAGAGATGAGCCTGGTGGTGGCACAATCGGCGGCGCGTACCTCTTTCACTCTCACCCTGCTGAGCATTGCATCGTTAGTCGCCCTCCTCCTCGGTGCTGTAGGGATATATGGCGTAGTGTCGTACATGGTGAGCCTTCGCAGGCGTGAGATTGCCGTCCGTCTGGCACTTGGCGCGGCGCCTCGAAGAGTGCGCCGCATGGTATCGATGCAGGCGCTCGCCGTTGCTGTTATCGGCGTGGTCGTTGGCTTGGGAGGAGCGCTGGCGCTTACGCGCTTTCTGTCGTCGTTGCTGTATGAGGTCGACCCCGGCGATCCTGTAGCATTGACGCTCGCTGCGTTGTCGCTCGTTTTGGTGGCGTTAGTGGCGAGTTGGATCCCGGCCCGTCGCGCCGCACGGATCGAACCGGCGGAGGCGCTGAGGAGCGAATAGGCTTCGAGGTTAGGCGCGGGGACGCGGGGACGCGGGGACGCAACGATTCAGGCTGAACGACCAAGAGCGCAATGCCCCAGGCACAGACAGCGGGCTACGCGTTACGGCACAAATTCCCAGGCAGCGGCCATTGTGCTGTAGACGTGCCGAGTAGGGCCGGTTGAGTACTCGCGGCTCCTGGTCGTGGCCGACCACTCCAGACGGAGTCTGTGCATCCTTAGGCCGGCACCCACTTCAAACTCCCGTACGCTGGGGATCCGTTCCACGTGCCGTCCATCTGACTCCATAAACGATCCGTCCAGCGAAAACTCGCGCGCCACGTATTCGCCACGTGCACCAGCCGTGACAAAAAACTCCAGCGGTTCCCTGCCTTTCCAGAGCCTGGGGTCCCAGGGATGCGAGACGTTGTAGCCCACGCGGATCCTTGCACCGGCATCAGCACTCGTGTGTGCCGTGCCTAACGTCACCCCGGCAAACGGAACGAGGTCCAGCCAACCCCTGCCCGCTGTCGCCACCCTCAATGCCAACAGCGACTCGCGCCAGCCTGCCTGCACCACTGGCTGAAAGCCTACCTGGGTCTCCCAACCGGTGGCACGCGTGGTGTAGCGCTTGTTGATCCAATGCGCTATGCGCTGCGCCGTCTGGCCCAGTGCTGGTTCGCCAGTCACACCAAGTGCCAGATCAACCTGGCGCTGGCGCCGATTGGAGATCACATAAGCGCTGGCACCTACATACAAAATACCAGCGTATGGCCTCTCGTTCTCCCATTCAGGATACGAAAAGGGCGGCCTGAAGAGATTAGGGGTGTATATCCTCTGCGCAATTGAAATGCTCGTCTTGAGACACTTGCCATCTGCGTCAGCCTGGAGTCCACATCCCTGGGCACGACCGCCATCAACAAAACGCCCCCACCAGGGGGCGTAGAGAGCATCCAGCGACGCCACCACGCCATTTGAATACTCCTCATCGGTGCGGTGCGCCGGGTGAATCCAGAAATTGTAAGCATCATTGTCCAGCTGCAGCCTCGGCAGCCACGGGCCATTCTGCGCGTGCGCCCCTTGTACGGCCGCGGCAAGCAATACCGCAGCGTGCAGCACTCTCAAAAGCCTTCTCACGCCTGAGCTCAGTTGAACGCGTTGAGCCCGGTCACCGCCTGGCCAAGTATCAAGGAGTGAACGTCGTGCGTTCCCTCATACGTGTAAACGCTTTCAAGATTGGCCATGTGCCTCATGGAGGCATACTCGGCAAGAATCCCGTTGGCACCGAGTAGACGCCGAGCTTCGCGGGCGATGTTGGTGGCCATGTCTACATTGTTGCGTTTGGCCAGCGACACCTGCTGAGGGGTAAAGGTGCCAGCGTCCTTGAGTCTTCCAAGGTGTAGAGACACGAGCTGAGCCTTTACAATCTCCGTCAGCATGTCTGCTAGACGCGCCTGCTGAAGCTGAAATCCCCCCAGGGGTTTGTCGAACATTACGCGGTTACCGGCATAGCCCAGCGCTTCTTCATAGCACGCGATTGCCGCACCGATGGCGCCCCATGAAATCCCATAGCGAGCCTGCGTCAGGCACATGAGAGGCGACTTGAGACCCTTGGAACCAGGAAGAATCGCGTCTGCAGGAAGGTGGACGTCCTGAAATACGAGCTCGCTGGTATCCGAAGCACGCAGAGAGAGCTTTCCCTTTTGATCGCGGGCAGTAAAACCCTTGCTATCTGTTGGTACCACAAAGCCCCGAATGGATGACGCATCCTTGTCGCCATTGGTCTTTGCCCAAACGACTGCTGCCTGCGCTGTGGAACCGTTGGTAATCCACATCTTGGCACCGTTCAGCACCCAGGTGCCGTCCTTCTGCTCCTGGGCCATCGTGATCATGCCTGATGGATTGGAGCCATAGTCCGGTTCCGTAAGCCCAAAGCAGCCGATGATCTCTCCCCGAGCCATCCTGGGGAGGTAGTGCTTTTTCTGGGACTCGCTGCCAAAGGCATAGATCGGGTACATCACGAGCGCTCCCTGCACCGACGCAAAAGAGCGGACCCCGGAGTCACCTCGCTCCAGTTCCTGCATGATGAGGCCGTATGCAACGTTGTTGAGGCCGGCACATCCGTATTCCTCTGGCAGGTTTGCACCAAAGAAGCCTTGCGACCCCATCTCTGGAATCAGCTCGCGAGGAAAGCGTCCCTCTACATAGCACGATCCGATTATTGGCAACACCCGGTCGTCTACCCAGGCGCGCACACTGTCACGAATGGCACGCTCTTCTTCGGAAAGCGCGCTATCAATGTTAAAGAAGTCTTGTGTCATGGCAGGTCTAATCTAGTGGCACTACCTGCGTTTCGTAGCGCTCCCACGCCCCTGGCCAGCGCCAAGTCGTGCACCAATGTAGGAGGCCGGTCCTGCAAGGAGAGCGGGAAAAGTCATTGTTGCCAGGTAAGGCCCCCAGGACGGCAGTCCCATCGAGCGCCCCAATGCCCCTCCAAATGCTCCAACCTCTCCACCACCAAAGGCCACGATCATGAGGTAGCCGGCCCACGCTACTGCCGCCGCCAGAGCGGCAAGCATTCCTGGTCGGCGCGTGCTTCGCGACACTAGTCCATAGACGAGACCAAGAATAGGTACCACCCACCAGTTCACCAGAACCGTGCCTAACGCGATGACGATTGCGAGGATCAAGAAGCGCAAGAAACTCATGGCTCGACGCCTCCCGTTGAATCGGCGAGCGGAAAAACGCTGAGCGAAGCGCGCACCTGAGCGGGTGCCACCGAGTCGAGCGCGGCTGGCATATAAAGGAGTTCAAGCTCTCCATTGCTCCAGAAGCGCAGGCGGTCGTCGTATCGCGTGCTTGCGGGGTTTCCGCTCTGGCCGCCGGGATACGTGCCGATTCCTCTCACCCTGGTGCCAAGCTCCACAACCATTCTCCAGCTTGCACCATGGCCGGTGCGCTGCGCCGACGGATTGAGCGTGCCGCGTCCACCCTGCACCGGAATATTGCGTCGCGAGAATCCTTCAAATCGCAGGAGATGGTTGACCGCCGCACCACCTGTGCGGGACCAGCTCCAGGCGTTCTCGTTGGGCTCGCCGTAGCGCCTAACGGTCGTGTCAAACGCGGCCGCCAGCGCGTCCGCAAGAATTGCATCACGATCCTCTCGACGATCGGCGGTTCTCTTGTCATCCCACCAGGCACTCACCGGATCAGAAAGCAACGTAAGAAGAATGGCGGAACTCGGCATTACTCGACGCAGCGAATCGTTTGGTGGAATGAATTCATCCCAGGTGCGCCGGTAGAGCTCACTCATGGCCGCCTCAAAGAGAACTGCAGCGCTGTTGTCTTTGGTGTACTTGCGATCCCAGCGGGACAGGACCGAGTCTGCACGGCGCAGCGAGGTACCGTTGGTCCTCCGCCCAGCGGCTGCGGTCAGGAAGTAGGGGACAAAACGGTCGGCGCGGACACTACCTGGATCGGTCTGAAAGCGCCGCATGTCATCAACGGTTACCGCGGCGCTTTCTCTCAACAGCCGGTTGATCTGCAGCGCGCGCCAGGGTTCGTAACCCCACTCGTAGCCGAGGTAGCGCGGGTTGCGTGCAGGATCTATGGGTTGCTGATTGGCCGACGCCAGAAAACCCTGTGGAGGGTTGATGCTCTGAGGATACTGGCTCACCGGCCAGTAACCCTGCCAGTCGTTTGCACTCACCGAACCGTCACGAATGGTGAGGCCGTCGCCATTGCCCGGCCTTATGGGAAAGTGACCGGTAGATCTGATGCCAATGTTTCCCTGCCGATCGGCAGCGATCACATTCTGAGCCGGAGCATAAAAGTCCGCAGCAAAAGCGTCGAGCAACTGTGTTACCGACGCGGCGCGCCCTGCCTGCGAGAAGGCTCGCGTGATGTCGGCCGGCTCGAGCATGGTCCAGCGCATCGATAGCCAATCGGTACTCAGACGCACGAGCGGACCCCTGAAGGAGTAGCGGACGGTATCAATGCGAATCACCCTGCCCTTCTGGTCGTGGTAAACCTCCTCACGCATCATGAGGTCGCGCCAGACACCGTCTACGAGATGCTTTACCGGGTTAGCATGATTGTCCACGGTCTCTCTGTAGAAATCGATGACGTCGGCTGAGGTATTGGTGAGAGACCATGCCACGTTACGATTGAAACCGATGGTTATGCCGGGGCCACCGGGGAGGCTGACTCCGTAAACGTCCAGCTCTCCCGGAACAACGAGGTGTGCCTCGTACCAGATGCTGGGGAGGGTCAGTTCGAGATGCGGATCTCCTGCAAGCAGCGCATTGCGCGAGAGCGATCTCGACGGAGCAACGGCCCAATTATTGGAAGCAAATATCCTCCGAATGCCATCGTCGCTCTCCAGGAGTTGCCGTTCTGCCCAGTCAGGCAAAGAAGCGACGGAGCCTGAATCCGTTGAAGCCGGGAGTGGAAACTTTACAGCGTCAAAGCGCGCGGCCCCTGTCCCGTTGGGTTGAATCGGCTCCTGTATTGGCGAGTTCACGGGAAAGAGCGCCTGCGCAGCATCTTTGCCGACCATTGCTTCGGCCGCCAGGCGCGTCATCTCACCAAAGGTGTAGGTGAGCGTGTAGCCCATTCGACTGAAGAGATGAAGAGTATTGATCGGTTCCCATCGTGAGGGGGCCACACCCAGCATCTTGAATTCCACCGGTCGTTGCGCGAGAGACAGACCGTCGATCCACGCATTGATCCCGCGCGCGTAGGCGCGAGCGAGACGCTTGCTCGTGGACGTATCGGCGAGCGCGGCCCACGCCTGCTCGGCGGCGCGTGGGAGCCCGATCGAGCGCGTCTCCTCATCTGCGGGCAGGGCACGCGGCCCAAACAGTTCTGTGAGTGTGCCTGCACCGGCCCGCGCCTGCATTTCGAGCTGAAAGAGCCGGTCGCGCGCGACGGCAAACCCCAGAGCCGCTATTACATCCTCCTCAGTCGCACCAAAAATGTGCGGCACTCCTCGCACGTCGTACCTGATCTCTACGGGTCCAGACAAACCCGATATTGCAATCGAATCATTGAGAGGCAACTCTCTCAGCGCTGGTGCCGCCCACGCTCCGCGCACCGGATCGAGCAGTACACCCAGTGGTGGAATGGTGCCATATCCCCTAAATCCCAGATGGAGCACGGTTGCCAGGACCAGAAGGGCAGCGCCAATTGCCGCGAGTCGCGATCGTTTCAAGGACGTTGCGCCCCGACTAAGAACGATGCTAAGCCTGTAGAACCATTCATGCGCCAAACATACGCGTGGCTACATGGAGCGGAAGCGCACCGAGCCAGCTGCAATCTCACCCGAGCACTCGGCGAGCACGGGGTTGCGTGCCGACCTCACGCGCCTTGCGGCGGAAGGCAGGTCCGTGATCGACGGGGAGTCCGCTCTCTTCCTGCCATTGGTGCACCATTTCGTGCAACAGTGTATCGATGGCTTCCTCCCAGCCGTGCCTCCTGATATGACGCCTGCTCAGGACTATCGACGCTCGCCCATGAGATGCCGCAGGTGCGTAGTGCCCCAATCTGGTGCGCATGCGCCGAGATACGGATATCCGGACACGCTTTAAGGCGCCGCCAAAGCGCATTTCGTTGAGTCGCTCATGTTCGGCCACAAGGCGATCCGCCATGTGGCGGTCGTCTGGGTGCAGTCGTTCTGAGCGCAACTTGCCGCCGGGGACGCGACCTGGAATAGGAAAGTCCAGAATGATTTTGCGGGCCGCGCGACGCTCTACGCCACGGCCGCAGACAAAAACCACGATAGCCCGGAGAACGTTTTCAGGCGCTCTGAGAAAAGCCTTCTGCACCCTGAGCTCGTTCCCTTTGAACGAGACATACACTGTACGATTAGTTGTAACCGTCAGTTGCTCGATACCCCTGAGGCCCAATCTCTGGAGCCGACCGAGGAACTCGCGGCCAGGATCCAGCGTCAGTTCGAGCTGGTCAGGATCGGGCCTTAAACGGAAACGCGAGAGGAGCGAGCGAAGCATTGTGGAGCTTGAGACTCGAAGCGCAGTTCGGCTGCGGACCAGAGGTGTGCTATTACTTCGATGTTCTCCTGTGTGACTTGTATGCTGAAGAATGACGAGGGGCGATTGGCGCGCGAGCGGTCACTCAAAGTGCCTGCAGTGCAAACGATCATTCCGTCAACGCGCTCTGCGGGGTGCACTGACTCCTGATGATCGTGACCGCAGAGCACGAGTTCAACTCCGTCGCGTCCAAAGCTTTCAAGGATTCTCTCGTGGTCCTTTACACCAAAGCGTTGGGAGATGCCGCCACGCACCGGGTTGTGATGCATAACGACGATGCGGATGTCGCCCGCGGGTGCCTTGCTGAATTCGGCCGACACGCGCTGGAGCTGGGCTGGGGTGAGCACCCCGATGATCGAGATATCGCGCGGCCTCGTTGTGAGCGTGTACCAGGCAACGCCGTGCGAGGTATTGGTACCGACAAACGTGGCACCATCGATCCTGAGCACGGGTTCGAGGTCAGCGCTTATGTACTTGCGGTATCTCCGGTAGATAGCGTCGGTGCCAAAGATATGGAGCGGCGACATCCACCACGACACGTCGTGGTTGCCGGGGACGATTATTACTGGAGCCTTGCGGCGGGCGTCTCGCATGAGTGCAGCAGCGCGCTGGAACTCACCCGACAGCGAGCGTTGCGAGACGTCACCCGAAATGACAATGGCGTCGTAGTCAGAGCTATGGAGGTGCGCCTCCATGGCGTCTATTGCTTCGGGAACGCAGGGTTTGCCGAAGTGGAGATCCGAGACGTGGAGGATTCTGATGGTACCGCTGGCCATGTCGTGTGGCTCGGGTCAGGCGTTGAGCCTGGCGATGACGGCATCGGCAAACTCTGCTGTGCTTGCTGATCCCCCGAGATCCCGTGTGACCGTCTTTTGCTCGCGAATGAGCGACTCAGCGGCAGTACGGATGCGCGCAGCACGAGATGCGTCTCCCACGTGCTCCAACATCAGACAAGCGGCAAAAAGCAGTGCTGAAGGATTTGCCACACCTTTGCCGGCAATGTCCGGCGCCGTACCATGAACCGCCTCGAATATTGCGGCTTTGGGACCGATGTTTGCTCCCGGAGCCAGACCCAAACCACCCACAAGACCGGAAATGAGATCAGAGAGGATGTCGCCGAACATGTTGGTCGTGACAATCACGTCAAACGTCTCGGGTCGCATGACCAGCTGCATGGCACAGGCGTCAATGATTCTTTCATCAAACTCAACCTTGCCCTGATATTCTTTTGCAATGTCGATACCGATGCTCCGAAACAATCCCTGAGAGAACTTGAGGATGTTTGCTTTGTGCACCAGGGTTACGCGCTTTCTCTTGTGCCGCACCGCGTACTCAAAGGCGTAGCGGATGATCCGCTCTGATCCAACACGCGTTACCAGTGCAATGGACTGAGCCGCCGCCTTGTCGTCTTCTGCAATTCTTATGTAGTGCTCGATTCCGGCGTATAAGCCCTCAGTGTTCTCGCGCACCAGAACAATGTCGACGTTGTCAAAACGACCACCTGGAATGATGTCACGTACCGGGCGCACATTTGCATAGAGATCGAATGTCTTGCGGAGAGCGACGTTCACAGAGCGAAAGCCATCGCCCACCGGCGTTTCCAGCGGACCCTTTAAAGCGAGGCGCGTGCGTTTGATGGATTCGAGTGTCGCGTCGGGCATTGGGTTACCAGTCGCGTTGACCGCGGCCATGCCACCGATCTGCCGGTCCCACTCAAACTCTGCTCCAGCAGCGTCGAGAATCCTGAGGGTCGCGTCAGTTATATCAGGACCAATCCCGTCGCCGGGAATGAGTGTGCAAGCAATCGTCATTTTCAAATAGTTATGTTCAGCGCGGAATCACTACGTCGGCCACGCGCTGGATCAGATCGTCTAAAACAGTCCTGGTGTAGGCGGTGTGCGGCTCGCCCCGGACTTCGCCCCACCAGAGTAATCGCGCGGCGCGCACATCGAGCACCGCCAGCCGCATCGCCAGCTGACCCGCATCCTGGGTGCCTTCAAACCGAACCTCCACAGGCACCAGTGCATAACGAGCATCGCTAACCCCCGCCATCGCTCTCAGCTGACCTGCTACCGGTTCGGCCAGGGGGTCCTCCTGCTTGCGAACCAGTGTCAGGATGGCGTGCGTGGCACGAACCGAGTATGGGTCGATGAGATAGGTGGGGTTGCGGCGGTATGCGCGGTTGAGCGCAGTCGGAAAGGCCCAGCGCCCTCCCAGTCTTCGCTCAGTAACCGCCTGCTCCAGCAATGTGTCGACCCTGGCAATGAAGGTTACCTCGCTACCAGCGAGTTGCCTCCATCCAAGGGGGTCAGCACCAGCAAGCCCCTGGAGCGGAAGTACGATGATGTTTTCCGTGGCAAAGCGCGAAAGCGCCCCCGGAAGGGCCTGAGACGCGGCCGGGGTACGTTGTGCGGGAGACGCCGCTGTTTCGCCGCTTTGCGACGACGACGAGCATCCCGCGATAGCGAGAATCAGAGCGAAACGACGAGTTGCTGGGAGCACGGAGCCCGTTTTGATGGGTGACGGAAAACTAATCGGGCCTTCCCTGACGCGCACGGGCAAATTGCCGTGCCCCAATTGGTTGACCCTCCCCGGTACGAGTCCCAATTTCTGCGCGCTCAGCGCCTTAGGGGACAAAGCGATGGCATGGAGGCGCCGAGTAGCAGCGTTCGCGGCGCACGGCATCACGCCCTTTACCCAAACCTTCGTATGCAGCGTATCCTCAAGGTCATCATCTGGCTGGCAGTAGTGGCGCTGGGCACCGGTTCGTTTGCGGTGCTGGCGTTGAGCCGCGGCGAGACTATCAGCGCTGCGTGGCTGATAACGGCCGCTGTTTGCTTTTACGTAGTCGGTTATCGCTTCTACAGCAGGATCATAGCCGCGAACGTCTTTGCGCTCGACGCCACTCGCAAAACGCCTGCTGTAAGGCTCAACGATGGTCGCGACTTTGTGCCGACAAACAGATGGATCGTGTTTGGGCACCACTTTGCAGCAATTGCAGGCCCCGGGCCGCTGGTCGGCCCGACCCTGGCCGCACAGTTTGGCTTTCTGCCCGGAGCACTTTGGATTGTCATAGGTGTGGTGCTTGGGGGCGCAGTGCAGGATCTGGTGATTCTCTGCTCGTCGGTGCGGCGCAACGGCAAGACGCTTGGCCAGATGGCCAAGGAAGAGATCGGCACGACAGCCGGAATGGTTGCGCTGGTGGCAGTTCTTGGAATCATGATCGTGCTGATCGCAGTTCTTGCGCTGGTCGTTGTGAACGCGTTAGGCGAGAGTCCATGGGGAATCGTTACTGTCGGACTTACGATTCCGATCGCGCTCCTGATGGGCGGTTATATGCGCTGGATACGACCGCACCGCGTGCTGGAAGCCACGATCATCGGGCTCATCCTGCTGGTGGTTGCGCTGTACGCCGGACGTTGGGTGTCCCAGGATCCAACGCTGGCGCCAATGTTCACGCTGGACAGGATGACGCTTGCCTGGTTGATAATGATCTACGGCTTTGCCGCGAGCGTGCTTCCGGTGTGGTTGCTGCTTGCCCCGCGCGACTACCTCTCCGCTTTTGTAAAAATTGGAGTAGTCGTTGCTCTGGCGTTAGGCGTCATTATCGTGCTTCCGCCGCTCCAGATGCCTGCGCTCACACGGTTCGTTGATGGCACCGGTCCCGTGTTTGCAGGAAAGGTCTTTCCCTTTGCCTTCATCACCGTGGCGTGCGGCGCGATATCCGGATTTCACTCGCTCATTTCGTCGGGAACTACCCCAAAGCTTTTGCAGCGTGAGACCGATGCGCGCTTTA
>CAZYTS010000062.1:0-18349 GCA_964649855.1 uncultured Gemmatimonadaceae bacterium
CCCGCGCTGGGTGCTCAGGGATGTGAGTTTTGTAGTTGCGCGGGGCGCCACACTGGGAATCGTTGGTGGCACCGGATCCGGAAAGACAGCTCTGCTCGAGCTCCTCACGCGCACGTACGATCCTACAGAGGGCGAGATTCTTATTGATGGAGTCCCGATAAAGTCCATTTCGCTTGCGGAGTTGCGGGCCCAGTTCGGCGTCGTTCCACAGGAGAGTCTCTTGTTCAGCGATACGTTGCGCGCGAATCTGGCCTATGGGGTGGATGCTGATGCACCTATAGATTGGGCAGCGGACGCTGCACAACTGACGGAGACCATAGCGGACTTTCCCGGCGGCGTTGACACTGTAATCGGCGAGCGCGGCGTGAACCTTTCTGGAGGACAGAAGCAGCGCGCGGCCCTGGCGCGCGCACTTGCCAGGCGTCCGTCGATAGTTGTGCTCGATGACGCACTTTCCGCCGTCGACACACACACCGAGGCTGCTATCCTCCGGGGTCTGAGGACCGCGCTCGAAGGCCGCACAGCCTTCATAGCCTCACACCGCGCCAGCGCTATCAGGGATGCCGACTGGATTGTTGTCCTGAACGAGGGCCGCGTGGTGGAGTCAGGTCAGCACGCCGAACTCTTTGCGCGTCGCGGGCGCTACTGGGAGCTACTCAGGCGCCAACAGCTGGAAGAAGCAGTTGAAGGCTCCGGCGACCGGCCAGTGGCTACCCAAGCCTAGCCGACTTCTAATCGAAGCAAATTCGGTCGTTTTGACCGTTTTTCACGTCGATCTGAGAGCTCGAAGGCCTGTATCCGTTGCGAAGTGCCATCTAATTCGTTTAATATTTACTAAATGGACTGAATTGATGCCGCTTTTGCTTTGAGCAAAAGTTGGCTTCCACCTAGAGCACATTTGTGATCGAAACCGAAGCACTGAGCGAACCAGCATCCCAGTTTGTCGAAAAAATGGGAGTGGTCCTGGGCGACGAGGGGATGCCTAAAATCGCCGCCCGCGTTTTTGCTCTACTCCTGGTATCTCCGCGCGACCTTTCGCTCGACGAGATCGCGACGACCCTTGGTGTCAGCAAAGCCAGCGTCAGCCTGGAAACTCGTCGCCTCGAACAACGCGGAATCCTGGAAAGAGTCAGCCGACCGGGCGACAGGCGCGACTACTACGTCATGCGCGAAAGCCTCATTGCAGGACTCTTTGAGCAGCGACTACGCCGCTGGCGTAGGGTGCATGAGGTCGTGACCGAGGCACGAGGTACGCTCGCAACCTCGTCCGAAGTTGTCGATTCGCGCCTTGCCGAACTCGCTCAAGGCCTCGCTGAATCGATCAGAAGCCTCAGCACAGCGCTCGACCGCTGGCGCTCCTCAGACGTGGCCAGCGCAACGAGAAAGAGCGCACGCTGACGCGTCTTCTGCACAAACTATTGATAGCAACATGTTAAACGCTATTCAGCGCGATTCGTCGACGACGAAATATTGTAAGATTGCGGCCAGGACTCTGCACCTTCCGTTTTTCCTCGCGGCATCGATCGTCCTGCTGCCACTGTCAAACCTCACCGCTCAGGTCCAAAGCGACACCGCAATTACGATCGAAACCGCGGGAGCAGCTGCGCGCCTCGCCTCCCAACGGAGCGCCAGCGTCGAAGCATCGCGTTCACGTGCCGATCAGGCCGCCGCCCGAGCCGGACAGGAACGCGCCAGCCTCCTTCCTTCGCTCGACGTCTCGCTCAGCGATGGGCAACGCACCTTCAACACCGCAGCCTTTGGTATCGAGTTCCCCACTACACCGGGGCAGCCGCCGATATTTGATCCCGACGGTCAGGTCGAAGGACCGGTCCGCAACGTGGATCTGCGGGGCCGAGTCGTCGCACCGCTGCTGAGACCCGCAGCGCTTGCCCGCCACCGTTCGGCGCGCATGGAACATCGTGCGGCGACGTCGGCCACCGAACGCGAAGCCCAGTCGGCTGCTCTGACCGGAGCCATCGCCTTTGTTCGCGCCGTTCGAGCGTCGGCTATGGTGGCAGCGCGTCAAGCAGATTCTTCTCTGGCGTCAGAATTGCTTTCGATCGCTCGTGACCAGTTGAGTGCAGGGGTTGGCGTGGCGCTCGACGTAACGCGTGCCGAAGCCCAGGTAGCAGATGCGCGCGCGCAACTCATAGCAGCCCACACCATCCGCGATCGCGCCCGTCTCGAACTGGCGCGCTCTCTTGGCGTAAGTCTCGCCACCGACGTCACCACCCCCGACTCATTGCATCTCATCGCAGGAGCTCCCGCTTTCAATGAAGGAGATATTACCGCATCGTTAGGCAGGAGGGCAGATGTTCGCGCTGCGGACCTGGCCTTTGAAGCCGCTATGGGAGACGTGAGTGCCGCCCGTGCCGAAGCCCTCCCCACCATTGATGTTTTCCTCGACGACGGACAGACCGGCCTCGACTACGGCAGGCTCCTGAATAGCTACAACTACGGAGTGCAGATCTCACTCCCTCTCTTCCACGGCTTCCGCCAGAGGAGCCACGTAGAAGAAGAACAAGCGGTTGCACGCGAACTCGACCTTCGCCGCAACGATCTGCGCCAGCAGGTCGAACTCGAAATCAGGAGCGCCTTTCTCGAATTGAGAGCGGCCGCTGAAAAGGTCGCAGCCACGCGCGAGCAACTGCGCCTCGCCCAACAGGAAGTAGAACAGGCACGTGAAAGATTCAGGGCGGGAGTCAGCGGCAACGCCGATATCGTGAGCGCCTCGCTCAGACTCACTAACGCCCGCACCCAACTCATTGACGCTCTCGCGGCGCAGCACTTCGCGCGTATTGCGCTTGCTGCCGCAACTGGAGATGTACTCGCACTCCCATGACTTCAAATACAGCAACGACCGGCCGCAATACCAGCGAGGATGATCGAGCCGGTTTACACGAGGACTCGCCAATCACTCGCAACGCTCATCCTACTGCGGCAACGGAAGTACAGAATGGCAAACGCCGGCTCATTGCAGTTGTAATTGCTGGCATCGTTGCCCTTGCCGCACTCGCGTGGGGCTGGCAGCGCTGGAGCTACTGGCACGTTCACGAAAGCACCGACAACGCGCAGATCGACGCTCACGTGCTACCGGTGCTCGCAAGAGCTGGCGGCTACATCGCCTCGCTGAGAGTTCAGGAGAACCAGCGCGTTCGCGCCGGAGATACGCTCGCTCTAATCGACGACGCGGATTACAAACTTCGGCTCGCGCGGGCCGCGGCGGAACTCGAGGCAGCGTTGGCAGCAGCGGGTGCAGGACCAGACGTCGTGGGTCAGGCACAAGCCACCGTAGCTCGCGCCTCGGGCGAAGAGGCGGCGTACACGGCGCGCATCGCTGCGGCACAATCCGCTCTAACCCGGGCAAACCAGGACCTGACTCGCGCGCGTGAGCTCGAGTCCAAGCAGATCGTTTCTCGTCAGGCTCTGGACGCAGCACAGGCAACGGCCGAGCAAGCTGCTGCCAGTTTGCGCGCAATCGAGAGAGAAGCAGAGGCTGCAACGTCTCAGGTTGCTGTGGCGCAAGCGGGTGTGAGGCTGGCTCAGGCACGTCTCGAGGCGGCGCGTGTCGCGCGCGACAACGCCAGACTTGAGCTATCATGGACCAGAATCATCGCGCCTGCCAACGGCCTGGTTGCCCGACGCCAGGTCGAGCCGGGTCAGCTGGTTCAACCAGGTCAACCCCTTCTCAGCATTGTCGCCGACAGCGTCGTCTGGGTCACGGCCAACTTCAAGGAGACGCAGCTCGCTGGAATCCGCGTAGGTAGCGAAGCCGACATCGAAGTTGACGCCTATCCCAACTGTCAGGTGCATGGGCGCGTGGAGAGCATAGGATCGGCCACCGGCGCCCGCTTTGCCCTGATCCCTCCCGACAACGCCACTGGCAATTTCACCAAGGTCGTGCAGCGAGTTCCGGTGCGGCTCACCGTACTCACCGGTTGCGGTACCGAGCATCCGTTGCGTCCCGGTATGTCAACCGAGGTTGCTGTAGCTACGCGCTGACAACATGAGTACAGCAGTCGCAGACTCGGCCGTTGCGGCGCAGGGCGCAGGCGCCATGGGCAGGACCACACAAGGCTTCACCGCGCAGGATGCTGACACCGGCGATCCGCACAAATATCTGATTGCGCTCGCTGTGGTGCTGGCGTCGGTGATGCAGGTGATAGACACGTCCATCGTAAACGTCGCCATCCCCCACATGATGGGGAACCTGGGAGCAAGTCTCGACGAGATAGCGTGGGTTTCGACCGCGTACATCCTGGCCAGCGTCATCGTGATCCCGTTAACGGGGTGGCTCGCAAGCTTTTTTGGACGCACGCGCTACTTTGTCTCATCGATCCTGATCTTTACTCTCGCGTCGTTCTTTTGTGGTGCATCCGACTCGCTTGGAGCACTGGTATTCTGGCGAGTGGTTCAGGGCATAGGCGGAGGCGCTCTCATAGCGACCTCTCAGGCTATCCTTTACGAGACCTTCCCAAGGCGCGAGGCCGGTACCGCCATGGCGCTCTTTGGAGTTGGTGTAATGGTTGGGCCTACACTGGGCCCCACACTCGGCGGCTGGCTCACCGACAATTTCAGCTGGCCCTGGATCTTTTATATCAATTTGCCGATTGGCGTGATTGCAGCAGCGATGATCGCCACGTACGTGCGCGATGATCCGCAGCACAAGCGGTCCAGGTCCGTGGATTTTATTGGCATCGCACTCCTGGCCACCAGCGTAGGCGCGCTGCAGTACTTGCTCGAGCATGGTGAGCGAGACGGATGGTTCACGTCTCCTGTCATGGTCACTCTTGCCATTGTAAGCCTGGTGGGAGGCGCAGCTCTTGTGTGGCGCGAACTCACGGTTGACGAACCCGTGATTGACTTTCGAGTGCTGCGACACCGCGAGATGTGGGTCGGTGTCATCATTGGCGTCGTCTTTGGGCTCGCGCTACTGGGCTCAGTCTTCGTGTTGCCGGTCTTTCTTCAGAACATGCTGCACATGAGCGCCGAACAAACGGGGATTCTGCTCGTTCCCGGTGCGCTTGCCACTGCGGTAACAATGGGACTCTCGGGACGCGTCACGCGCTTTATAGACGCGCGAATTGTAGTGACGGCAGGAGCCCTGCTCTTTTTTCTTTCGATGTCTCAGATGTCGCACCTTACCGCCGAAAGCGGTCCACACGACTTTTTTTGGCCTTTGATCTATAGAGGACTTGGACTCGGCCTGATGTTCGTACCGCTTACGAACATTACGCTGGCGGATCTCGATCGCCGTGAGATGCCTCAGGGTACGGCACTCTACAACTTCTTCAGGCAGCTTGGGGGATCGCTTGGGATTGCCTTGATGGCGACTCTGCTTACGCGCTTTACCACCGAAGCCAAAGCGATCCTGACAGAACACGTGGGAATGACCGATCCACTGGCACTGGAGCGACTTGCTGGCATAACCCGGGCGTTTGTGGCCAGGGGTGCCGACATCAATACGGCGCATGCCATGGCGCTCCGCGCACTGGACGCTCAGATCAGCGTGCAGGCGAGCGTCATTGCGTTTGGCCGATTGTACTATCTGAGCGGATTGATCCTGCTTTCGGTAATACCGTTGCTATTGATCGTTCGAAAGACAAAGCCTGCAGGCCAAGCCGCCGTGCATCTGGAGTAATCCGCACCTGTACGAGGCTAACTCTCTTGTGTGATGGCCACTCAGGTGAGGTGGTGTGTTGGTCGAAACGTCGAAGCCTCGAAGCATTGTAGCGTCGCAACCTCGAAGCGCTTTGCAGCCTCGAAGCGTTGCGGCATCGAAGCGTTGCAGCCTCGAAGCGTTGCAGCCTCGAAGCGTTGCGGCATCGAAGCATCCCAGCTTCCCAACTTCCCAGCCTCCCAACCCTCCTTTGACACACCCCTTGTTGAAATAGGTATCTAGACGTATCGTGTGGCCAGGTGGCCGGCCGGCTCCTTCGACACAGGGAGCGACGTGAGTAGTTGCCGCAGCCACCAATCCAAAGGGGCCGGAGGGCTCAAATGGCTGGCAGCGATCTCTTTACCGGTTCACTCGAACTTCTGATCCTCAAGTCTCTGCAGGGCGGACCGATGCATGGGTACGCGATCGGCCGGTGGATCCGTCAGTGGACTACTGATCTGATGCCCATTCAGGAGGGAGCACTGTACCCTGCGCTGCACAGGTTGCAGCGCAAGGGACTGCTGGATGAGGAGTGGGGAATAAGCGAAACCAATCGTGAGGTGAAGTTCTATCGGCTTACGCGCACTGGGAAGCAGCGACTCAAGGACGAATCGTCACGCTGGCGCGAATACGCTCGCGTCATGACTGCCGCGTTAGCTGCGCAATCCGCCACCTCCTGAGGGAGACCCTAATGAGACGCAGCTTTAGATTCGGCCCACGCCAGAGCGACGTTGAGAAAGACGTCAGAAATGAGATCGAGGCTCACATCGAACAACGCGCCAGCGAGTTCGAAGCGCAGGGAATGGGCGCCGAAGCCGCGCGCGCTGCCGCGCTCGAGGCTTTCGGGAACCCGCAGGAAGTTGAAAGTGAGGTACGGTCCCTTCGCCATGAGTTGGTAACCGAGCAACGTCGCCGACTCTGGTGGGACGAATTGCGTCAGGACCTGACGACTGCCGTGCGCCACCTGCGACGCAGTCCGCTTTTTACCTCTGTCGCCCTTCTGACCCTCGCATTAGGCATCGGTGCCAATACCTCAGCGTTCAGCGTCCTTCGCAGCGTCATCCTTCGTCCACTTCCATACCCTGAATCTGAGCGGCTTGTACAGGTCTGGATGGACCACTCTGCGCGGGGTCGCGCCGAACCGGAGTGGCTCACCCCTCCTCAGTTCCTGGCCATGCGCAACGAAGTGCCGGCCTTTGAAACGGTGAGCGCGTACCAGGGTTGGGCACCGAGCCTTACCGGCGAAGGTGACCCTGAACCTCTGACTGGCGGAGCCGTTAGCGCGGAGTTTCTGAACGTATTGCGCACACCTCCAGCAATAGGGCGCAACTTCACGCTCGCGGATGACGACGCCAGCGCCGAACCTGTCGTGATACTCACCGACGGCCTTTGGCGCAGACGCTTTTCTGCGGATCCGGCAATACTGGGCAGATCAATCCAGTTGAGTGGTGTTTCGTGGACGGTGATTGGCGTCATGCCTCCGACTTTTCGTCCGCCACTTGCATGGGAACTTCTAAGACCGATGAGGAGGCCCGCCGATAGCGGCTGTAATCACGGTTGTGTCACGCTACGTGCGATTGCGCGCCTCTCCCCTGGTGCAACGATGGAGACGGCGGATCAGCAGATAGCAGCGATGCTGGAGCGGCAGGTTGCTGAAGCTCCCGAAGAGAACACACGGATCGCTCCATTGCTCGTTCCATTGCACGAGCAAGTCACCGGTCCTGTCAGACCATCGCTGATTGCGCTCTTTGGCGCCGTAGCCTTTGTTCTTCTGATTGCCTGCGTCAATCTCGCAAGCCTAACGATGGTGCGTTCCACAATGCGTGCGCGCGAGTTTGGCGTGCGCGCCGCGCTTGGCGCGGGACGCGGTCGCATCGTGAGGCAGCTGCTCACAGAAAGCCTTCTCCTCGCGGTAGTTGGAGGGGCTCTTGGGATTTGGCTGGGTGTCTTTGGGACGCGTCTACTCTCAATCCTCGTCCCCGAGTCCATTCGGGGATTGCAGGCCATCGAGTTGGATGGTACTGCCGTCGCGTTCAGCGTAGCGCTGACCGTTGTAATCGGGATCGTCTTTGGGCTGATCCCCGCACTGCAGGGAGCAAAGCCCAATCTCATGAATTCCTTGCGCACGTCGCACGCCGAACGCAGTGGAGGTCAACGAGTGGGTCGCGTGAGGAGAAGACTCGTCGTGGCCGAGGTGGCGATCGCGCTGGTGTTGCTCGTTGGAGCCGGACTGCTGCTCCGGACGCTCCTGAATCTTCAGCGCACAGAGATGGGGTTTAGCGGACAAGGTCTAGTGACGGCCAGCCTGAGCTATCCTCCTGCACGTTACCCCGAAGCGCAGAGCGTCTCCGCGGCAGCCGCTGCTTTGCTGGAGAAGCTGCGGGCCCACCCGGCGTTGAACGGTGCGGAACTCGTAAGCACTCCGCCGCTGTTGCCGGGTGGGGATTCAGATATTGGAGCGCTTGCTGACGGCGCACCGCCGGCTCCTGGGAGCGAGGCCAAATCGCTCTGGTATCGGTCCGTCTCAAACGGAGCGCTCAGAATGCTTGGCACACGGCTCCTCGCCGGCCGACCATTTGGTAGTGAGGACAGGGCGGGTGGTCCGCGCGGAGTGATTATCACGGAGTCAGCTGCGAAGCGCCTTTGGCCAGACCAGGATCCCATAGGACGTTACTTTACAACAAACCCGAGCCCCAACGCGGTCAGGTATACGATAGTTGGTGTTGTTGCAGATATCAGGCACGACGGACCACGTGAGCCGGCAAAGGACCAGGTTTTCTTGCCGTACGTCCACGCTCCACCACGCGTGTTTACTCTGCTCCTCAGGCCTTCGGGCAATGAGGAAGCGGCGATTGCGGCTTTAAGGGAGGCCGTGCGGCAGGCCGATCCCGAGATGCCCGTTGGAGCCATAACCACTTTCAAGGAGCGCTTTAACGACGTGACAGCGCTTCCTCGGCACTTTGCGGTGATCGTTGGGTCGTTTGCCGCGGCGGCGGTGCTGTTAGCATTGATTGGGGTTTACGGAATGATGGCTTATGCCGTTACGCAACGTCGCGCCGAGCTTGGTGTGAGGATGGCGTTAGGCGCCGACCCGTCGCGCCTTTCCCGTTGGCTGGTGGGAGAGGGGGCCGTCGTAATTGGTGTAGGAGTCGTACTGGGGCTGGCAGGTTCTGTGGCCGGCACACGGTTGTTGCAGGCAAGCTTGTATGGTGTGAGCCCGTTCGATGGTGTTACGCTGGCAACCACGGTGGTAGCGATCGTTCTGGCGGGTTTGTTGGCGTGCTGGCTACCAGCGCGTCGGGTACGGGAGGTTAATCCGGTGAACGTGCTGAGGGCGGAGTGAGCCGGAGGCTTGACCGAGGTTTACGTCGGGAGGCGATCTTCCTGGTATGTCCAGCAGGGCCTCGGTGATCGCCTCCCCGGGCGAAGCGAACGAAGTGAGCGGAGACCCGGTACCCAGCGTCGTATCCTAAACGGCAAAAGGGCTATGAGCCCCTGCCTTCGCAGGGCCTCGGTGATCGCCTCCCCCGCGCGAAGCGAACGAAGGGCGCGCACGGTGGCCATCACACCAAGTGAGCGGAGACCCGGGACCCAGCGTCGTATCCCAAACGGCAAAAGGACTGTGGGCCCCTGCCTTCGCAGGACCTCGGTGATCGCCTCCCCGGGCGAAGCGAACGAAGTGAGCGGAGGCCCGGGGTCCAGCGTCGTTGCCTGCGTGCCTAAAGACGACAAGTTATTCGTCGCTGACGAGGAGATTTTTCAACGCACCCTCGCTCCCTCCACCACCCGCTCATCCGGGTGACGGATGACCAGGTCTCCTACACTCAATCCCGACCTTACCTCCACCTCGCGAACACCCCGTCGCCCAACTTCGATCGTACGGAGCCGCGCCCGCCCACGCTCCATCACGTAGACACCCCACCCCGAATCCACTGGTACTAGAGCCGTAGCAGGCGCAGTGAGCACACTGCCAGACTCCCATAACACGATGCTCACGTCCACCTCAAAGCCATCCCCCAGTCCAACTGCCTCCTGCAGGAAACAACCGATCACATTCACGCGCTGCTCCTCCACTCCCAGCGGCGACAGCTTTGTGAATGCCGCAGGCTCCACGCGCGTAACCTGCGCACTCAACACGTCGCGCCCGGGCACCCTCACCAGCATCCGCATCCCGGGCACAATCGCCATCGCGTCACTCGATAACACATCGCTTACCACCTCCAGGCTCGTCGGATCACCGACTTCAACCAGAGGCGTTCCGGCAGCTACCACTCGATCGTGCTCCTCAAATACGCGCAGCACTCGACCACTAATGGGAGATCGCAGCAACACCCCGGTGGGTCCAACACTCTGTAGCGGGTCCGCGCTCATTAGCGAGGCACGCAGCCTTCGCTCATCCTGTATCGCCGACGTCTCACGCGCCTGCGCAACCTCCAGCTCCCCCTTCCTCACTCTCAAGAGGGCATCTGCATCTTCCAGATCCCTCTTTGCCAGCGCACCGGCCTTTTCGAGCACTGTCGCTCTTTCTCGTGCACGACCGGCTTCATCCACAAGCACACGCACCTGTTGAGCAGCAGCGCGCGCAGCAACGACCTGCGCCTGTGCCCCCGCAATCGCCGCCTCGAGTTCCGCTCTTGTTCGACGATCCAGCGGCACGGGGCTGATTCTCCCAACGATCGCCCCCTTCTCCACTGAATCACCTGGTTCAAGAGGCGTCTCACTCAAGCGCCCACTCAACGGCGCCGCTATTCGCGCCAACTCAGCTACGCGCGTGACACCGTCCTCATCGATCGTTACCTGAAGGGGTGAGAGCCTCACCTCCGTGGTTTCCACGACCACAACCTCGGGCCGCAGCGACCACGCAACCAGTGCAACACCAACGGCACCAGCGACTAACCACCAGAGAACCCTTTTATTCTTTCGCATGAGCACTACTCCCGCGTCTTGAGGACAGCGACAAGATCGAGCCTGTTGATCCGGCGCCTGACCGCTAGCGCTGCCAGAGCTGCCGCTACAGCCATCAGCAATGCACCAAACACGTAGGTGCTTGACTCCATTACTACAGGTATCCGAAACAGCTCGGAGTCAAAGCGCAGCCTGATCAGCTCCATGAGTCCGCGAGAGACTGCGAATCCCACGGGAAGCGCGAGGATCATGAGGACTACCTGCTCTCCCAACAGCATCGTCGATACCTCCTGGCGCGTGAAGCCGAGTATGCGAAGGCTGGCGAGTTCCCTGCCCCGCTCGGACAAAGCCACCCTGGCGCTGTTGTAAACGATCCCGAAGGCGATTACGCAGGCAAAGCCTAACGTCGCTCCGAGCACTATCCCGAAGCTCTCGGCGATAGTCTCTTCGTACCCGCGCAGTGTTGCCTCTCTTACGCTCACCGCGCTGACAGCCGGCATTCGTTTCAGTGCCTTATACAGATCGTCGGCGTGGCGCGGATCCGTGCGGAGATACGCTCCCGAGTATACGCCCTCACCCCCTTCCAGACGGCGAATACTCTCGAGATCAGCAAACGCCGCTGAGCCAATCACGTCGTCGATGGTGCCTGCAACGACAACTTCCCTGCGCTGCCGTTTTCCTTCCAGCCACTCAACCATGATCTCGTCACCGCGTGCCGTCCCCAGGTCGCGCGCCATTCGGCTTGAAAGCAGCAGTCCCTGCGACGGCAGTGAATGCGATTTGCTGCTCGCATCCACCGCCCTGCGCATCTCCGTACCAGCGGGCCATGCAAAAACGGCTGTTCGCTCGCTCCTTCCGGCATGAGAAAGCCTGACAGGGATCACTCTGAAGCCTTCGGCACCAAGGACGCCGTCGAGTCTGCCTAACGCTGCAATCGTCTGCGCGTCGCGCACTTCGCGGAAGAACACGGTAACGTGGGCGCGCTCGACGTGGTGGAATTGCAGTGTCTTCATGAATTCAATGGCGTCGAACATTGACTGCACTGTGATAACCAGACCACAGGCGAGGGCCAGACCAATGACGGACATCGACGTACGAAATGGACGCCTTTCCAGATTGCGGATGATTACCCTGGCTTGCGGTGAGAAGCGTGATCCCACTCCGCCTGACTCGAATGCTCCCTGCCTGAAACGCATGGGCGTTTCCGGACGCATCGCCTCCGCGGGAGGGAGCTTGACCGATCGCAACACCGATCCGACTGCACCCGCGGCTCCTGACAATAAACCAACTGCAACCGCCGTTCTGACTACAGACCAATCAAGAACAAAGGTGGTCGATGGAAACTGGAAGTAATCCTTGTAAAGATCAGCGAAGCCCCTGGCAAGATATGCCCCGCCAGTCGTGCCAAGTATCACCCCTCCTACCAGGGGCACCATTGCCAAACCCAGGTAATGCAGGCCCACCTCAGTGCTGCTGTAACCAAAGGCCTTGAGCATCGCAATCTGGTCCCGCTGCATACTCACAAGCCTCGACAGTACCATGTTGATCAGAAATGCCGTGACGGACAAAAAGATCGCAGGTATCATGATCGCAGTTATCTGCGTCTCATCTATCTCTCCCGAGAGGAACTGGTGCGACACCTGTTCGTCCCGCCCATAGGCACCGGGCCCGCCGTATCTCGCGGTAAGGCGGTCCAGAGATGTAACCAGTTCCGCAATCGATGCCCCCGGAGTAACTCGGATCACGAGGTCGTTGAATGCCCCCTGAAGATCCATTGCCGCCGCCAGAGCATCGTGCGACATCCAGACCACACCAAAGCGTTTGTTGTCTGGAAAGATGATTCCCGTGCCAATTTCGTAGACGTACTCAGGCGACGTACCTAACCCAACTATGCGCAACCACTCCTGTCTCCCGTTCATCACCGTCCCAACCGAGTCGCCCGGCAGCAGGTTATTTGCTGCAGCAAAAGCAGCACTTGCAACCACTTCTCGCCTATCCGTGGCTGACGGCCAGCGACCACGGAAAAGGTGGACCTCGTTGAGAGAGGGTTGCCTGGGCACACGGACCGAGACCAGCCGTAGCGTCGCCGGCTCTGCCAGACCGCGGACGTCCGCAAGCACGTCCATCACGATGCGGCCTTCGACTTCTGCTATCCCTGGTACTTCTGACGCCTCACGGGCAATGCGCGCGGGAGCGCGACGCAGTGGCACGAAGACGTCTGCAAAGCGATACTCTGCGTAGTAACGGTCGCGCGAGTCTCGCAGATAGCCGTTCATGCTCCGCGTCGCCACAAATAGAGCTATGCCGCAGGCAACCACGGCTGCGATCGCGCTTAACTGCCCGCGGTAGTGCCAGGCGTCGCGCCAGAGCTTGGTGGTCAAAGCACCGAGCTTCACCAGTCCACCTCACTCGGGTCTCGTCGTTCCGCGTTACGGACCTCTTCCACGATTCTGCCGTTGCGCATGCGAAGCACTCGATCCGCAAGCTGTGCAATGGAGGCGTTATGCGTGATCACAGCGGTGGTAGTCCCCAGTTCCGTGTTCACGCTCATGAGAGCCTGCAGGACGACTCGCCCTGTCTCTGAATCGAGAGCCCCGGTGGGTTCGTCGCAGAGAAGAACGTCGGGCCTCTTGGCGATCGCACGTGCGATTGCCACACGCTGCTGTTCCCCGCCCGAAAGCTGCGCGGGAAAGTGATCCATGCGATCCTCGAGACCAACCTTCCGCAGCGCCTGGTCCGCAGGCATCGACGATTTGACGATATCGGTCACGAGTTCCACGTTCTCGCGCGCCGTGAGACTCGGGATCAGGTTGTAGAACTGGAAGACGAAGCCCACGTGCTCGCGTCGATACCTGGTGAGGTCAGCCTCTCCTGCTCCAACGAGATTGTGATCCCGGAACCTCACGGTGCCTGCGGTCGGAGCATCCAGACCGCCGAGTATGTTGAGCAGGGTCGATTTGCCGCTTCCCGAAGGGCCAAGTATGACGACGAGTTCGCCGGGGTAGAGATCTGCGTCGACACCCTGGAGGGCGTGTACCTGCACATCCCCCATCTGGTAAGTGCGAGTCAAGCCGCGCGCGTGAAACAGCGGCGCTGGGTCTACCGACGGTTCTCTGACGTTGCTCACCTGTCGAGCATCTGAGTGTTTGAGCCACTTCAGAATGTCAGAAAGAGAGGCGAGAGTCTGTCAGCGGTCTCCGCGCTCATGTGGGGGATGTGCCTACACTCTGACAGGCGCCCGGCCTGAGAAGCTGTAGAGCTTGCCAAACGCATTGACCTCGGAGAACACGCGAGGCTCGGCCACCCTGTACGCAACATCAGCGATAGCTTGCAACTCAAACACGTTGCAGAGCGCTACAACCAACTCGTCGGCGCACGACTGCGCGCTGAACGATCCAGCCCTTGAAGCGACTAGTCTGACTTGAGAGAGATCGTTGGATCCACACGCATGACCATGCGAGCTGGGATAAGAGTTGCCAGCGCTGCTACGACAAGCATCAAGGCGATAGTCAGTGACAAGGTCGCAGGATCGGATGGACTCAAATCGTACAGCAGTCCAGACAATGCCTGGTTCCCCATAAGGGCAATAATCAACCCTGCAAGCGCTCCAACACCTGCAATCGCAAGACCTCGCACTAGCAGCAAACGCAGCATAACTCCAGCAGTCGCCCCGAGAGCCATCCGCACTCCGAGTTCTCTGGTACGTTGCCGAACGTCAGTCGCCATCACTCCGTAGAGTCCCACAGCCGCCATCAACAGTGACGCACCAGCAAAAACCATGAGCAAGGCTGCACTAAGCCTTGGCTGCGCCAGTGGTTCGTCCATGAATTGATCGAAGGGCCGAGTACTGATGACGTGTGCGCCAAGAGCCGTCTCCTCCACGGTTCGGCGAAGCAATCGGCCGATGCTCTGTTGCATCGCCTGTGGCCCCGCATTCGCGTTCAGACGCACCGCTAGCGTCAATGGCACAAAGGGGAAGATCGACTGGCGGAGCGGGAAGTACACACTTGGCCTGGCGTCACGGAGATCGCGGTACCGAGTATCGGGAACCACTCCAACCACAATGAGCTTGTGTTCCAGGCCGGGGCCGAATCCCAGGCGTTTTCCGATCGGGTCATCCGCGCCCCAATAGTATCGGGCTGCACCTTCGCTGAGCATCACAACACCTGGACTTCCATCGCTATCTCCTTCATTGAATGCTCGGCCACGAACAACTGGAACACCAAACGTCGCGAAGTATTCCGGAGTCACAACCTCCATGTTGAGCATTGGGTTCGAGGCAGCTTCCTCAGGAGACTGACTCTCCAAAGCAAGCCTACCGTCCCAGCCTCGCGAACCCGCAAAGGGCACAGCCACGATCGGTGTCACTCCAGCGACGTTAGGTAGCTCCCTGATCCGCGGAATCAGAGCATCGAGTAATGCACGCTGCGACTCTACACCTCGAAAGCGGTCAGGTTCGAGCGCAAGTTCGCTGATAAGGAGATTGCTGGCATCGAAGCGCAGATCGGCATTCTCCAGACGCACGAGGCTATTGCTCAGCAGAGCTGCCACCGACATCACGACGACGGCAAGCGCCACCTGTGCACCAACGATAGACTGTGCGATCAAACGAGAACTGCGACCTCCGTTGTGTGCTGCCCCGGACCGCAAGACCAGCTGCACATCAATCCTCGATGCATAGAGCGCAGGCGCGAGCCCAAAGATCAGTAGCGCCAGCAGTGAAATCACCAGAGCGGCACTCAGACCACTTGCGTCAATGGCTATCTCGTCGAGCCGCGGGACTGTTGCAGGAGCCAACGCTTTGAAAGTGCCCACCGCAGCCCACGCAACAACCATCCCAGATACGCCGCCGCCTATGGCCAATAGCGCATTCTCGGCAAGCAACTGAAGCGCTATCTCCCTGCGGCCAGCACCGAGCGCCGATCGGGTGGCAAACTCACGAAGGCGACCGAGGCCGCGCACCAGAAGCAGATTTGCAACATTGATGGACGCAATAATCAAGAGGAGCGCCGCTGCCGCAGCGAACACGATGAGCGCGGGCCGTGTGTCCCCCAAAAGGAGCCGCGGTAGCCGATGCACAACTCCTTCCAGATTGCGCTGCCAAACACCTGACTCCGGACGGCCAAAAAAGCCGCTCAATTCGGCCCGAGCATCAACAACCGTCGCTCCTGGCCGCAGGCGTCCAACGAGGTTGAATGCCGCGTACTGTAGACTCGCTTCGGGCGTCGTTGCGATCACCGGAGCCCAGATATCCGTGCCTCGTGGAAAGTCGAGACCCTGCGGCATCACCCCAACGATGGTAAACGTGCGCCCCAGGTCGTGCATGAATAACTGACGACCTACAACACCGCTGTCGGCACCGTAGCGCTGCTTGAACGCCCTGTGACTAAGCACCACTACAGGCGCCGCTCCAGGTAGATCGTCGGACGCATTTAGTGTTCGGCCTAGTTGCGGCGCCGCGCCAAGGACATCGAAAAAGTCGCCCGACACCATTGAGCGATTCATGCGCGAAATCCGATCTCCCTCGCGGATCGGCGCGGGCGAAGCACCTTCGTATCCAAAGAACGCGACCGACGCGAGTATGCGGGTGTCGGCGCGAAAGGCTCGCGCACCTTCGAGCCCAACTGGGTAGTTCTCGAATCCTCCTCCAGGCTGTCTTCCCCAGAGCACGACCAGGCTTTCCTGATCACTCACAGGCAGAGGCTTAACGAGTAACGTCGATGCCACCGTTGCCACTGCCGATGAGAGCCCTATACCGAGTGCGAGGGTGATTATGGCGGTAAGAGCAAACGCCTGAGATCGCCTAAGGCTCCTGATACCAAGTCTGAGATAGTGAAGGAAGGGGTACACGGCGCATCGATTATTAAGAGAGGGAGCTCGTTTGGAATACACGGCTAAGCACCAGATACCCCTGCTCTCCTGCGAGTGTCTTGCGTCGCCATCCAGCTTGCTACAACATCCCTTATTGCGTAAGACATACTAGCCGATGGTATCTCGGGTCATGATCACGCTATTGCGTTTCTTTCGAACCAAGCCCTGGTTGGCGGCTTCCCTTCTCGGCGCTCTCTCGCCATCGCTCGCCGTAGCGCAGAATACCACTAACCTAACGCGCGTCGAGAGGATCGAGATTCTCCCAACGGTTCTTAGGCAACCGAACTCGATGCAGCCGGCTGTCATGTCTCAGGACGACGAACGCTGCCTTCTCAACCGTGTAAGGGCTGTACTGCCACGAACGGACGGCGGCCTTCTTGTGGCTAACGCTGGCGCGCACCAGTTCTGCCTCTTCGACTCGCAAGGCAACCTCGCAAAGGTCTCAGGCCGGAAAGGAGGAGGGCCAGGCGAGTTTGGCAACATCACACTCGTTGTCCCGGCAAGGGCCGACTCCGTGCTCGTCTACGACAACTCGGAACGGCGCTACTCCCTCCTCTCCCCAACCGGGGAATACATCCGCTCGATCCCAATCGAAAAGCCCGAAGGACTCGGCACCGTTATCCAGTTCATCGGATTGCACGACGGATCGATACTCGTCGGTTACTCCAACTTCATCTCGGGTAGGCCATCACCTGACCCACTCGAAATTACGATGACGCTGTTTCGCTACGATGCAAATGGAAAAGCGCTGGGCCGTGCTCATGTAAGCTTTGCCAGTGAACACTTTGTTCAGGTCGCTCCTCCACAGAACGGCGGAGTCGCCTATTGGGACAGATCGTTTGGCAGACGCGCAGGCCTGGTCCCCTTTGAAGACGGCTTTGTAGTCGGAGACGCCAGAGATCTGTTGGTCGAGTATCGCGGTGCCGACGGGCAGCTCCGTCGCAACCTGAGAATCGAGCTGCCAAAGCAAAAGGTAGAATCAGGAGATATCGCAGCCTACGAACGCACAGAGCGCGCCAGGGCGCGGCCAGCCAACCGCGCAATGGTGGACAAGCTCCTGGACGAAATGCCCTACCCCGACTACTTCCCGAGCTTTGGACAACTAGTCTCCGGCAACACCAATGAGCTCTGGTTCGAGATGTACCGCACACCCCGCGTTAGACCGGACAGTCAGCGTGTATGGATCAGATGGAGCAACCGCGAAGGAGCGCAGTACGTCACACTTCCGGAACGATTCAGGTTGATGTCGATAGTGGCGAACAAGCGGTGCGGTGTGCTGCGCAATGAGGACGACCTGGAGACGGCCGTCTGTTACAGCGGCGCACTGCAAAGTCGGAAAGACTAGGGCTTTCGCACAGCCAGGCGTACGATCGCCGGCCGTCCGTTCTCGTCCTCTGTCTTCACGTATATCGCTCCCTTGCCGAACCACGCACCACCATATTCGGCGATCCCGTAGGGGATGCTGATGGGCCCCATCCAGGTGCCGCGTGCATCAAACACGTCAAATGTTGTCTGTGTCGAGTCCGATCCGATTAGACGCCGTGCCCAGATGTTCCCATCTTCGTCGACTCCAAGTCGTGTGAACGCTGGAGCAGTGGTTGGAAGGTCCTCGAGTTTCGCCGCCTGGCGAGCCCGTGGTTCGCCCACAGTTTTTCCGGCCGAGCTAATGCTCTGCTCCCAGCGAGCCTTGCGCTGATCGTCCGGAATTGGTTCCGGAGTCCACGGTCGCGACGCCATCCATATTGAATCACCGCCGCTGGTCGACCTCACCAGACGGTATTCGCTGCTGTTCCCTCGGATCGCACCACCCCACGGATGCAGTGCATGATGCATCCGGGGTGTCCATGGAACCAGCATCGTCATCCTCCCCTGGGGGCGGCCGTCTGGACCGGGTGCCGTGAAATTCCATACCTT
>CAZYTS010000063.1:0-18178 GCA_964649855.1 uncultured Gemmatimonadaceae bacterium
AAAATTGGAAGACGTTTGTCGACGCCTTCATTTTTGGCTGCAAGCTCAGAAATCTCTCTCCTCGCACCATCAGCGTGTACGCCGAAAGGCTGGGCTACCTCGCGCGGTATCTGGAAACAAAGGGCGTCGACATTGAATCCGTCACGAAGCAGCATCTGCAGGAGTACCTCCTGTCACTCATCGGCAAGGTCGCGGACGAGACCGTCAATGGTCGCATACGTGCGTACCGGCGGTTCTTCAACTACCTTGAAGAAGAAGGGTTCTGGACCAAGCCGAATCCCGCGCACAAGATGAAGCTCATCAAGTCAGAAAAGCGGATCAAGGCGGTCGTTACACCGACCGAAATGGAATCAGTCTTTCGTGTTCTCAATCGAAACACATATGAAGGCTATCGCAATTCCTGCATGTTGATGCTTTTCTGGGACGGAATGGTCCGCAAGGAAGAGCTCATCGGCCTGAAGCTTGAGAACATCGATCTTCGCGGTGGTCTGATCAAGGTCTATGGCAAGGGTCGTAAGGAACGGCAAGTTCCGGTCGGCGCCAAGACGATCAAGATGCTGCACTTCTTCCTGAATCGCTGGCGTGAGGACATCAGCGGAGACCTTGCGTTCTGTCAAAGAAGCGGTGAGGCGATCACTGCACGCCACTGCCACAAGATCGTCCAAGATATCGGCAAACGTGCGGGCATTGACCTTTATCCACACTTAATCCGCCACAGCGCCGCAACCTTCTTCATCCGCCAAGGCGGCTCGCCAGTGATTCTGCAGAAGATTTTGGGGCATACATCGCTGGTTGTGACGCAAAACTACTTGCACATGTCGACGAAAGACATGGTCGAAGTGTATGGGCGGTTCAGTCCGAGCAACGCGATAAAGGTATGACGTCCTAGACTGGTACTCGAAGCTGAGTCTGCTCGATTCGGTTGGCAAGTTCGTCTTAGGTTCATTCACGGCAGTCGAACGTGGTGACAATTGGCTTGCTTGCAAGAGCCGGGACTTGTATCTTAACTTGTTGTGGGCAAGTCATTCGAGAACATCATTGTGACAGAGGAGTCTGTTCCTCAGAAGGCCACGTTGCAGCTGTTTGAGAGCGGCCTTGAACGGATATTGAACGCTCAACAGCTTGACTACATCGTCCCAATTAATAATGCAAGCTATCATGTTTACAATCTGCTTGCAGGAGCTAAGAGGTCCAGGTTTCCACACCCAGTCAGGTTGCCTAACTCACTTCTATACTCAAGCGACGACTCTGTTCGACTAGGAATCTTCACGTCTGAATTGGAATATGGCCGATCTCTAGTACAACTTGCAAATAACATCCCTGAGCCACTGATAGAGAAAGCGACAGCAATAACGTTGTTGGCAAACAACGCCAAGTACGCACGTGAGGAGCGCAGAAGAGGGATAGAGCATCTGAAGAAAACCGGGCAAGTCTCTGCATCTACGTGCCACTTCCTCGAAGCCGCGTTTCGCAAGGAGACGCAGGTGGCTGCCGTCTCTTCGGAGAGATTTCATCGAGGTATCGGGCTGTTGAGACGCATGGTTACATCAAGTTTGCTTCGCCCATTCAACGGTGACGCTACGATTTTGGACTTGGCAATGGACTGGGAGCCGAACATTGCTCCGTTTATGGAGCTCCTCACGTCAATGGGAATCCTAGTCTCCATCGGTAGAGGCTCAAATGAGCGCCTCTCCCTGATTACGCCGACGTTCTTTGGGAGGCAGGAATTAGAAGATGGCCTAAAGGTTGCAGGGACCATTCAGCATTTCTTTCATAAGGTTCGAATTTACATTGATTACTCGGAACGAACTGTGACCGTGGCGCCGATGGTGTTCCTGAGCCTCCGCCTTACGGTAGAATCAGCTCAGAAGATCATTGCGGATTCAAAAGACCAACTCTTGCGGACGATTGTGCAGACCTTTGAGGAGTCCCTAAGAACCGATTTGACTACGAGTACTAGGATGTTGGCGCTATACGACATCATCAGCCTTTGGGCTGACCTACGTCTTGGTGCAGCCTTCCAGAATTACTTCACTTCACACGGCATAGATGTAAGACTCACTCCGAACAGCGAAACACATGTTCATTATTACGGCAATGACTTGGCAAGGGTTGTCGAGAATGCAGACTTCCTGGGTTACCGTCTGCATCGGAAAGTCGCTGCTGCGAAAACCCGTAGTAGACTCGATTTCTCTGCGAGCCAATGGACGCCGAATGCTTCGGCAGTCGCATTGATTAAATCAGCCATCGCCACACACTATGAGAATACAAACGACCCTAATACACCTCGGACATGCTGGAATCGATGCGGACTCACCTTTGGCGATTTGAGGCGCATCACTGGCTTACCTAGTACAACGCTCAGCATTGGCATCGATGTCCTGAGCGATGCGGGGATGACGGAGTCGTTTAATCTGATCCGATCCCTTGATAGAGGACGGTTTGAAATTGATCGGGCGTACAACTCACTGACGGACGAGTTCTTGTCTGTCCTGGCAATATCCGTATGGACGTTTGCAAACCTTAAGAGAGAATCACCCGTACGCGTCAGCACTGCAGCAGGTGCAATGCACAAGGTTCTGTGTTTCATTCATTATATGCAGGGCCTACACAACTGTGAAGTACTCTATAATCGCTATGGGAAAACAATTCGACTAGTTGCAGACCGGGCTAAAGGACAACGAGAACACTTGGGTCGAATTGTGAAGCAGAATGAGAAGTACTTTAGCGCACAAGGGCCACATAGTCAGATCGTCCTCACGGAAGATGCGCTTAACCGGGATTGGACAACACACCTCGTGAGCCCTGAGCGGGTACACGGCCTAATCAACTTGGCCGCTCGCTTTTGGGGTGAGTTAGCGGCTGAACTCGCTGTGCGGCAATCGAAAAGGGAGGTGCCAAGAAAGCGAAAGCCGCTTGAACTGTTCTCGGCATTTATCGACTGCATAGGGGAAACCGGACCGGAACTAGGAACCGCTACCATCGCCCACCTATTGGAATTGGGCGTCTCGTCGCACAGCAAACAACAGCAGAATCGGAACCTGTGGTTCCTGGACGATGCTGCCCACAAAGTCCGGGTACTAAATCACGTGCTTCCGATTCTGTACAACCACTACATTAACCTGTTTGGCCGGAGAAAATTCGAATCGCTCGTGAACGAATTGCTCGCACGCTATGCTGTGCTCCCTCCTAATTCGCAGATACTGAGGCTTTTGGATCGCACTATTCATTTAGCTCGTGGAGAAGACGGTATCCAGCTTACAACCCAGCAGCAGTCGAGAATAGTCGAGATCGCTGAGCTCTTCAAGCCCCAGGTCCAGCATTCGGGAAACTGCGCCATGCCACAGCGACCACCAACAGGCTACAGGGGGTACGTTGTGTTTCTCGATCTCTTGAATATGAAGAAACTGACGAAACTGAATCTGGGATGGCCTGAAAGCACAGCGGTTCAGATTGTTACTTCGTGGGCGGCCGCTTACAGAGCAGTATCCTGCAGAACCGTGATCGACGGTGTAATAGTCTGTTTCGGTGATTTATTTGATGCCATTCGTTTTTGCGTCGGTAGTTACGTTCATGTCGAGGATGTTTACGCGGGGATCAGCACCGCTTCAGGCATCGAGACCGGTATTATTGTCGGAATTGCTGAAGGCGATGTTAAGGAATATGAGACTCTTGTAGGACGCGAGATTACTGGCTCTACAATTGCGTCGGCAGTAGTCGTTGGAAAAGTTAGGGGCACAGTCAATATCGCCATGGAGATTGCTCATAAGAAGTCTGCTGACTTCAAGACTTGGGGACTAGAGGATTACTTGAGTGTCGGGACAGGAGCAGCGCTGCTAGATGCCCGGTCATCTTTTGAATCACTGTTTCTTCAAAGTCAGTTGTAAATGAGGCCAACCCGCTTTCTGACGAGTTGGCCAAAATCCAGTCGAGCCAATTGGTACTACATCGACCATCAAAGGCCTCTCGAACCAGCACTCTACGTGCCGTTATCTAGTAGTATGTCACAACCTCGACTGGCTAATCTCACATTACAACGATAACCAACATTGTCAATCGAGGCTCGTTGCATTGACCGTGCGTATTGCCAAGCATCTCGGCTACTTCCGCTGCAAGAACCCGAGACATTGCTTGCGTCCAACCAAGAGTTCCTTAACAGAAGTTGCCCAGCAGTATCCGATAGCAAAATCCACGGAACTGCCAAACGATACTACTCACTACCTTAGTAAGACCGCTGGTGTAGCCAATGAGCAATCCCAATGTCCCCAGTTCGCCACAGGGATCAGGCTCTCATTCATATTTCGGGGCTTCTGTTTGGGCAGAAAGGGCGCGAAGCATGCCGCAACCTTTGTCAACAACTGCCTCGCGCGCATCGCAGCTTAGGTGGCGATGGTAGTTATGCCTGACACACAGGAGTCGGTCGACGCAATGGAAGCTTTGTTTCAGTGTGCAAAGCACGGAGTTGCACAACACCAGTGACCTCGACACTTACCAGATCTCCAGTGCCCCTTTGCTGCCGCGCTGCATGAGTCGCGGATCCTTTCCCAAAATGGTCATCACTTCTTCGACCGAATCGAGTACTGCCTGGTGCACGACAGAGCTCCACGCCCGAAGGTCCTGGTGCACGAGGATGTTCTTCGGCGCGGAGAGCCCTTCCGCGGAGCCGGTGAGTCGTTGCGCGGCCATCCGCTTGAACGCTCCGGGTTCGACCGTGAGGAAGCGACAGCAGTCGAGGTGGACGCCGAAGTCGCGGATCCCGATGTAGTGGCGGTAGTCACGGAACTGGTCCAACTCGACGATGAGGAACTCCCGGCGCGTCTTCGAGAAGAATCCTGACGATTTTACCTCCTGAAGGTGCCAGCTGCACCCGCCGGGAATGCAGGCCTCGGCAAGCCGCCGGTGGATGCCGGCGACGACGTTGCCCACCTGTCCTGCGCCGTGGTCGACGACCATCGACCACTCGTTGAGGATGCTCTCCTCCATGAGGGTCCGCGAGCCGTGCGCCATGGTGAGCAACGGCGGGCCGCTATTTTGCTCCTGTGACTTCGCCTCAACATTCTCGTCAGACGCTGTCGCCTCGGGAGCCGCGTCCACAGGCTGCCGCTCCGCTTGGACGCGTGCATGGAGCACGTCCCTGCCGCCCCGCCTGCCAACTTCAGCGCGCGCGAAGTTCACTGCGTCCTGCGTGAACATATGCAGCGCGTTGTCGAGGACGTCGAGGAGTTCGGCGTCCGGGAGGTTCTGCATCCGCGCGCGGAGTTCATCGGGTGATTCTGCCATGGTTATGACCTCCTTCTGAGGGTTTTCGCTTTCTCGCTCCGCGCGTCAGCCGCCGCCGAGCATCGAGTACTGGTTTGCGTCGTCCGCGTCGACCGACTGCCACGCCGCCGTGAAGATCTTCTCGGCGTGCACCACGTCCGGAGTCGCCAGCCAGATGAAGCGCTTCGCCTTCTGCGGCACGTCCATTGAGCCAGCCGCAGCGCGGATGTGCTCCAGGCGCGCCTGCGACGTCGTCACGATGACGGTGCGGAAGCCCTTGAATGCTTGCACACCGAAATCCGAGGCGTAGCGCTGGTACTTCCCGTCGACCAGGTAGCCCGCGTAGAACCGGAGGCACTTCAGGACGCCGCGCTGGGGGGCGGAGACGACCTCCGTGCCGCGGTCGATTTCGAGGAAGAACAGCGCCGCCGCGCCCCGGCGCTCCAGAGCGAAGACACCGTCCGGCGTGTGCGACACCGGCTCGCGCGCCGCCGCCGCGTCGCAGACGACGTCCCGGACGTACTTCGCCGCGCCGCCTCGCTCGTTGCGCCTGCCGTAGTAGTCCGGGATGAAGCCAAGGAGCTGCACGTCCGTCTCGTCGCAGGCCTGACGGAGCGCAATGCGGAAGTCGTTGATGGCGACGAAGTGGCGCATGAAGTAGTAGTCCTTCGGCTTGCCAGCCGCGTCGCCCCACTTGAGGTCGCCGCGGTCGACGCCGAGCGCGCCCGCGACCTCGTCAACGCCCCGCCGCGTGAGCGCAAAGATGCCCTCCTCGACGTGGGCGACGGTGAAGCGCTCGAGGAGCCCCGCCGCCTTCAGGAGCCGCGTGCGCCGGTAGGCCGTCTGCAACGAGGGGAAGTGCAGTCGTTGCACTTGGCCGACCGTGAGGTAGCGGTGCTTGTAGAGGTCGACGAGGATCAGGACGTCGCGCTCCGTGAGCTTGACTGCGGCGGTCGTCATTCGAACACGCCTCCGGGATCGATGCCCGCCAGCGGGTCCGCAGCGCCGCCGCTGGGTTCCCGGTGCGCACTGTCGCCGCCGCGCGGTATCCCGTACAGCTCCCGCGACCGCGCGATGACGCGTCGCGCGCGGTCGTAGTCCGGCGGCGCGTCTACCAAGTCGACGCGAAGCGGGAACGCGTGCTGCTCGATCCGGCAGTACGCCCTGCCGACGCCGAGGCGCAGCAGCTCCTCCGGCGGGAGCGGGGCGATTTCGAAGTCGACTTCGCCGATGAACTCGCGCGCCAGCCGCGCCGCGTCGGCTTGCGACAACTGGAAGGACACCAACGTCGAGACGTTGCCGAGCACCTCGCGCAGGAGTTCCGGCGGCAGCTGCCCGGTCTGCTGGTGGGCGAGGATGAGGCCGAGCCGGTACTTCCGCGCGCGGGAGAGGATCTTCTCGTACGAGGCCGAGGCCGTCCCGCAGAAGTTCTGGAACTCGTCGAGGTAGAGGTAGAACGGCCGCCGCTCGCCCTTCGCCACGTTCGCGCGGCTCATGGTCGCCGTCTGGAACTTCGAGACGATGAACTGCCCGATGAGGTGGCTCGCCGCCTCGCCGAGGATGCCGTCGGACAGGTTGAACAGCAGGATCTTCCCTTCGTCCATGGCACGCCGGATGTTGAGCAGGTGGCCGGCGTCGGGGCCGCGCGCGGCCTCGCCCGGCGGGCAGAGGCAGTTGCGGGCGACCTTCGTCCCGACGATTCGGCCGATGCGGTTCGTGATCGGGAGGTGGCTCTCCTTCGGGAACTGCGCGTATGTGCTCGCGAAGAAGCGGCGGGTGCGTTCGTCCTGCGTCGTCCGGACGACCTCCGCGCGCAGCGCGTCGTCCTGCCGGTCGAGCAGCCGCTCCACGTCGAGCAGCGTCGACCCCGGCCGCTCGATGAGCGCGTACAGCGTGTGCCGGAGGATTTCGTCCATGCGCGGCCCGCCCTCGCCCAGGACGCGGCGCAGCACCGTGAAGGCCTCGTCCGCGAGTAGGTCGATGTCGTCCCCGGGCTCGCGGTGCAGCGGGTTGAGGACGACAGGACGGTCGCGGTCCGCGGGGTCGAAGTAGATGACGTCGTCGATGCGGCTTTCGGGAATGAACGGGAGCAGCTCGTCGGTGAGGAGCTCGTACTCCGGGGCGACGACGCCGAGGCCGCGCCCGGCGTACAGGTCTTGGAGGATGCAGTGGCGGAGGAAGTTCGTCTTCCCGTACCCTGATTTGCCGATGACGTAGACGTGCCGGTCGCGGAGCGCATCGGCGAGCACGACAGGATATCCATCCTCGGCCCGTCCGAGCTCAATGCCGGAGACCCCAAGCATCCGCTGCGTGATGGCGCGCCGCAGGTCGTCGCCAGTCGCGCCGCCGTCGATCAAAGACGCGATTTCCTCGCGGGAGATTACCGACCGCGCGAGGTACCCGTGGTGGTTGGCGAAGTACCGGACGACCTCGTCGCACTCCTGCAGCCGCGCCGCGTCCGCGGCATCCCGCGCACGCTGCTCGCGCCGCCGCTTCTCCGCCGCCCTGGATTGCACCCTCGCGACGACGAAGACGAGCACGCCCAAGAGCACGATTCCAAGTAAGACATCCACTGAACGATTCCCCCGTGACTATACACCCAGCCTGTATACTCCCTGTATATCGGCTGTACGTCGCCATTCTACAGTCGGACGCCCGGATGCCGTTGGAATGAAGCCGTTTACTTTGTCCCAGGTCGCCCAACTACAGGCGACTTCGTGTCGTCTGTACCGCTCCCGCCACCCGGCAGACGAGGGGCGCCCTCATCCGCCGGGCCCGGAGGCTCCTTGCAGCTAGCATTAGGGTTCTGGTCAGCGCACGGGTGGTGTTCCTGGCGCTGTCGGGAGCGGTGGAAGGAAGGCGCGGGCAGTGGGCATGCCGAGACGACAGAACCTGTATCTGAAATCGTTTGCCAACTGGCCGCGAAGAGTTTTTGTGGCTGCGTCAGGGAAACTGCACTTGCCTCGGCACCGGCAATGAGATCCGGGCAGGACGAAGAGTTGCGGAGCTGCACGAGTTTCCGCATGAGGTGATCGAGACGCTTCCGCGTCGTAGTGACGAAGAGCACCCGGAATGACCGAAGGGCGAATCGCTGCTGCGGGACCTTCTGCTGCCAGAGCCCGTGGTACCCTGCGCACTTTCTGGTAATGCGCCCCAGGTCAGTCGTGCCCCGGTCGATTTCGAGGAAGTAACTGTAGGAGCGTCCGCGGCAGGTCAGCGTTAACATCGCGTCAGGGATGATCTTCGTCACCTGGTTCGTTCCCCGGTAGTTCGGCGCAGCCACCATCTTCAGCTGCGAACCTTGCGTCCAGGACGAAACAGCACAATCCTCGGTCAAGCGTGTCCCCAGCGTCAGGCAAATGCGGAAGTCGTTGATCTGTTCGCTATGGCGACGGAACTCATGCAACGAGCGGCGCGAGAGACCGTGTCGGTGTGAGTGATCGGACACCATCCGCCGACCAGTTCGGGAGAGAGCGTAGAGGTACTGGGATGATCCTTCGCCGAGGCGCGTCGGACGGACTGCGCGGATGAGGAGACCGTGTCGCCAGAGCTGTACCAGTCGTTTCCGCGCTCGGTGCAGCGACGGGAAGAAGAGGTGGGACAACTGATCGGTCGTGAGCACGCGGTGCTCTTCCAATGCTTGGAAGAGTTCGCGGTCGCGATCCGTGACATGGAGGGGCTTCGCTTTACGTGTGGATTGCTTCGTGTGAGATAGCATAGTGGCTCTGTTGTCCCGCATCCGCCAGTGTCCGGTACGTCAACCCGACAGCGACGGCGGCAAATAGGTGTCGGTAGTACCGCTCCCGCCACTGTCGGCCGGAATTGCGGAATGCTCGCAATTCCGGAAATTGCACGGCCACGGCTTCGGCGAGTGATCGCCTAGTCGCCCGGCTGTTGCCGCACGCAGCCTCTTTCACCGTACCGGCGGCGAATCCGTACACGGATATTCTGTGCTCCAGGGCGAACCGCTGCAGCTGGCGCATGACCATCATCACTGGATCCCCGCCGCGTCTGATCGTAATCGTGTTCAGCGAAAGAGCGATGACGTCTGGTCGCCTTTTCTGGACCATCCGTACTATGACCTCCTGCATGACGGCGGTGTTCGTTCGTCGCTGGCGACGGAGCGACTTCACGCCGAAGTCCGCGAGCTGGCTGCCGACGAAGAACGCCATGCCGAACGCTCGGCGGCCGGGGTCGATGGCGAGCACGCTAGGCTTGGTGGGCATAGGTACGGACGAGGTAGAAGAAGAGGGCGGGGCGAGATTTCGTGATCCTCCAGGCTGGCATGGATTGCGCCGCGCGGAAGGCGCGGTACACGATCGCGGACGGGTACTCCCGGCAGAAGCGGAGGTACACCGGTAGGCGGGTCTCGTCGCCGAAGGCGCTTGCAATTTCCAAGGCGAGCGCCTCGGCAGCGGAATGCGGGATGAAGCGGATCGGCCTGCCCTCAGTCATCGCGGCACGCGGTCAGCGCTTGCCGCTTCGCCGCGATGTCCCGACGAATGACGTCGTACAGGTCGAAGAACAGCACTTCGACCGGGCAGCGGATGATGGCCGAGAGCTTGAGCGCGTTCTCCAGCCGCGGGAGCTTGCGCCCCTGCTCCCACGCCGCCAGGTGCGAGACGTTGCGCAATCCAGCGAGCCGTGCGACGTGGCCGATCCGGAGGTTGTTCCTGCGGCGGTAGTAGCGGAGCTGGTTCGGGATGGGGGCGTGGCGCGGGTGTTCCATATGTGTGTTTCTTTAGCCCGGCCACTATAGGCAAGGCCGAAGAAGCCCGCAATTCCCGAATTCGGGTAGGTGCTGTGGATAACGTGCACATACTGGTGCGAGTTCGGGGATTCAGCGTTGCCCAGCGGGTTCGGCTTCAAGCGTCGATTGAAGCGGGCGTGCCGCCCGTTCCCGCGGCCGTTTGCCTTACTTCAGCAGCAGCATCTTTCGGGTGTGGACGTCCGCTCCCGCGGTCACACGGTAGAGGTACACGCCGGATGCGACCGCGCGGCCGGTCCGGTCCGTCCCATCCCAGGTCGCCTGGTACGTCCCCGGCCGCAACTCGCTGTCTACTATCGTCGCGACCACTTGCCCCAGCACGTTGACGACGTCGACCCGTACGCGGCGAGCGCGCGGGATCGCAAAGGTGAACTGCGTCGACGCGTTGAAGGGGTTGGGATAATTCTGAGAAAGCGCAAACGTCTCCGGTAGAATCGCCGCCTCGATCTCCCGGACGTCCGTGCAAACGTGGTCTGGGAAGCCGATGTTGCGAGAATCGAACGCCGGGTCTCCCGCACCCAAGACCGGTGACCCGCAATTGACGATGGTCGAGGTGCAATTGCTGAGGTCAATGTCCACAAGAGAGGCAAGATTCGGGCCGCATATGTTGAAGAACGCATCACAGGAATCGCCGTTGGAATTCAACTGCGTATTCACGCCCAGGATCGGGATGCCGGAGAAGTTGAATCGCGCCGCGTCGAAAGCCGCGTTGTGGTGCACCGTCGCGAACGGGTACGCGTAGAAGCCCGCGTCAGCGCCGATCGAGAGATTGTTCACGGCCAAGCCGTAGTCTGCCACGCGCATATTCACGCCGAGCAGCGAGTTCGTCGGCGAGTAAACGAGGTTGCCGGTCGCCGTCCCGCCGCTGTCGACATGCACTTGCGCACGGAAGCACTGATTTTCGGCAAAGAGTGCGCCCGCACCGACGGTGATGGACCCCGGCACCGCGTTCTGATCGAACGGCGGCCCTTGCGGACACAAGCCGATCACGTTCCCGCGGGCAACGCTGCCTGCCAGCAGCGTGACTTTGCCGAAGTCAGGGTAGTTCCCTTCGAGCGCAATGCGGTTTTGTACCAGCGAGCACGAGCGTATCGGGTCGACGCGGACCCAATTCCCCACCGTATGCGGCCCCCAAATTGTGCAGGCGCTGAGAGAGGCATGCTCTGCGAAGCTGAGCTGCGCCCGTGGCTCAATCCAGGAGTTCGCGATCTGGCCGGCGAGGCTGACAACTCCGGCGACTAGACTGCACGCGTCCACGGAAGACTGGCCGGACAGCGTGATGCTTGCTGCTGAAATTTGACTCCCTGAAACAAGTCCTGGTATGAACGCGTCGCCTGCGTCAACCTGACTCGTCGTCACTCTCTGGAGACGCGCCATTCCACTTCCCAAGTCAACGAAGGACGTGTCGATGGTGAACGTGACGATTGTATCGACGTCCAAGTTGCCGACGATGCTGCAGTGGCGTACGCGAATCAAAGCCGACGCGGACGCCGGCCGCACTAGCAGCTTGGAGTAGACGTCGTCAGTGACGAATGCCATGCTGCAATCGGAACTTCGGAGCAGGATGCCGGGCAGCCAGGACGAATCCGGGCAGTTCTGCGATCGAGCGAAGAAGATACTATCGTCGGCTACCCCCTCTGCGCGGAAGACGTGGTTGACGACAATACCTGGAGGCGTCGTCGCGGTGCCATAGCACGCGAGGCGCATTCGGCATCCCGGTTCCAGGGTCAGCGTGTCGCACTCCAAGACGGCGTTGGCGATCTCAAAGGGGCTGTCCGCGCGGCGCAGGTGCAAGGCCTGGACGAATCCCCCGGGTAGGAGGGTCGCCTGCTTCAGCAATTGCCGAGCCGGGAGGAGAGTGTCTTGGTACGCGTAGAACTGTGCAGGTGGCAGGCTGTAGTAGCCGTTTCGCGACACCGCCAGCGTGTGGCCTGCAGGCGCATTCAAGGTCACTTCGAAGTACCCTTGGGCGTCCGTAGTCGCGGCGGCGTACACTGCAGGCGGTGGTCCTGGCTGGAATTCGACTAATGTGCCCGAGTGGTTGTGCTGGTACTGCAGGTATACGTGGCCGGAGACCTTCACCGACGCGCCGTGCAGAGTGGCGGTCGATGCGAGCAGCATCAGTCCTGAAAGCAGTGCGCAGAGTGGCCTCGCTCTACTGGTCGGTGTGGACATCAAGTCCTCCTCTTCTGTTCTGTCGAGTAGCCGTTGTCGTTGGTGACTGTGGAAAGAGCAGCCTTGCCGTCGCGATGTAGTTGCGCTGGATGTCGACGAGGCTCTCGGTGCCGTAGAGGTCCCAGGTCGTCTTGACGGACGCGTGGCCGAGAATCTTTGAGAGCGACTCCACCGAGCCGTTCGCGGCCTTCCAGTGCCGTGCGAACGAGTGCCGGAGTAGGTGGCAGGTCACGGCCTCGTACTTCGGGTTCGGGTTGCGCACGCCCGCGCGTTCACCGGTGCTGGCCACTATCCGGTTGATCTGTCGCGGACTGAGTGGGCTGTCGCCACGAGACCGGAACACGCAACTATCCACGCCCTGCGCGAGTGCGAGTAGCTCCGCCGTGAGCGACGGGTGCACCGGCACGAGCCGCGACTTCTTCCCTTTCGCGTGTCGGATCACGATCAAATTCCTCGCAGCGTCGATGTCGTCCGCCCGCAGCGCGGCCGCCTCCGACCGCCGGACGCCGGTCTCCACCAGCAATCGCAGCATGACGCGATCTCGCGGACAATTCGCGGCGTCGACAAGTCGGCTCAGTTCCGCAAGGGTGAGGTGGTACTCGGCGTTGGAGAGTTGCTGCTTGGCTGGTGACTGGCGTCGTGCATCACGCGCGAGCGCGTAAGCGATGGTGTTCCAGAGCGACGTCAACCGGTTGACTACTCTGCCGGCGAAATTCGAATGTCCCACTCTTGCAGGAGTGGGACGTTGGATTACCGACACCGCGCGGCGCGGCGAGAGGAGTTTTGGCCGTAGTTCGCTGCGATTCAGACGGATGGATGGTTAGGTAGTCGGACAAGGTGCCTCCGGATTGACGACGTGTCAGGAACTGATAGAATGAATGTGGAACTGCAGATAAGGCCGTAAATGCTGAATTGTGGAGGAATTATGCGCAGCTAGAAGCGTCTCACTCCTGCAAATATAGGACATTCGGCGGAGCTGTCAATCGATTTTCGCGCCACTCAAGCTGTTGCGGCACACTTGTTCCACCGTAGAACCCGAATTCGGGTGTTTGTCCCCGCTGCCGCCGACTGCGGAATCATGCTAGCCTGCGACGCATGCCTATCCCGCAGCGCCACGTCGAAGACTTGCAGCGGCTCTACCAGCGCCGATTCGGCCGCGTCCTCTCCGACCGCGAGGCGAGCGACATGGCGATCCGTCTGATCGGCCTGTATGCCATCCTGACCGCCCCGTCTGCGAAGGCGACGCGAACGCCGCCGCCGTTGTCCCCAAACCCCCGCACACGCTAAGATTCAGCCCCCACATGCCATCTATGTCTGCGTTCGCAATATATGCTCGCAAGTCCATCGAGTCGGAAGACCGGCAAGTGCTGTCGATCGATTCGCAAGTGAAAGAACTGCAGGCCTTCGCGCAGCGAGAGGGTTTGGGCAGTCCTCGTATCTTCACGGAATCGCAGTCGGCGAAAGCGCCGGGGCGGACAGTCTTCGGCCGACTCGTCCAGTTCGTGCAACGCGGCGAGATTGACGGCGTCATTTGCTGGAAGCTCGACCGTCTCGCCCGCAATCCGGTCGACGGCGGCGCGATCATCTGGGCGATGGAGGAGGGCAAGTTGCGGAGGATCTGCACGCCGCAACGCTCGTTCGCCAATACGGGGAATGACAAATTCTGGATGCAGCTGGAATTCGGCATGGCGAAGAAGTACGTCGACGACCTCTCGGACAACGTGAAGCGCGGTCTGCGCGCGAAGATCGAGCAAGGCTGGCGTCCGGGTGTGCCGCCCATCGGCTACCTCAACGACCGGCTGAACAAACGCATCATCAGAGACGACAAACGCTTCCCGCTCGTCCGCAAGATGTGGGATCTCATGCTGAGCGGCAACTACTCGCCGGCGACGGTGCTGAAAATCGCGACCGAGCAATGGGGACTGCGGACGCGCACATCCAAACGCATGGGCGGCGGTCCCGTGGCCTACGCGTCGATCTACCAGCACTTCCACAACCCGTTCTACTACGGCGCGATTCGCTCCAACGGTGTGCTCTTCCCCGGGGCGCACCCCCCAATGGTCACGAAGTCGGAGTTCGACCGCGTCCAGGAGATCCTCAGTCGATCCTCGCGCCTGCGACCGAAACTGAAACGTTTCGCCTTCACCGGCCTCATGACCTGCGGCGAGTGCGGCGCGGCGATCACCGCCGAGCATAAGGTGAATCAGTACGGCTACCACTACACGTACTACCACTGCACGAAGCGCAAGCGGACGGTGCGGTGCAGTCAGAAGGTCATTGAGCAGCGAGAGCTCGAACGCCAAGTCAGCGCATTCCTGGCGACTCTGACCATACCGGAGGAAATGCATGCGTGGGCGCTCCGAACCCTGCGAGAGACACAGCTCCAGGAGTCGCGGGCACAGCAGGAGCGTCTGTCGGCGCTCCAGAAGCGGCACGAGAATTGCGGAGTCGAGGGGAACGAGCTGCTGAATCTGCGGCTGCGTGGGCTCTTGAGCGACGAGCAATTCAGCGCGAAGCGCAAAGAACTGGACGAAGAACGCTTCCGCCTCAAGGAGCTAATCGACAACTTCGCGGCACACGAGCGGGCGATCAACGGCCAGATTTTAGACACAATCGATTTCGCTCGAACTGCGCAGCAACGCTTTGCGGCTGGGACCGAAGATGAGAAGCGCGCCATTCTGAGTTTCACCGGTTCGAATCTCGTGTTGAAGGGCAAATTGCTGCAGATTCAACCGCGAAAACCGCTCTCGGTGATCCAGAAAGCAGTCGCAGTCAACGCGACGAAAAGCACTCGGTTCGAATCAACGAACCTTGGCTTAGCTGAGGCGAAAACCGCTCCTCGTGAGGGCGGCATTCGCATGTGGTTCGCCACACTAGAGGACGTTAGAACTTTCTTCCAGAAACATCCGACTGCAACCACGTTCAAGGACGCTCTCGTGAAAGCAAGAGAAGTGTTGTCTCAGCCGAGGTAGTCTTTTTCGAGAGACCTTCCTCAAAACAGCGCGAGATCAAGTACTACCTCCACCGAAGAGTTGCTCGAGCGGTAGCTGCGTCACTTGGCTCGCCCGCACCGCCCAGGCCATGCGTGGCTGAGTCAGGCCGCGCTCCCAGCGGTACAGCGACTTCGGTGAGCACCCAATCTGGTGCGCGAGCGTCGTTCGCTCTAGGTGGTGGACGTGGCGGTAGCTGGTGAGGGGATGGCAGTCGCTGTGCTTCATATGCATGGCGCAGCGTAGCGACACTGGGTCATTCCCGCAATTCCCGAATTCGGGTAGGAAAAGTGGACAACTCCCCCTCAGACTGCATCTGCTCGTGTGTCCTCGTGCCAGTACGGCAAGGAGTGGAACCCAGGGTTGCGGGGTCTCGAGGATGGCGGCCGTGCGCCGGCGCACTACCTTGCGAATCGCCTGGAACTGCTCGAGGTAGAGGATCTCCACTGGGCACTGCACCGCCGCGGAGATGGCGAGAGCGGTTTGCGGCCGCGGCAGAACCCAGCCTCGTTGCCAGCTACCAGTCTTGGACGGCGTGTGACCGATCACTGCGGCGAGATCCTTCGTACGCAGGGACAGGCGACGGCGGTAGTAGCGGATAGCGTTGGGGTGGTTCATAACCAAATTGCTTACCGTCGGAATACATGCATTGTAGACCATCGAATCGACAGCGTGGGAGAAACCACCAGCAGACGTCGCGGTTAACCTATAGTCTTAACAGATTTTAGCTTGACGCGAATCAGTGATTTTGTAATATTGGTAACTTCTTGACCGAACGCACCTTGCGAGGTGTATACTGAATAAGTAGCTTTGCCGATAGGCAAGTAACAGTTCTTTTTAGGGAAAGGAGGTCTCATGGCGAATGGACATGCGCACGAGCCGCTCTACAAGGGCGATCCCGACATGCCGAGTTGGCTAACCCCGAAGGTCGACGCAGCTATATCGACGCTGCTCACGTACCTCTCGATGGCCGTCGGTGGGTACGGTCTCTACTCGACGTCCCAGTCGTGGCACGGGCTGCCAATCATTCTCATTGGACTTCTGCTGTGGGGGATCTCATGCGTCGGTCTGCGGCGCCTGATCGAGTTTCACAACAGCAACTGACCGGACGCGCGCGGCGTGACCGGTCTTTTTTTCCCCAAGGTTTGCTGGCATGAAGAAGCCTACAGTCGCAAGGCTCGCAATCGCTGGATTACTGCTCGGAGTATCGGCGGTCTTCGCGGAGCTGAGCGGGCCGCCAGACGCGGTGTGGTCGCAGCGACTCAACTTCACACTCGCGCTGCTCTTCCTCGCCGCCGCCGTCTACTGCATCGTTCCTGATCTCAGGCACAACTTTAAGAAGCTGCTGCCGTTCTGCAAAGCGCAACTCGGCACGTACTGGGCCGTTTGCGCACGATGCGGGGGCTATCACCTTGGGCTCGCTGTGAGTGCAGCCACAGTGTACTTAGTTCACCAAAATGCAAACTTACGTGATTGGGTCGCAAGCGCCAATCCGAAGCTGCTTCTCGTTCTCGCGGTACTCCTCGGCCTGCCAACTTCACTGCATGGTATTACGAGGCGTACTGGCAGGCGAGACCCTCTTCCGCACCCCACGGTCCGGGTCGTCACCGGCTTCCTCTCAGGGCTCGGGTGGTTCCTGTTCTTCCTCTTCTTCAATGCTGCTTTCCGGAAATAGGGGAACTCGCAACTTGTCCGCGCAAGGTGCAGCTCAGTGCCTAGTGCCGGGATGGCGCTGCTGCTGACTCTACTTGACGCCGTGCAAAGTCGTCCCCTCGTCCTGAGTGCCGAAGGTAGTGAGCTTCGGCTGTTTGGGAAGGCATCTTGTGAAACTCCAACAAGCCATCTGAAGTCATCCGAAATGATCCTATGTAGAACCCAAGAAAAAATCGACCATCTTTACTCTCGTGATCGACGCTTTTTCGTCGCACGCGACAAGTGGACAGTTGTGTCCAGTTGGTTCGCCACATTAGAGGACGTTCGAACTTTCTTCCGAAAGAATCCGACTTCACCCACATTCAAAGACGTTCTCGTGAAAGCAAGAGATGCGTTGGCGTGGCCACGGTAGTTTTCGTGAAAGAGCATTCCGGTTGCATCGCAGGACGATGATAGCAAAGGCATCCACGCGGTCAATTGCCGAATTCGGACACCGAAAGTGGATAACCGCTGATTTGGCACTTGACGTTGGATTGCTGAGGTGCCAGGCTATGGGTATCAGTTCTTAACCTCACGCATCTATGGATACTCCCAACTTGGATCCGAAGACCACAATGAAGACGAGTATCGCCAGAAACTGGGCCATATTGGTGGTTATTCTAGCCCTCTTGGCGGTTGTTGTAAGTGCTATCTATGCCCTTACTAAGGACCAATCTGCATCGCGTGTCAACACTCCTGTGAACACCAATCTGGGACTAAACGAAAACACGAATGGAGGCACGGATGTCAACGGCAACCAGAATCAGAATGCTGTTTCTAACATCAATACGGGCATCGGGACTAACAATAACGTCAATGCCGTTGTGAATACGAGTCTCCCCGTGAACACGAATTCAGCTACTAACACGAATAGCGTCCCATCCGGTTGGATAACCTACAATTCACAGAATTCCGAGTACTCTGTCAATCAACGACTCCAACCCGGCTTTACGGTCTCCTATCCAGGAACGTGGAAGGTGCACGAAGATATCGGTGGAGTTTACCTTGCCGAGGAGGGTATTGCCAACTTGGAGCCGCAAATCAATATCACTCGCAGTGAGCAGATCACTTCAAAAAACACCATGACATCCTGCAGTGATCGTTTGAGAGTCTTGGTCGGCTCAAGCGCTGTATTTGAAGTCAAGAAGACCATTGTGGTGGACGGATCAAATGCTACCTACATTACCTACCTTCAGCCTGAGACAGTACAGACACACCCGAGCGGAAGAGACGGAATATTTGTGTGCGTCCCACGGGCAACGTTTTCTGACGTACTCTGGGCACGACCTCAATC